>CAXTRW010000082.1:0-12015 GCA_964246765.1 uncultured Acidobacteriaceae bacterium | reverse complement strand
ATGCGCCGCGACCCCACCGCGCACGCCGAAATGGTCGCGATCCGCCGCCTGTGCGCCCAGCGCGCAACCCTCTCGCTGGCCGGCTTCACCCTGTACTGTACCCTGCAGCCCTGCGCCATGTGTACCGCGGCCTGCCTCTGGGCCGGCATCTCGCGTATCGTCTACGGCGCCGGCCGGGCCGACGTCCACGAGCACTACTTCGCCGAGCGCCTCCGAAATACCGAGGACCTGGTCGCGGGCGCATACCGGGACGACATCGAGATCGTTTCCGGCGTGTTACGGGAACAGTGTGCACGCTTTTACCTCAAGCCGGACGACCCCGCGTCGCCGGAGCCGGACCCCGCACATGACCCAACCGTGAAACCCGCGTAGGATAACAGTGCGGGCAGCTGGACGGCCGCCGCCCTCTACGAGCCTTCGGGCGAGTCGAGGGGGGAGGAAAGTCCGAACTCCGCAGGGCAGTGTGCCGGATAACGTCCGGGATCGCGGCGTCAAGGCCGCGAGACGGCCAGTGCCACAGAGAAGATACCGCCCCTCGTCGAGCGCAAGCGGAACAGGGGTAAGGGTGAAAAGGTGCGGTAAGAGCGCACCGCTCCCCCGGCAACGGCGGAGGCAGGGTAAACCCCACACGGAGCAAGACCAAATAGGGAGGGAACAGCGGCTCGGCTCCACGGCCGCTGTGCGTGCAGGCCCGGCGCGCCGACGGGAGCCACGGTTCCGCTCGCAAGAGCGGGCCGGCGGAAACCTCCGGGTAGGTTGCTGGAGCCTGTCAGCAATGGCAGGCCTAGAGGAATGGCCGTCCAGGGGGTTTCGCCCCCGGACAGAATTCGGCTTACAGGCTGCTCGCGGGAAAAAGCCGCCCTTTCGGGGGCGGCTTTTTCCCATATTGGGCATGGGCTTAACATTCGCGTAAGAAAGCGCGGAGTGGAAAACCGGGCGCGCTGCTACACTCACTCCCAGTTGCACCCCTCCCATGCAGTGGACCGAGTCAATCCGCATCGCCGTGCAGTCGCTCTGGGCCAACAAGCTCCGGACCGTGCTGACCCTGCTGGGCATGGTCATCGGCGTGGCCGCGGTCATCACGGTGATCACGCTGGTCAACGGCGCCAATCACTATGTCGCTACCAAAATTTCCGGCCACGGCGCGGATGTGGTCACGGTCGGCAAGCGGCCGTCGGTAATCTTCGACTACGCAAGCTTCCTGAAGTTCAACCGGCGCAAGGACCTTACGTACGAGCAGTTCGAGGAGTACCGCGATGAGTGCCGCAAGTGCGCTCTCGCCGGGGCGCAGCTCAACACCGGCGGCAAGGTCGTATACCGCACCAAGTCGAGCACCGGCACCAACATCCAGGGCTGGACGCCCTCCATGCAGCAGATGACCGACCTCATCGTGGTCGCCGGGCGCGAGCTGACCGAGGCCGATGAAAAGGCCGGCGCGCACGTGGCCATCGTGGGCTATGATGTGGTCGACCACCTGCTGGGCGGCGCGAACCCCATCGGCAAGGAAATCCGGGTCGACGGCGACGTATATACGATTGTGGGCCAGGGGCAACGCCAGGGAACCACCCTGGGGCAGAGTCAGGATGATTATGTCGACGTGCCGTTGAGCGCCTACCGCAACTCGCACGGGATGCACCAGTCGCTCACCATCTTTATCAAGGCCGGCGGCGGCCCGTCGGGGATGGAAGAAGCCTCGGACGAGGCGCGGGCGATCTTCCGGATGCTCCGGCGCGACCGTGTGGGCGCGGAGGACAGCTTCACCATCGAGAGCAATGGCTCCCTGGTGTCGCTTTGGAAGAGCATTTCATCGAGCTTCAGCATGGTGCTGGTTGGGGTCGCGTCCATTTCGCTCGTGATCGGCGGCGTTGTGATCATGAACATTATGCTCGTGTCGGTGACCGAGCGGACGCGCGAGATCGGCATTCGCAAGGCGCTGGGGGCGCGCCGCGCGGACCTCCTGCTGCAGTTCATCGTGGAGTCGGCGACCATGTCGGCGATCGGCGGGGCGATCGGGGTCGCGATCGGCGCGGGCTTGTCGCTGCTGATTTCCATGGCGGTCGGCTGGCCGGCCCAGATCAGCTATTGGTCAATTGTCGCGGGGCTGCTGGTGGCCACCGGCGTGGGCGTATTCTTCGGGGTGTACCCGGCGAGCAAGGCCGCGCGATTGGACCCCATCGTCGCCCTGAGGTCCGAGCTATGAACTTCGGCAAGACCGGGGAAACCCTGCGGATGGCGCTCGACTCGCTTCGCGCCAATCGCTTGCGCTCGCTGCTGACAATCTTGGGCGTGATCATCGGCGTCTCGACCGTGATCATCATCTCGTCCATCATCACCGGGCTCAATAACAAAGTTTCAAGTTTCGCCGACTCGTTCGGCAGCAACTCGATCTTTGTCTTCCACCTGCCGGTTGGCGTGCGGCCCACGCCCGAGCTGCTGGCCCGGCGCCGGCTCACGGTCGAGGAGGCCCTCGCAATGCGGACCCTTCCGCATGTGGTTTCGGTCGACCCGGGGCTGCAATACGCAGACGCAAACGGCGGCCCGGGGCAGGAGTCGATCAAGTTTCGCGGCAAGTCTATCCAGAACACGACCCTGCAAGGCGACACCGACGAGTTGCCCGAGACCGTGGATCAGCCGCTGATCAAGGGCGCGTACTTCACGGGCCAGCAGGACCAGCGCCGCGACAACGTGGTAGTGCTGGGCTACGACGCCGCGGACAAGCTGTTCGGCAACGTGGACCCGATCGGCAAGGAAGTGACCATCAAGGGGGAGCTGTTTACGGTCATCGGGGTGCAAGCGAAAAAAGCAGGCCTGTTCGGGAGCGGGCCCAACCCGAATGACAACATGGCTACCTTCCCGCTGAACACCTTCCGCAAACTGATGCCGGACCAAAAGGACGTGTGGATTACCGTCCGCTACGACGAAGCCAAGAACAAGGACCTGGTGGAAGACGAAATCCGGACGCAGCTGCGGGTCGAGCGCCGGGTGCCGACGCAAAAGGATGACGACTTTGAAATCTTCACCCCCGAGGCGATCGTGCGGCTGTGGACCCAGCTCACCGGCGGCCTCGTCATATTCATGATCGCGGTTTCAAGCGTGGGATTAATGGTGGGCGGGGTGGGCGTGATGAATATCATGCTGGTTTCGGTGACCGAGCGCACCCGCGAAATCGGCGTCCGCAAGGCGATCGGCGCGACCCGCAACGGAATCCTGCTGCAGTTCACGGCCGAGGCGGTGACCCTGTGCGCGCTGGGCGGCCTGCTGGGGGTCGTGTTCGGCGGCGCGGTCACGTTTGCCATTCACGCGCTAGTTTCGGCGCTCCCGGCAGCGATGTCGACCCTTTGGACCGCGATTTCATTCAGCGTTTCATGCCTGATCGGGCTGGTTTTCGGGATTTATCCGGCCTGGAAAGCGGCCACGCTGAACCCGATCGAGGCGCTGCGCTACGAGTAGCTGTCGATAGTCTTTCGGAACCTATTGAACGTGGTTTCATCGTTCAATAAACAATGCGGGCGCCCCAGGTCTCGACTTTGAGACGTGGGTTCTCCTTCGCGAAAGCGAAGAGCCTCGTTTGGAACTGTGCACCGATAAGCACAAGTCCTCTACCGCCCAGCGAACTCGCGCAGGCAGCCGGCCAGTCGTTCCGGCGCTTCCAGCGGAACCAAGTGCCCGCAGCCGGCGATGGTTTCCAGGCGGCCCTGCGGGTAAAAGGGAATCGTTAGCCGCTTCTGCACAGCGGGGCCGAGCGAGCTATCTTTCTCGGCGGCGATGACCATGGTCGGCAGGAAGAGCGCTTCAACACGTCCGCTCCAGTCCTCCTTGCTGCCATGCTCGAGCCAGGCCCGCCAGGCCGCCGGGTTGGCGCGCATCCGGTCCTCGACGGACCGCTCGAACACGTCAGGGCGGATCGGCAGCGCGCTGTTTTCGCGAATGTAGCTTTCCGCATCCGCGCGAGTGGGAGCGGCCTGCGCCAGCATCGCGGCCCGCGCTTCGGGAGCCATCGGCTCGGGTCCCAAGGGCGAAGGGGTGAGCAGAACGAGCCGTTCCAGTCCCGGCAGGCCGCGGCTCGCGAGCACGGCAGCGACTTTGCCGGTCATGGAATGACCCACCAGGATCCAGCGGTCAAGCCTGAGCTGGCCGATGCTCAGGGCAAAAGCGTCCGCCATTTCGGCGACCGAGTAGCCTTTCACGTCGCGGGCCTCGCCGAAGCCGGGCGTGTCGATGGAAATCACGCGATATTGCTGGGCCAGCGCAAGACTGGTTTCCAGCCACTCGCGCCGAGCCAGGCCGAACACGTGCAGCAGCACGAACGTGGGCAGGCCGTCGCTGCGGTTGCCGTGCAGCAGCAGGTTGGTGGCGGGAAGCATGGTCGAGGTTCCTTCGCGAATCTCGGCGGTGAGATGCGCCCCCCGTAAACTGGAGCGTGTGGAGACAGTTTTCTCGCTGGCGACAGGGGCAACGGGGCTGCTAGCCGGGGTCGGCGTCTTGTACTGCGCCCTGGCCTTATGGGCCGCGCGGGATTTTGCCCGAAGCTCGCGCGGCGAGCACCCGGACCCTCCGCCGGTTTCCATTCTGAAGCCCGTTCAAGGAATTGACCCGGGAATGCTCGACGCGCTGCGGAGCCATTGCACGCAGGACTATCCCGCGGACGTGGAACTGCTGGTCGCGGTACGCTCACTCGGCGACCCCGCCGTGCCGGGCATACAGGCGCTTGCGGCGGAGTTCCCTTCGATGCGCATCGAAGTGTTCGAAACCCCGCTGGTGCTCGGAGCCAACGGCAAGGTCAGCAATCTGGCCCAGCTTTTGCCCCATGCGCGGTACGCCCACGTGCTCATCAGCGACGCGGATATCGCGGCGGGCCCGCGCTATCTGCGGCGAGTGACGGCGCCATTTCTTCACCCGAAAGTCGGGCTGGTCACGGCCGGCTATCGCGGGCGCACCCATCCGCCCGGCCGTCCTACCCTGAGTTCGCGGCTGGAGGCTTTGGGCATCGCGACAGATTTTTTTCCCGGTGTGCTCGCCGCTCGCTACACCGGCCGGGGCTTGCGGTTCGGATTGGGATCCACTCTGTTGGTCACGCGACAAGCTCTGGCGGCGGCGGGTGGTTTGGAAGCACTGGTCAACGTCCTGGCCGACGACCACGACCTGGGGCATCGGGTGGCGGAGGCGGGCTTTGGCGTGGTTTTGAGCCCGGAAGTGGTCTCAACCGCCGTGCCCGCCTATGGTTTCGGCGGTTTTTGGGCGCACCAGACGCGCTGGGCGCGCACGGTGCGCGGCGTGCGGCCGTGGAGCTACGCGGGGCTGATTTTTACGCAGCCCGTTCCCTGGGCCGTCGTGTTTTTTTGCGCGCGGGGGTTCGGCGCTTTCGGCGCGCTTTTGCTGGCCGTGGCCGGGGCGGCGCGCCGGGCAGTAGCGGGTTTGGTGGGGTTCGGCTTGCTCGGGGATGCGCAGGTGCTGCGCGATCTGGCGCTGCTGCCGATGCGGGACTGCGTGCAGCTGGCGCTCTGGGTTTGGAGCTGGGCCGGGGACACGGTGGAGTGGCGGGGCGAGCGGTTTCGCGTCGCGGGGGGCAAAATGGAGCGCGTTTTTGCGTCGAAAACGGGCGAAAACGCGCGCAATTTAGACTGAAAACGATGGCTTTTTCACCCCTCACACAGATCGAGGACCCGGCGGAGGCCGGACCGGGGCCGGCGACCGCGCTGATCTACGACGACTGGTACCCGGCGGCGCGCTCTCACTCGCTCGGCGGCAAACGCCTGCACACCACCCTGCTGCTGGGTATCCCCATGGTGCTGGGCCGAAAGCGCGACGGCAGCCTGTTTGCGATGCGCGACCTGTGCCCGCACCGTGGCATTCCGCTCTCGTGCGGCTGGTTTGACGGCGAAGCGCTGGCGTGCAAGTACCACGGATGGAAGTTCGAGCCGGTCAGTGGGCAGTGTACCGAGATTCCCTCGCTCACCACGCACGACACGCTCGATCCCCGGCGCATTTACGGCACCGCGTACCCTTGCGTGGAGCGCGACGGCTACGCGTGGGTGTATGTGCCGGAGCCGGGGTCCGGACGGGTGCGGGCGGCCCTCGGCGAGTTGCCGCCGGCGCCGGAAGCGCCCAAGTTCGGGCCGAAGTTCCGCTCCGCGCATCTCACGGCGGAGCTGCCCTGCAACGTCGATCACGGGATCATCGGGTTGATGGACCCGGCGCACGGGCCGTTTGTGCACCAGAGCTGGTGGTGGCGAAAACAGGGCTCAATTCACGAAAAAACCAAGCATTTTGAGCCGATTCCGGAGGGTTTTCGCATGTCCGCGCACGCGCCCTCGGGCAACTCCGCTCCGTACAAGCTGCTGGGCGTCTACGGCGAGCCGATTACCACCACCATCGATTTTCAGCTACCTAACCGGCGTATCGAGACGATTCGATGCGGGCCCAAGTGGTTTTCAAGCCTTACTACGGTGACGCCGACTACCACCCGCGCCTGTCGCATCGACGTGCTCGCGGCGTGGAATGTGTTCTACGCCGTACCCGGTGTAACGGCGATCGCGAAATGGTTCGGCAAGCGGTTCGTCGACCAGGACCGGCAGACCATGGTGGAGCAGGCCCGGGGCTTGCGATACGACCCGAGCCTGATGCTGATCGACGATGCGGACCGGCCCGCGAAGTGGTACTTCGCTCTGAAGCAGGCGCGCCTGGAGGCTACGGGTAAGCACCCGCTCGCCGGCCCCGTAACGCTGCGCTGGCGTTCGTGACTGACGGGGTTTACCGACCGTAGCCGCGCGAGTAGCCCTTCACAAATGCATCGCGGTACTCCTGCTTGAAGCGGTCCCTCGGGTAGCCGCCCGGGGAGTCGGGCACGTGCTTAAAGGTGTCTACGTGGGTGGGGCGGTAGCTGTGGCCATGCTCGCGGTCGTCCTGGCCCTGCGCTAAGCCGGCGGACCAGCCTTGGCGCGCGCCCATCATCGGGCGGCCCGGCTCCTCATGGTAGTAGTCGCTGTAGCCTTGCGGACCGCGGCCCCAGTGCTGGTCGTCGTACTGGCCCTGGTATTGCGCGACGGCCAGCGAGCCGCCGGCTGAGAGCAGCGCCGCTCCCATGACGGTTTTCAACATCCAGTTGCTTTTCATTTCGATCCTTCTTTCTCGCGTTCGCGTTTCGGCAGAGGTGGGATGGCTCGGGGGACGTTCGCGGCTGTCTGGCCCTTTTGGGAAAAACGGAGCGCCCTCGCCTCTTCTGCTGTGGGAGGAAACCCGGTCAGGCGGCGAAAGGTGCGCATTCCTATCAAAATCACGATTCCGGCTTGGTTGGATGCCCGGCATCCAAGCCCATAAAAAGAGGTATCGCCGCGCATGGTGGAGAAAGAACCGATCGACCGCAGGACATTGCTGGTGCAGGGTGGGCGCGGGATCGCGGGCGCCCTGCTGGTGAGTGCGGCGGCTAACGCCCAGGCCGGCCCGGCGGTCGCGCCGGTGGATCGCGGCATGGCGCAGGGAGCGCGGGTCGAGTTCGTGAACGAACATGCGGTGACGGAGCTGCCTTCGGGCGGGCCGCCCAATGCGGATCCTGTGAAGTCGCGGGTCGGTTTCGCGGTGGTCGGCCTGGGGCGGTTGTCGCTCGAAGAGATTTTGCCCGCGTTCGGCAGCGCGAAGCACGCCCGTTGCACGGCGCTGGTCAGCGGCGACCCGGCGAAATCGGCGGCGGTGGCGGCGCAGTACGGCATCGCAAAGACCTATACCTACGACCGCATGGAGGAGCTCGGGCACGACCCGGACGTGCAGGCAGTCTATGTGGTGCTGCCGAACGCGTTGCACCGCGAGTACACCGAGCGCGCCGCCAAGCTGGGCAAGCATGTGCTGTGCGAGAAGCCGATGACGGTCTCGGTCGCGGACGGCCAGGCGATGATTGACGCCTGCGAGCGGGCGCATGTGCAGCTGATGATCGCCTACCGGATCCAGTACGAGCACTACAACCGCCATTTGTTCGATTTGGCGCGGACCGGCAAGCTGGGCACGGTGGGGCCGATCCACTCGATCATGACCCAGAACATGGCGGCGCCGTCGCAGTGGCGGCTGGATAAAAAGCTTTCGGGCGGCGGCTCCTTGCCGGACATCGGGCTGTACAACCTGAATACGGTGCGCGCGCTGCTCGGCGAGGAGCCGGTGGAGATCGCGGCGCAGCTGTATTCGCCGGCGAACGACCCCCGCTTCAAAGAAGTGGAGGACGTGGTGAACTTCACGCTGCGGTTTCCTTCGGGGGTGATTGCGAGTTGCACGGCGAGCTACAGCGCGCATGAGATTCGGCAGTTGACGGTGATGGGCTCGGAGGCGTGGGCGCGGCTGGACAATGCCTACTCCTATCACGGGCAAAAGCTGACGGTGAATCGGCGGGACGGCATCGCGACCGCGGCGAGCGAGCTTTCGCTGAATCCAGCAAACCAGTTCGCGCTGGAAATCGACCACTTTGCCGAGTGTGTGCGGACCGGGCGCAAGCCGCGCACGGGCGGCCCGGAAGGCCTGCAGGACCAGAGGCTGATGGCCGCCATTTATCAGGCGGCGGCTTCCGGCAAGCCGGTCGCGCTGCCGCCGGTCACGGGGCTCGATTCGACGCGCGGACCCGCGCTGCCGCCCTTAACCGTGTAAGGGAGCTTTGTGGTTTTCGTTTACATTTTCGTGGTCCTGGCGTCGGTCCTGAGCGGGCTGCAGACCGGCAGCAACGCGGAACTGAACCGAAAGCTCCACAACCCGGCGCTCTCGTCCGTGGTGGGGGAGCTGGTCGGCCTCATCACGTTGCTGGTGATCTATGCGGGGTACGTGGCGTTTACAAAGCACGGCTGGGCCACAGCGCAGCAGTGGCGCTCGGTGCCATGGTGGTCGTGGCTGGGCGGGGCCATGAGCGCCGCTTACACGATCGCGATTTTCGCGTTCGCTCAAAAGGTAAGCGCCGGGCTGTTTATTGTGCTCTCCGTCACGACCGCCACGCTCACATCCCTTGCCATGGACCACTTCGCGCTGATGGGGTACCCGCAGCACTCGGCCGGGCCGGGGCGGCTGATCGGGGCGGCACTGATGATCGCCGGGCTGGTCTGCATCGCTAAGTTTTAGCCGTTAAACAGCACAACCGGGTTATGCTGAAGCTTCCGCCTATGACCGCTACGCTGAGAGAAAAAGGCCGCATCCTGTCGCCGTCGGAGATCGAGCGCACTTTGGTGCGTTTGGCGCACCAGATTATTGAGAAAAACCACGGCGCGGCGAATCTGGGGCTGGTCGGGATCAAGCGCCGGGGCGTCCCGTTGGCCGCTCGGCTGGCGGCGCTGATTGAGGGGATTGAAAAGCAGCCGGTGGAGGTGGGGGCGCTCGATATCGAGTTTTACCGCGACGACCTGTCGACCCATGATGTGCGGCCGGTGGTGCATCCAGGGGAGATCGGCTTTGACGTGAACGGGCGCAACATCGTGCTGGTGGACGACGTGCTGTACACGGGCCGGACCACGCGCGCGGCGCTCGATGCCCTGTTCGCGCACGGGCGGCCGAACCGGGTGCAGTTGCTGGTGTTGATCGACCGCGGCCACCGCGAGCTGCCGATCGAGGCGAGCTTTACGGGTCGGGTGGTGCAGACCTCGCGGCAGGAGATCATCGAGGTCAAGCTGCGCGAGATCGACGGGGATGAGCAGGTGCTGATCGTTGAACGCGTTCCTGAGGGCGTCTAAAGTTGCGCGTACCCGGCTCGTTGATCGGGGTGGAGGACCTTTCGCTCGCCGATGTGAGCGCCCTGCTCGCGCTGGCCGGGGAGCTGGAAGCGGAAGACCCGCTCCGGCGCGCGCGGCGGCTCAAGAAGCGGCGCGTGGCGCTGCTTTTTTATGAGTCGAGCACGCGTACTCGGACCTCGTTTGAGCTGGCAGCTAAGGCCCTGGGGGCGGACACGACGCTGGTGAGCTCGAAGTCGTCGAGCATTGAGAAGGGCGAGTCGCTCAAGGACACGGGCCTGACGCTGCGGGCGCTGGGGGCTGAGGCGATCATCCTGCGGCACGGGTTTTCGGGCTCGCCGTACCTGCTGGAACGGGTGACCGGGCTGCCGGTGCTGAACGCGGGCGACGGCATGCACCAGCATCCTTCGCAGGCGCTCTTGGACCTGCGGACCATGCTGCGGGTGCTGCGCTTGGGCGGCGCTGCGGTGGACGCGGACACGCTGAAAGGCGTGACGGTCACGATTTGCGGGGACATCCTGCACAGCCGGGTGGCGCGGTCCAACGCGCTGCTGCTGCCGCGTTTGGGCGCGCGAGTGGTGCTGTGCGGGCCGGCGCCGCTGCTGCCCGCGATCGCGGCGGAGATGGGCCCGGGCTTGGAGATTGAGCGCTCGCTGGACCGGGCGTTGCGGCGGTCGACGGTGGTGATGATGCTGCGGATCCAGGCCGAGCGGCTCGCCGGGTTGCACCTGGATCTCGACGCGTACCGAGCGGAGTTTCAGTTGAACGAGGAGCGTTTGGCGGCCTATCCGGAGCTGTGGGTGATGCACCCGGGGCCGATGATTCGCGGGCTGGAGCTGGACGACGCGACGGCGGACGGGCCGCGCTCGCTGATTGAGGAGCAGGTGCGGCACGGGGTCGCGGTGCGGATGGCGCTGGTGGCGCGGGCGCTGGGAGCCGGGCCATGTTGATTCGGGGTGGTCGTCTGGTGGACCCGGCGAGCGGGATGGACGCGCGGCGCGATCTGCTGTTTGCGGACGGGCGGGTGGCTGCGGTGGGCGAGCCGGGAACGCTCGACGCGGGCGGCGCGGAGGTGCTGGATGCAACAGGCCTGGTGGTGACGCCGGGGCTGATCGACCTGCACGTACACCTGCGCGAGCCGGGGCAGCGTTGGAAGGAGACGGTCGCGACCGGGACGCGCGCCGCGGCGGCGGGCGGGTTCACGACCGTGTGCGCGATGCCTAACACTGTGCCTGTGATCGACACGCCGGAGTGGGTGCGGTGGCTGCAGGCGCCGGAGCGCGGTGCGGCGGTGCGGGTGGTTCCGATCGCGGCGGCGACAAAGGGGAGCCTGGGCGAGCAGCTGACGGACTACGCGGCCCTGCGCGCGGCCGGCGCGGCGGCGGTGAGCGACGACGGCAAGCCTATTCTGGGCGACGCGACGATGCGCGAGGCGCTGCGGGCCGCGGCGGGGGCGGGCCTGGTGGTGATTCAGCACGCGGAAGACACGCGCATGACCGGCGGCTGCTCGATGAACGCGGGCCCGCTCGCGTTTCGGATGGGGCTGCGCGGGATGCCGGTGGAGGCTGAGTCAAGCCTGGTCGAGCGGGACATCGCGCTCGTGCGCGGGCTGCGCGACCGCGAAGGGGTGGAGGCGCGTCTGCACGTCGCGCATATTTCCACGCGGAAGGCGCTGGAGGCGGTGCGCGCGGCCAAACGCGAAGGGCTGCGGGTGAGCTGCGAGGTGATGCCGCACCACTTCGCGCTCAACGAGACGGCGGTCGAGGGCTACAACACGCTCGCCAAGATGAACCCGCCCTTGCGCGCGGAGGCCGATCGCGCGGCGATGCTGGAAGGACTGCTCGACGGCGCGGTCGACTGCATCGCGACCGACCACGCGCCCCATGCCGCGTTTGAGAAGGAGCAGGAGTTTGAGCGCGCGCCGAACGGGATTACAGGCCTGGAAACCGCGCTGGGGTTGGCCCTGCGTATTCTGCACGGCGAGCACGGCATGGGGCTTGCGCGGGTGCTCGCGCTGGTTTCGTCCGCGCCCGCTCGGGTGCTTTCGCTTGCTGGGGTGGGGACGCTCGCGCCCGGCTCGGCGGCCGACGCGGTGATTTTCGACCCGGACGCGCTGTGGACTTTTGAGGCCGCTCGGTCGCGCGGCAAGTCGCGGAACACGCCGTTCGACGGCTGGGCGATGCGGGGGCGGGTGCGCTGGACGATTTGCGATGGGCGCGTGGTGCGCTAGGGCGGTTCTCGTACACAGGTAGAGCGGCCGGCATCGCTGGATGTGGCTTTTCCGGCGGGAAAAGCCACACGTCGACAAAACTCTCCCTCTCCACCA
>CAXTRW010000081.1:0-12038 GCA_964246765.1 uncultured Acidobacteriaceae bacterium | reverse complement strand
GTACAGCCGGTGCGCTACGACGAAGCCGCGCGCCTGGCCGCGTCCGTTCCGCAGCAGCCGGTGCTGCAGCAGCGACCGGCTAACGTCGCCGCGCCGTACCCCTATGCGTATCCCGCGCCGTACCCGGTCGTTGTGCGCCCGTATCCCTACTGGGGCTACTACCGGCGATATTAAGGGCAGGCTCGGTACCAAAGGCATCTCGGCGGCAGAGCTTTCGCCGTTATCATAGGGGTATGGCCCCCGTCCTCACCGAAGCGCCCACGGCGGCGACGCCTTCCTTGCTGACACGCCGCGCGTTCCTCGGAGCGGCCGGAGGCGCGGCTGTGGGCCTGGCCCTGTACGCGGGCGAGCACGGCCGCCACGAGCTGGACTTTCAGCGCCATACCATCCGCATCGGCCGGCTTCCCGAGGCTTTTGCCGGCTTCCGCATCGTTCAGGTTTCGGATTTCCACCTGGCCGAATTTACCGAGCCCTGGTTCGTGGAGCGTACCGTCCACGAGGTGAACCGGCTGCGGCCCGACATGGTTCTGCTCACCGGCGACTTCATCTGCATGGGTCCGGTCGACAAGCGCGAATCGGAAAGGTACATTCCGATGATCGCCCAACTGCTCAGCAAGCTCGAGTGCCCGCATCGCTACGGCGTGCTCGGCAACCATGACTGGATGGTCAACGGCACGATGGTGGTGGAAGACCTGGGCGCGGTCGGCATCCCCATCCTCCATAATGCCAACTTCCCCTTCGAGCGCGACGGGGCGCGCATCTGGATCGCCGGCCTGATGGACGCCCTGAGCTGGGAGGCCGATATCCAAAAAACTCTCCCCACCCACGCGGCCAAGGATGGCGAGCCGGTGATTTTCATGGCTCACGAGCCGGATATTCTGCCATCGGTCGCGCGCACCAATCAGGTCGACCTGATGCTTTCCGGCCACACCCATGGCGGCCAGGTGCGCCTGCCGTTTTTGCCGCCGCTGATCCTGCCGCCGCTCGGCAAGCGCTATGTCGAGGGGCATTTCCGGATGGGCCGGACGCAGCTCTACGTCAACCGCGGCATCGGCTCGGTGGGGCTGCCGTTTCGGTTCCGCTGCCCGTCCGAGATCACCGAATTCACGCTGCAGCCCGCTTAGGCCGATATACTCTAAGGGAACAGTGAAGGTTCCGCGCACACATGATTCGTTTCCTCCAAAAAGACAGCCGCGCCATCAAGGCGATTTTCTTCATCATCATCGCCGTTGCCTGCGTCACCATGGTTATCACGTTGGTGCCGGGCATCTTCCAGTCCGCCACCGAAAGCCCGTCGACCTACGCGACCATTCGTGGCGGCAATCCGTTTACCCGCGTCTTCGGGGGCTCGACCGAGATCACGATGGGCGACGTCCAGGCGGCCGCGCAGCGCATGCTCCAGCGCCAGGGCTGGCCGGCGGCCGCGCTGCCGTTTGTGATGCCGCAGGCCGGCAAAGCCCTGATCCAGCAGGCTGTCCTGATCAACGAGGCCGACCGGCTCGGGCTTCAGGTGAGCGACGATGCGGTCCGCAAGTTCCTGCACTCCGGCCCGCTCGGGGCGGCCTTGTTTCCGAACGGCCAGTACATCGGCGACCAGCGCTACTCCGAGCTGATCCAGGACAACTTCGGGATTTCCACCCAAAAATTTGAGGGCGAGATCAAGAAAGAGCTGGAAGAAGCCCGGCTTCGCGACCTCATCACCGGCCCGGTTGCCGTGTCCGACTCCGAGGTGCGCGCCAACTATGTAGACCAGCAAACCAAGATCAAGTTCACCTATGCGGTGCTGAGCGCGGACGAGATCGCCAAAGGCATCAACCCATCGGACGCGGAGCTCCAGAGCTTTTTCCGGTCACACGGCGCGCTGTATGCGACTGCCATTCCGGAAACTCGCAAGCTCCAGTACCTGGTCTTCAGCTCGGAAAACCTGCCCGGCGGCGGGGTGGCCCCGGTGACTGAGCCGGAAGAGCAGGCGTACTACAACGCCCACCAGTCCGACTACAAGGTGGACGAGCAGGTTAAGGTTCGCCATATTCTCATCAAGGTCGCCTCGCCCGCCGACGATGCCGCCGCGAAAGCCAAGGCCCAGGGTATTCTCGACCAGCTGCACAAGGGCGGGAACTTCGCCGAGCTGGCGAAAAAGTACTCCGACGACCCCGGCTCCAAGGCCAACGGCGGCGAGCTGGGCTTTATCAAGCGCGGCGCGACCGTGCCTCCGTTTGAGCAGGCTGCGTTCGGCCTCGACCCCGGGCAAACCTCCGGCCTGGTCAAGAGCCAGTTCGGCTACCACATCATCCAGAGCGAAGCGAAGCAGGCCGCGCACACCCGGCCCTTCGACGAGGTAAAGCCGCAAATCCTTGCCGCGCTGACCCAGCAGAAAGAGCAGGGGGCGCAGCAGGCCTATGCGGCCCAGCTGGCCACCCAAGCGAAGAAAACCGGCCTGCAGGCGACCGCGGCTGCCCACCGCCTCAAGCTCGAAACCACGGATTTCGTGCAGCAGCAAGACGCGGTCCTCCCCGGTCTGGCCGACCCCTCCAAGCTGCTGTCCGCCGCTTTCGCGGCGAACAAGGGCGCGGCGCCCCAGACAGCGAACACCGGCGACGGGTTCGCCGTGTTTCAGGTGGAGGATGTGCGGCCGGCCCACGCGCCTGAGTTTGCCGGCTACAAGGACCACATTCTGAGCGACTACCGCGCGCAGCAGCTTCCGGTGCTGCTGGAGCAGCGAACCACGCAGCTGGCCGATAAAGCGCACGCGGAAAACGACCTGGCCAAGGCCGCGCAGGAGATGGGCGCGACCGTGAAAACCAGCGACCTGGTGGGCCGCACGGCGCAGGTGCCGGAGATCGGCGCGCTCGCGACCACCGCGCCGCAGCTGTTTACGCTCAAGCCCGGCCAGATCAGCGGGCCCATCCGCGGTACGACCACCGGGGTCGTGGCCAAGCTCGACGACCGGCAAGAGCCGCCCGCCCAAGACGTGACCCAGCATCTGCCGCAGGCCAAGGAAGCGCTGCTGGACCAAAACCGCGAGGAGGCCTTCGCTGTGTTCGTCTCGGACGTGACCGAACAGTATGAGAAGCACGGGCGCATCGCGGTTAGCAAGCAGGCGCAATCCATGCCGACGATGCCAGGCCAGTCCGGCAGCTAGGCTTTCTCTACCTGCGGCCACACAAGCAACGAGCCCGCCCGAAAGGGAATCTTCCCAAACGGCGGGCCTTTTTCCCGTTCGCCGATTGGACAAAGAATGCCCTTCGACCGCTCCTCCGGCCTCCTGCTTCATATCACCTCTCTTCCTTCTCAAGGCGGCATCGGCGATCTCGGCCCCGCCGCCTACGACTTCGTCAATTTCCTCCATCTGTCCGGTCAGCGCATCTGGCAGGTGCTGCCGGTCAATCCGGTCGGCTACGGAAACTCGCCCTACGCCGCGCTCTCGGCCATGGCGTCGAACCCTCTGCTGGTCAGCCTGGAGGTGCTGGCCGATTGGGGTTGGATCACCCGCGGGCGCCTGGCCGAAGCCGGCCTGGCTGGACCCGCGGACGCGTTGGACTTCGACCGGGTAGTCGAAACCAAGCTGCCCGTCCTGCGTGAAGCGGCACAGAAGTTCCTCGCCCAGCACGACGACGAGCAGTGGACGCGTTTCGAGAAGTTCTGCCGTGACAAAGCCTCCTGGCTCGACGACTACGTGGCCTTCGTCGTTCTGCGCCAGCAGCAGGGCGACGCTATCTGGACCGACTGGCCCGAGCCGCTCACCTATCGCGAGCCCGACGCGCTCGCGGCCTTTCGCGAAGAGAACAAAAGCGCGCTGGAGATTGAAAAAGCCGTCCAGTTCGCATTCGACGAGCAATGGCTGCACCTGCACGCCTACTGCGGCAAGCGCGGGATTCAGCTGATGGGCGACGTCGCGATCTTCGTTTCGTTCGACTCGGCCGACGTGTGGACCCACCCCGAGCTGTTTGAGCTGGACGCGAATCGCCAGCCGGAGCGCGTGGCCGGCGTACCGCCCGACTACTTCAGCGAAACCGGCCAGCGCTGGGGCAATCCGCTGTACAAGTGGCACACGCTGGAGCGGCAGGGCTTCGACTGGTGGGTGGCGCGGATGCGTCGCGCGCACGAGCTCTTTGACATGATCCGCCTGGACCACTTCCGCGGTTTCGAGGCTTTTTGGGCCATCCCCGGCGAGGACGAAACCGCCGTCAACGGCAAGTGGGTCAAGGCGCCTGGCAACGCACTATTCACGAAGCTCGGCGAAGAACTGGGCGCGCTGCCTTTCATCGCCGAAGACCTGGGCGTCATCACGCCCGAGGTCGAAGCCCTGCGCGACGGCTTCGAGCTGCCGGGCATGCGCATCCTCCAGTTCGGCTTCGGCAACCGCGGCGCGCACCCTTATCTGCCGCACCGTTTCCCGAAAAACACGGTCGTCTACACAGGCACTCACGACAACGACACCACTCTAGGCTGGTGGAAGTCCACGGCCACCCCGGAAGAAAAAGCGGCGGTGGAAACCTACGTCGGCCTGGCCGAGGATGGCCCCGCCTGGTCGCTCATCCGCATCGCTTCCACCTCGGTCGCGGATATCTGCCTATTTCCCTTGCAGGACATCCTCGGCGTCGGCACGGAAGGCCGCATGAACATACCTTCCGCCGCGACTGGGAATTGGAGCTGGCGCTTCGACCAGAGCGCGCTCACCAAAGAGCTCGCGGCCAAGCTGTTCGCCATCACCGACTCGGCCGATCGCACCCTGCAGGCCGAGCAGGAGATCGCGAAGCTCAAGGAAGAAGCGGCAAGAAGTGCCGACGAAGCCCAACAAAAAGCAGCCACGTAATCGCGTACCGCAAAAAATACGGGTCCTGAGCGAAGCTCAGGACCGCCTTTCACGCGTAAGGATCGCAACCGGGAGGTTCCCGAATACACGGGAAAGCTCCATAGTCCCACCTGCGACCGTCTCCCCTGTAAACGCATTCACCCACTCACCTCTAGGCGCCTGAACCTGCTGGGACGCCCACGCCTCCCCGAGCGGCATCTCCGTTTTCCCGCCGGTCAGCGTATACGTAAACCGGGGGATGACCACCAGCACATCTTCCCCGCGCAAGAACGCGAACGCGTGCTCCGGGTCGCTCACTTCCACCGGCGTGTACGCGCCCCCGTCGAACGCTGCCCGGTGCGCATTGCGGACCCCCAGCGTCCGCGCCATGGTCAGCAGCTTCACGCGCCCATCCTCCAGCGTCCCGAGCACGTCCGCAATCGCATCCGGCTTCGCAGCGAGCGCTTCCAGAGCTTTGACGCGGGCCCCATAGTCCACCGGACGCCGGTTGTCCGGGTCCACCAGGCTCAGATCCCACATGTCCGTTCCCTGGTAGAAATCCGGCACGCCGGGCGAGCACGCCTTGAGTACCAGCTGCGCCAGCGAGTTGACCGCCCCATGCACCCGCACGCTCGCGAGCAACTCTTCGAGCTCGGAGATGAACTGCGACGAATCCAGCAGTTTTTCGGCAAAACTCTGCACCGCTTCCGTATACTCCGGCCGAGGATTCACCCAGCTCACATTCACCTTGCCCTCGCTCAGAGCCTTGGCCAGGTACTCTTTCACTCGGCCGGCGAAATTTTTCTGATCCACCGCGAGCCACGGCCAAGCGCCCACGATGGTTTGGTAGATCATGTACTCCTCATTCGCGTCCGGCGCGACCGTGCCGTCCTCGAGCGTGGTTTTCAGGCCCGCGTTTGCCTCGGCCCAGCGCTTTACCTGCGTTTCCCACGCGTCCGGCATCTCGGAGAGCACATTGAGCCGGTTGCGCACATCCTCGCTGCGTTTGGTGTCGTGGGTCGAGGTTGTCAGCATCGCGTGCGGCGTGAACTCCAGCCGCTCGGCATTGGCTTTGTGCAGAGTTTCCGGCTTCAGCCCAAAGGCGTCCATCGCTGAACCCACCTCGTTCGACGAGATAAACCGGAAGTAGACGTAAAAGCTCGTATCCTCGACGCCCTTGGCCATCACCGGCCCGGTCAGCTGCTGAAACTTCAGCGCGAAGTACAGCTGCGCCTCGTCGTCCTCGGCGCGGTTTTCCAGCAGCAGCACCCGTTGCAGATAGTCGAATGCCGAAGCATCCACGCCCGGGTTCCGGCGCTTGGCCAGGCGAATCGCGGTCCGAATCGTCCGCTTATCGTCCTCGGAGTACTGCCCGCGCTCGTCGATATACGTCCGGTAAATAGGGAACGAGGCGATGGTTTCCCGGATCACTGTTTCCAGCAGCGCATCGGTGAAGTCCCGCACCCGCCGGTCGCTCGCCGCCAGCTTCGACAGCAGGTTTCCAAGCACATGCGTTTCGCTCGAAAGGGAAGTGAGCATCACGTTGCGCTTGGACTCGTAGACGATCTGCGAGGGATTCACCCGGCCGCCGATGAACTCGGAGTAGATCGCGTCGAACCGGGCCTTGTTTTTGGGCTGGATGAAAAACTGGTTCGCGAAGTGGACGAAGTCGTAGCCGGAGGTCCCCTGAACAGCCCACACATGCGGCAGGGTTTCGCCCGGCTCCAGAATTTTCTCGACCACGCAGTAGAGCGGCAACTTGCTGTTTTCCCAGTCGCGCCCGCGCGTTGCGTCCACCACGCTTTGCTCAATCCCGGCTGCGGTTTCATCGCTTTCCCGCGCGCCGAAGCACTTGGCCGCCACTTGCAGCTGCTGCAGGCGCTGCAGGTACACGCGCGGGTTGAACATTCCGTCGCAGTGGTCGATGCGAAGCCCGGTTACGTCGCCATCGGCCAGCATTTTGCGGATCAACGTGTGGGTCCGCGCGAATACTTCGGGGTTTTCCATGCGCAATCCGACCAGATCGTTCACGTCGAAAAAGCGCCGGTAGTTGATCTGCTCACTCGATGTGCGCCAGTACGCCAGGCGGTAGGCCTGCACTTCAAGCAGGGCATGGAGCGAGTCGAACGAGCGCGGGTCGCCTTCGCGGCCGTTGATCGCCGCCGCGGCTTTCTCAAGCGCCGGCTGCAGCTTCGGGTCTTCCAGCGCGGCGGTCAGGCGGGGTTTCAACTCGCGCAAACGCGCGCGGCGGCCGGCCACCGTACCCGGGTCGGTGGTCTCGTGCAGCGGCAGGGTGCTCAGCTCGTCGAGCAGCGCGCGGAACTGCGGGGTCACGCCCCACTCCGCGTCGCGCTGCTTGGGGAACACCATGGGCAAAGTGCGTGGAGCGATCGGCTGCAGGTGGTCGAAGTAAGTAATCAGCGCGCGCCCGTCTTCGAATTTGACCTGCAGCTGCCCGGCTTCCAGAACCTCCCCATACTGCTGACCCAGGATCGGCAGCAGCAAACGGTTGCGCATCTCCGGCTTCAGCGGCTCCCAGTCGATGTCGAAGTACTCGGAATACTCCGACGCGCGGCCGTTTTCCAGCACATCCTGCCACCACACCGACTTGTTGCCCACCCCCATGTGGTTGGGCACGGTATCGAGCAGCAGGCCCATGTTCCGCTCGCGCAGTTTCGCCGTCAGCGCGCCAAAGCCGGGCTCGCCGCCCAGTTCGGGGTTCAGGCAGTCGTGCCGAGCCACATCGTAGCCGTGCATGGAGTGCGGACGCGCCTCGAAAATCGGCGACAGGTACGCGTCGGTGATGCCCAGCTGCTTGAGGTAGGGCAGGATCGCCGCCGCGTCCGCAAACGTAAACTTCTCGTGCATCTGCAGGCGGTAGGTGGAGCCGGGGGTGCGGGCGTCGGTGTTGAGTGCGGTTTGAATGCAGCGGGTCGTGTCTTCAGCCATGGCTTCGAGTGGTTCTCCTCGCGGGTCACGCACTAGGATGCACTGGCCCGGCTATACTGGACAAGCCAACATTTCCCCCGAGGCGCACTCAAGGAGCCCCATGCCACTTTCCGGCGAAGCCATCCGCCTGATGAACTACGTAGACGACGTCGCCACTACCCTGCGCCGCATCCTTGCCCTGTCCGCGGGCCTCACCACGGAAGAGCGGACCCGTGTCAGCGAATACCTGCAAAAGTCTGAGCCCAGTGTGCAGAGCGTCGTGACCAAGCTTACCGAAGCCAAAACCGCGTAGCTCCATGCCGGAGCGCGGGTTTGAGCAGCAGCAGACGGTTGCTGGGCCGGAGCAGCGGGCCGATCTGGAGCAGGCATGGCCCATCCGCCGGGTTGCCATCATCGGCGCAGGGCCCGGCGGCCCAATCTCCGGCGCCCAGCTCGCCCTGCTGTGCGTCCAGGCTGGGTTCTCGACCACCCTGGAAGACATTCTGCCCGGCAACATTCGCCGCGCCGCATCTCAGCTGGGCGGCGTGCCCGGCCTGCGCTATGCTGCGAGCATCGAGGATGCCGTCCGGGATGCTGATCTCGTAGTCGATACGGTTCCCGATGAGCTTGAGTCCAAGCTCGAAATCCTCTCGCTGCTGGACCGCATGGCCCCCCCTCGCAGCCTATTCGCGACGCCGACTGAAACTCTCAGCATCGCCGACCTGGCCTCCTGTACTTACCGGCCGGGGCAGTGCTTCGGGCTGCGGTTTCGGTCCATGGCACCGCTTCAAGTCGAGGTAGTTTACCCAGCTGCGGCGCTCGCAGCCGCACTTTCACGAATATCAGCTTTCTTACGTGAGCTTGGCGCAGAAATACACACGACCGAGGACACTCACCGGCTGCCCTAGGTTCTGCACACTCGGTAAAGCCCTAGGTCGCAGAGCCGGTTGCACGCTCGCTGCTTAAGTTCTCCACCAGCACCGCGCCTTCGGGGAACACGGCCTGGATCTCGAGCCGGCCCCCCATCGCCTCCACATAGCTGCGCAGCGTGCTGAGATACATATCGGCGCGCTTTTCTATCTTGGAAACGGCGCTCTGGTTCACGCCCAGAACTTGCGCCAGGTTGGTCTGGGTCAGGTTTCTCGCTGAACGGAGCTGCTCCAGGGGCAGCTCGGCCAACAGCTGCGCGCTGCGCGCCTTGATCTCCGCCCTGTCTTCCGGGCTCATCTTCTCCATCAGGTCGCTCCACTTACCTACTTTCATCCGGTCTCTCCTAGTGAACCGTGCTGTCTTGATCGAGATAGTCCGTGAACAGCTTTTCCGCCCTGGGCACATGCTTTTCGTACCAGCGGTCGTCGCCTGCCTTGTTGCCTCCGAGCAGCAGCACCGCGTTGCGCTTTGGATCGAACGCATATAGCACACGATAGGGCTCTCCGGCGTGCTGGATGCGAAGCGCCCGCAGCTTTGCCGAACCTCGAATGCCGGAGCTGTAGGGAAAGCTCAGAAGGACGCCTTCCTTCGACAACATGTCTACGACAAATGCCACACTCTTCTGTAGCGCCGCGCTGAGTTCATTCCACCAATCTTCGAAATCTTCGAGAAAGAGGACCTCGGTAGCCACGACCTCCAGTATTCATCCGAAAAAATAGTCTGTCAATGGAATACCGAGGCGCTCAATCCGTCTGCGGCGAACCGAGCGCCTTCTCGCCAGCCGGCTCTTGAGGTGTTCAGCTACTCCGTCTGATCCGGCCGCTTATACGGCGTCTTCAAGTACAACCGCGCCTCATTCAGAGCCCCCGCCGTATTGTCGTTGGTCTGCACCGCCTGCCGGTACTCGTTCACCGCTCGGTCTCTCTGCCCGGTTACGTCGAAGATCTTGCCCAGCGCGATGTGGCTCCAAACCTGCGTCCAAGCGGGCTCCCCGTCCCCGCGCAAGGCGTCGCGGTAGCTGTTCGCGGCAGACTGGTAGTTGCGCTGCGTGAACAGCAGCTCCGCGATCCGATAGTTCGCAAGCGACGAGGCCGGATTCGCCGCGAGCGCCTTCTGGTACTCGCCCAGCGCGGCGGTCAGGTCGCCCTGGCCGACCAACTGCTGGCCTTTCAGGATCGCTACGCGCACCTGCATATCGGGCGAATTTTTCAGGATCCAGTTATCCGGGTCCACCTGAATATGGCGCGGCATGCCGAAGGTATCGACCACATACTGCGAGCTGGTCCCCTCCACCTGCACGCGCTTGTTCTCGGTCTTGCCCTCGGTCTCGACCCGCAGGTCCACTGGCATGTTGAACAGGTCCAAATCCTGCCCCAGCGTCCCAATGGTGCGAAAGCCCTTGTCGTTGCCCAACCGGTAGACCGCGTACTTATCTACGAACTGCGGCGCGCCCGTTCCGTCCAGCCACTCGGAGAAGAATGCCGTGAGCTGCTGCTGCGACTGCGCCTCGGCCAGCTTTTCAAAATCAGGCGTGGAGATCGCCTTATCCGCGTATTGGGTCTGCGTCGCGCGCAGGATTTTCAGGAAGCTGTCATCCCCGACCATCCACCGGAGCATATGGAAGACCATGGCGCCTTTTTCCAGCGTCATCGACTGGAACTCAGGCGAAAACACCGGTAGCCGCCCGGCGGTCGCGAGCGGAATGGTGTCATACGCGAGCGCCCCGGCCTGCACATCGAGCACCGCCTGCTGTAAGGCGGGCTTGCCGCCTTGGTCCTCGACATACAGCAGCTCGCCATAGCGGGCCATGCCGTTGGTGATCCAGGTGTCGTTCAGGGTCGCCGGGCTCACCTCGGAGCCCCACCACTGGTGCGCGACGGTGTTCGCGAGCAGCCGCGCGTCGGACTTGTTGGCCATGCGCGCGCCCGCGATCGCCGCGATCTCCGGCGCCCAGGCCGCGGGCACGGTATCGTCCGGAAGCTCCACGATGTTGAGCTTGTTCGACTCCGGAACGCCGAAGGTGCTGGTGAAAAACGCAAACTCGCCGTTGCCCGTATCGGCGTACGCCGCGGCCGAGTCCTTGTGCGCCGCGGTGGTGTATACGCGAATATTGGGCGAGCCGGCTTCCGTGACCGGCGGCAGAAATTTGCCGATGATCAGAGTGCCGGGAAAGCCCGGCTTGTTCCAGGAAAACTCGAATTCCTGGCCGCCGGGAAGGGCGAGCGAGGAAGCGCTGGGGATTTGGGAGGCCGTTACAGGCTTCGCGCCCGCGGCAGTCTTCGCGGTGCGGCGCGTTCGGCCGGCCGCGCGCGTACGCGCGCTACGCGCGGTGGACGCCGTCTTCGCAGTTGAGGCCGTTTTCGATGGAGTTTGCGGCCCCACCGGCGGCCGGCCCGGCGCGTCCTCCTCGCTCGCGACCGAGGTTCCGTTTTTGCGCCGCTGCTCGCTCGCCGTGGTCGGCGCTTGCTGCGCGGCCTCGCCCCGTCGACTGAGCTGCGGCTCGCCCGGAGCAGCCTGCGCAGCGGACCGCGCGGCCTCTCGATGCGCCTGCTCCGCGCTCACCGTGGTCCCCGGCGCCGCGCTGCCGTTGGTCGAGCCCGACCCGACCACCGTGTACCCGGTCGGCACAAACACGTGCATCTCCGCCGTGAAGCGGTCGGTCGTGTACCCCACCAGGGGGAACCACCGACCGGCATACAGCAGATACGAGATCGGGTCGTCGATGCTTGCAAGCTTCAGCCCCTCCACTGGGCCCCCTTCAGCCCCGGTCAGCGCGCCCGTATACGAGAAGGTCCACGTGTAGCTCTGCCCCGCCACCAGCGGCTGCGCGGGCGTCACGCGCACGGTCGCGTTGGCCCCGCGCTCGCCGTTCAGCGACTGCCCGCTCGCGTCGAGCACCTGCGTGACCCGTAGTGCGCCGTGCAACTCAAACATTGCGGCGTCCTGCGCTTGGTTCGCCGTGAACGTGACCTTGGCCTGGGCCGTGAGGGTGTGCGCAGCCGGGTTCACCTGCGCGTCGATCACGTAGCCGGTCACCTCGATGGGCGGCTTGGCCTCGGCGGCGATCAAAGCAGGGCAGAACGCAAAGAAAAGAACAGGGGCGAACAGTCTCATAGGGCGAGGCTCAGGCTTTGTGGGTTCAACGGTTTAGACCCCGAAACAAACGAAAGGACGTGCGCCGCCACCTGGTCGATCGCGCTTTGCTCCTGCTTAAGGGCCAGCCCGATTTGATGCAGCGAAGCCTGCATGGCCGCGCGCTCGGGCGAGTCTGCCAGCAGCGGCCGCAGAGCCCCGAGCGCCGATTCAGGCGTAAACGCGTCCTGAATCAGCTCCGGAACCACACGCCGGCCCGCAATCAAGTTCGCCATGGCCACATGCGGCGTCG
>CAXTRW010000080.1:12006-12230 GCA_964246765.1 uncultured Acidobacteriaceae bacterium | reverse complement strand
GTGTGAGTTTGCTGAGTAGCGCGCACAGCATACGGTCTACTTCATCCGCAAGCGCTTCAGCTTGGGCAAGAGAGGGTTGGTCTCCATAGCCGAGCCTTTTCGCAATCAGCAGTTGTGTTTGCAGTTCCAGCGTCGAGCCTCGCGCGATCGCCACAAATTGTCGGTAGTCGCGTTTCGTATTGCGGCCGTACCCTTCAGCGATATTGCTCGGTATTGAAACCGCA
>CAXTRW010000080.1:0-11996 GCA_964246765.1 uncultured Acidobacteriaceae bacterium | reverse complement strand
TGTCAGGCCGTAAATTTCCTGCTTAGGGAAGTCCAGCGTCAGTTTGTAGATCGCCAACGACAGCTCAATTCCGCGCTGCCACACGTGCAGATCACGATATGACCTCAATGGCTGTGATGATCTGATTCCTCTAACCTGCTCTCCACCCTCCACCCTTCACCCTCTACCCTCGCCTTTACGCTCCAATCTGCACCAACTGCCGGGCTTCTTCCCGCGTCCCTAGGATCGAGACGCGCGGCACCTCGCCGCGGGCCATCGCTACCTCGTCGCAGCGATAAATGCGTGGGCAGCTTTGGCAGTCCTTGTAGATTTTGTCCGGCAGAGCGTCGCGCTCCGTCACCTCGCGAAAGCCGTAGCGCAGAAAAAACTCCGGAATGCGCGTGAACAGGCAGACGCAGCCGATCCCGTGATCCTCGCTCTCCTTGACCAGCGCCCTAAGCAGCCTGCCGCCGACGCCCTGGCCCTTGGCCTCGGGCCGGACCACGATCGAGCGCACCTCGGCCAGGTGCGGCCCGTACAGGTGCAGCGCGCCGCAGCCCAGAAACGCCCCGGCGTCGCTCTCGGCCACGGTAAAGTCGCGCACGTTTTCGCAGATTTCAGAAAACACCCGCCGCAGCAGCGTCCCGTCCTGCGACAGCGAGTTGACCAGCTCGTAGATATTGGTCGCGTCCTGGAGGCGCGCCTTACGTATCCGCATGGGCGTGCTCCTGATTTACTGAGACTTGGCCATGCTTGGCGACCAAGGCTTGCACCCGTTGCTCCGCGTCCGCAAGCGCCGCGCGCACCCGATGCCGGGCTGTGCCGCCCACCACGTCGTGGCAGTCCAATGTCTCTTCCAATGTGATCGCCGCGAAAAAATCCTCGCTGAACAACGGCTCAATCTCCCGCAGCTCTTCGAGGGACAGCTGCCCCAACTCTCGCCCGGTTTCAAGCCCAAGCCGCACGGCCGCGCCCACACGCTCGTGCGCGGTGCGGAAGGGAAGACCCTTGCCGGTCAGGTACGTAGCCGCGGCCATCGCGTTCAGGTAGCCGCTCTCGCAGGCAGCGCGCATGCGGTCTTCGCGGAAGCGGAGCGCCCGCGTGAACTGGGCAAGCAGGTATAGGGTCGGCAACACCACGGTGGTGGCCGCGAACACCGGCTCCTGCGTCTCCTGCATGTCTTTGTTGTAGGCCAGCGGCAGGCCTTTGAGCGTGAGCAGCACGGCCTGCGCCGCGCCCGAGATGCGCCCCACTTTCGCGCGCACCAGCTCCGTCAGATCTGGATTCTTCTTCTGCGGCATCGCGCTGGAGCCGGTCGAGAATGCTTCCGGCAGATCGACAAAGCCGAACTCCGCGGTCGAAAACAGCGTCATTTCTTCCGCGAACCGGCTCATGTGTACGCCCAGAATCGTGAGCGCCTGCAGGTATTCGAGGACAAAATCACGGTCGCTGGTCGCGTCGATGCTGTTCGCGGTGGGCGCGGCAAAGCCGAGCTCGCTTGCCGTGATCGAGCGGTCGAGCGCCAGCGTTGCGCCCGCGACGGCGCCCGAGCCGAGCGGGCACAGGTTCATCCGCGCCGCACAGTCTTCCAGCCGCGAAGCGTCGCGCAGCAGCATCTCCACATAGGCCAGCAGCCAGTGCGCGACCAGCACCGGCTCGGCCCGCTGCAGGTGCGTATACGCTGGCATCACCGCGTCGTCCATCGCGCGCGCTTTGGCCACAAGCTCCCCGGCCCACGCGCCCAGGTGCGCAAGCAAAACCTGGATCCGGAAACGAATGTACAGCCGCAGGTCGGTCGCGATCTGCTCGTTGCGCGAGCGGCCGGTGTGCAGTTTTAGTCCGAGCTCGCCTACAGCCTCGACCAGTTGCAGTTCGACGAAGTGGTGAATATCCTCTGCGTCCACCTCGATCGACTCACCGCCGATTGGCTCACGCTTCCACTCGCCTTTCTCATCCTTAAAGCTGCGAGGCGTGGAGAAGCGCTGCCCAATTGTGTCCAGAGCGGCGGCGATCCGCTCCCGTTCCGGCTCCGTTAAGACTCCAGCCGCAGCCAGCGCCAGCGCATGTGCTTTGCTCGCTTCGAGCTCCTGCCCGAGCAGCGCACGATCAAACCAGATCGAGCGCTGCCAGTGATCGAAGACCACATCCAGCGGCTCCCGGAACCGCCCCGACCACATCTTCACTTGGCCGCCACCTTGACGCCTTCCCGCAGTTCGCGCAGCTTGGCCTGGGTGCGCGCGGGCAGGCCCAGAATGCGGATGAAACCAGCTGCGTCTTTCTGGTCGTAACTGTCGCCCATGGTGAACGAGCTCAGCTCATCCGAGTACAGCGAGTAAGGGCTTCGGCGGCCCGCGATCGTGATGTTGCCTTTGTAGAGCGCGAGCGTGATTTCGCCGGTGACATGCTCCTGCGTTTTCGCGACAAATGCGTCAAAGGCCTCGCGCAGCGGGGTAAACCACAGGCCGTTGTAGACGAGATCAGCATAGCGTAGGCCCACGTGCTGCTTATAGTGCTTGGTCTCGCGGTCCAGGCACAGCGCCTCAAGCTCCGCATGCGCCGCGACGATCAGCGTGCCGCCGGGAGTTTCATACGCGCCTCGGCTCTTGATCCCCACGAAGCGGTTCTCGACCAGGTCGATGCGCCCGATCGCGTTGCGCGCGCCGATCTCGTTCAGAAGCTCGACCAGCTGCACCGGCTCAAGCGTTTGCCCGCCGACCGAAACCGGCGCGCCGCGCTCAAACCCGATTGTGACCGTTTCCTCCTTGTTCGGCGCTTCCTGCGGGCTGCGGGTCATGGTCCAGGTGGTCGCGAGCGGCGCGTTGTTCGCGTCTTCCAGCTCGCCGCCCTCGTGGCTCACATGCCAAAGATTGCGGTCGCGCGAGTGGATTTTCACCCGGCTGGCTGACACCGGAATATCGTGCGCCTCGGCGTAATCCAGGCAGTCCTCTCGCGAGCGCAGGGTCCACTCGCGCCAGGGGGCGATGACGCGCAGCTCGGGCGCCAGCGCCTGGTAGGCGTGCTCAAAGCGCACCTGGTCGTTGCCCTTGCCGGTGCACCCGTGGGCGACAGCCGCCGCACCTTCGGCCAGCGCGGTTTCGACCTGCGCTTTCGCGATCACCGGCCTCGCTATGGAGGTGCCGAGCAGGTATTTGCCCTCATACAGCGCCCCGGCCTGCACGGTCGGATTGATATATCCGCGCACAAACTCCTCGCGCAGGTCGTGCACAATCACCTTTTTCGCGCCCGTCGCGTAGGCCTTTGCGACCACCGCGTCGATGTCCTCGCCCTGGCCCACGTCCGCCACCATCGCGATGACATCCATCCCGTAATTTTCGTTGAGCCACGGAATAATAATCGATGTGTCCAACCCACCCGAGTAAGCTAATACCACTTTTTCCTTCGCCATTTCCCTCATGCCTTTCAAAAGTAAAACCCCACGGAGTGGGCGCCAGCCGCGCAGGCGGTTTTGTTCTTGACTTGCCTTTACGCTGGTATTTCAGCCCCCAGCAGCAGCAGCAAAATCGCCTTCTGCACGTGCATGCGGTTTTCCGCCTGCTCAAACACAACAGAGTTCGGCCCGTCGAACACCGCGTCGGTCACCTCGGCATTGCGGTGCGCCGGAAGGCAGTGCATAAACGCGGCGTTCGGCCGGGCATGCGCCATCAGGGCCTCGTTCACCTGGTAGGGCTTGAAGATGGGCGCGCGCTTGGTCGCCTCATGCTCAAACCCCATGCTGGTCACCACATCCGTGTACACGGCGTCCGCGCCCGCGACCGCGGCGACCGGGTCCTGCACCAGCGTGATCTCCGCGCCGGTCCCGTTGGCAATGGCCCGCGCCTGCGCGACGACTTCGGCCTTGGGCGCGTAATTTTTCGGCGTTCCGACCGTGCAATGCGCTCCCAGCTGCGCTGCGGCCAGCATCAGCGAGTGGCACACGTTGTTGCCGTCTCCCACATAGCTGAAACGGACGCCGCGCACCGACCCGCACCGCTCGTCGTATCGCTCTTGAATGGTCATAAAATCCGCCAGCGCCTGGCACGGGTGCTCGTGGTCCGAGAGCGCATTGATCACCGGGCAGGCCGCCACCCCGGCCATTTCCGTGATGGTCTCGTGCGCATAGGTGCGCAGCACGATGCACTGCACCCAGCGCTCCACATTGCGCGCCATGTCGGCGAGCGATTCGCGCTCGCCCAGCGGCGACTGCGTTTGGTCCACAAACATGGCCGAGCCGCCGGTGGTGTTCATCGCGACTTCAAACGTCAGCCGCGTCCGCAGCGACGCCTTTTCGAAAAACATCACCGTCTGCTTCGCATCGAGTGCATGGCGAAACGCGCCGGGCTCGCGCTTGACCCGGTGCGCCAATCGCAGCACCGCCGCAACTTCGTTCGTGGAGAAGTCCGCAATCGAGCACAAGTCGCGCCCGGCGAGCGACTCCCGCGCCGCCGCGAACGCATCCGCTGTCAACGGTTCCAATGTTAAAAGCTCAGTCGCCAATCCGCCCTCCCTCATGCGCCGCGGCAGCCAGCTGCGGCGAGCGCAATCCGCTGAATGTTTCATCGAGCGCGGCAATCGCCGCATCCACGTGCGCGCGCTCCAAAATGTACGGCGGCAGGAAACGCAGCACCGTTTCGCTGGTGCGGTTCAGCAGCACATGATGGTGCTCCCGCATCCGGTCCAGCGCGGCTTTGGCATGCTCCGCGTCGCCGAGCTCGATGGCTAACATCAGCCCCATCCCACGCACGTCTGTGACGATCGAGTGCCGACGCTGCAACTCCAACAAGCGCCCGTAGAAGTACTCTCCGACGGAATCGACGTGTTCCAACAGTCCGGCAACCTCGTCAAAGACCGCGCAAGCCACCCTGCAGGCCAGCGGACCGCCGCCGAAGGTGGTCCCGTGCAGTCCCGGGTGCATGGCCCGCGCCGCTTCCTCGGTACACAGCATAGCCCCCAGCGGCAGCCCGCCCGCGAGCGGCTTGGCGACGGTCACAATGTCCGGCGCGGCGCCGTACTGCTGATACGCAAACCACTTGCCTGTGCGTCCGAAGCCCGCCTGGATCTCATCGCACACCAGCAGTGCGCCCGTTTCGCGGGTCAGCTCCCGGGCACGATCCATAAACCGCTGCGAAACCGGCCGGATGCCGCCCTCACCCTGAATCGGCTCAACCAGCAGCGCGCAATACTCCTTTGACCAGGCCGCTTCGAGCGCCGCGACGTCGTCAAAAGCGATGAAATCCACCCCCGGCATTACCGGCATAAACGGCTCGCGGTATTTTTCCTTGTGCGTGGTTGCCACCGACCCCATGGTGCGCCCATGAAACGAGCCTTCCAGCGCTAGAAACTTTGTCCCGACGGAAGCGCCTTCGCTCCGCCGTAGTCCCGCATACAACCGAGCCATCTTTAGCGCCGCTTCCCAGGCTTCGGTTCCGCTGTTGGCGAAAAACACCCGGTCCAACCCGCTCGCGCCCGTGAGCCGCAGGGCCAGCGCCGCCTGCCACTCGTGAAAGAAAAGATTTGAGGTGTGGAGCGGCAGGCGAGCGCCCTCGGCCAGTGCCTGTTCCACCGCCGGATGCCCATAGCCGAGCGCGTTCACACCAATCCCGCTCAGCAGGTCGAGATAGCGCGCTCCATCCGACATCTGGAGGTACACGCCCTCGCCGCCCGCGACCATCAGCGGGTAGCGTTCATAGGTCGGCAGCAGCAGATGCTTTTCCGCCGCCTGCAATTCTTCCAAGTTCATCCCAACTCCCGCTCTACCGGTTTAGAGCCCGCGGCCGCCCCAGAGGTAGCCGCGTTCTTCGAAACAAAACAATCCCAAGCACACTGTGCAACAAAGTCGTCACGCAACCAGCACCTCAGTCCCATCCGGCACCCGCGCCGAAAGCAGCTCCGGCAGCAGCGCCGCGCGCTCGGCGGGCAGAATCCGCACGCGCTTGACCCCTTGCAGCAGCGCATCGCGGCAGGCTTTCAGCTTGGGCAGCATGCCGCCCGTGATCACCGCGTCGCGCGCGAGGCCTGCGATCTGCTCGGTCGAAAGCCAGCGCAAAATCGTTCCGTCCGCCCCGCGCACGCCCGGCACGTCGGTCAGAAATACCAGCGCATCCGCCCGGCAGGCCCCCGCGCAGGCCGCGGCCATCTCGTCCGCGTTTACGTTGTAGTACTCGCCGTCGAAACCGAGCGCGATGCTTGAAATCACTGGCACGCCGCCCAGCTTCCAGATCGCCTCCAGCCAGCGCGGATCCGTTGCCGCGATTTCGCCGACGAACCCAAGATCCGGCTGCTTGCGCCGCGCCCGAAACACCAGCCCATCGCCGCCGGAAAGCCCCATCGCCGGTACCGCCTGCGCCGCGAGCGAGGCTACCAGGGCCTTGTTCACCGCGCCGGCAAACACCATCAGCGCCGTGTCGCGGGTTTCCGCGTCGGTGACACGCAGGCCGCCCACAAACTCGCTCTCCTTGCCCAGCAGCTTCAGGGTGCGGGTCAGCTGTACCCCGCCGCCGTGGACCACGGCCACATCGCTGCCCCCGCGGCGCAGCTCGGCGATCGCCCGCGCGCAGCTCCGCAGCAGTCCCGCGTCTTCGAGCGTCGCGCCGCCCAGCTTGACGATGTACCTCACAGCAGTCCCTCCGTTTCGTCCCACCCGTGCATCAGGTTCCAGTTCTGCACCGCCTGGCTCGCCGCGCCTTTCAGCAGGTTGTCCAGGCAGCTCACTACCACGCCGCGCCGCCCGTCCGGGGCGAGCGACAATCCCAGATCGCAAAAATTCGTGCGCTCCACCGAGGCAATCTGCGGCAGCTCCGGAAACAACCGGACCAGTCGCCGCCCTTTGTAGAACTCCGCGAAACAAGCCCGCACCGCCTCAGGCAGAATCCGCTCCCGAAACCGCACATACACGGTAGACAGGATCCCGCGCGGAATCGGCAGCAGATGGGGCGTAAATGTCATCTGCTCTTCTGTGAACCCGAGCTGCTCGCGCAACTCGCCCCCGTGCCGGTGCTCCCACAGCCCGTAGGCCGACAGGTTGTTCGCCGCATACATATAGTGCGTCGTCGGCGTAGGCTCCCGGCCCGCGCCGCTCACCCCCGACTTCGCGTCGGCAATAATCCCGTATTCAATGTCCAGCAGCCCCGCGTTCACCAGCGGCTTCAGCGCCAGAATCACAGAAGTCGCATAGCAGCCGGGGTTGGCAACCAACCGCGCCCCCGCGATCCGCTCGGCGTGCAACTCCGGCAGCCCGTACACCGCCTCGGCCTGCACCGCATCTGCCTCCGGCGAGTCCGCGAACCCATACACCGCGCGGTTCGCCGCTTCCCGCAAGCGCCAGGCCCCGCTCAGGTCCACCACCCGCAGCCCGCGGTTGAGCGCTTCGGGAACCCACTCACGCGACTGCTCGTGCGGCGTCGCCAGAAACAGCGTATCGACCCCGCTGAGCAGCTCCCAGCGGAACGGATGCACCCGCAGCGCCTCATCGCTCGCCAGCCCCCGCAGCGCCGGGTGCGCGCGCAGAAGCGAGTCCTCTTCGCGCCCCAGGAAAACCGGCGGCACGCCCCCGAGCCGAGGGTGCCCCAGCAAAAGCCGCGCCAGCTCCTGCCCGGCATAGCCGCGCGCCCCCATCACCGCTGTTTGCAACTCACTCATCCGATCATTACCCGCAGCCGCGCGCTCAGAGCCCCGGCCTTCCGCTTGTCCACGCACACCAGCAGCACCGTGTTATCCCCCGCCACCGTGCCCACCACCTCCGGCAGCTCGGCGTAGTCCAGGGCCGCGGCGACCGGCTGTGCGCTGCCCATCACCGTGATCAGCACCAGCAGGTTTTCCGCCTGCCGCACCCGCAGCCCAAAGCTCGCGAGCAGTTCTTCAAGCGCCGGCAGCTCGTCCTCGTCTTCCTCCACCGCAACGGCGCCGTTGCCCGGCAGCGCGTACCCCTTTGGCCCCTTCACCAGCTCGAGCTCCCGGATATCCCGCGACAAGGTCGCCTGCGTCACCCGATAGCCTCGGCGCGCCAGCTTGCGCCGCAGATCGTCCTGGCTCGCCACCGCCTTGGCGTGCAGCAGGTCGCGGATGGCGGAGTGGCGCACGGATTTATTCTCGGAGGCCGTCACTTGGGCTGTAGATGTCCTTCGGAAGGAGTCGGATGCCGGCCCGAGCCGGGCCCACTGCATAAAAATACGCTGGGTTGTATACTTATGCAAGAAGAAGCCCGCGCGCCCCGTTTCAGCGCTGCGCAAACGGCGCTTCCCGTACACCCGCACAGAGGACGTATATTTGCTCATGGGACGCCCTTCCGCACCGTCCGCCCTCCAAGGCCGCCTTGCAGGCCTTTATGACCCGCGCTTCGAACACGAAAGCTGCGGCACAGGCTTTGTCGCGAACCTTTCCGCCGTTCCTTCTCACGCGATTCTGGAGCAGGCCCTCACCGCGCTCGGCCGCCTCGCCCACCGCGGCGCTATCGCCGCCGACGGCCTTTCCTCCGACGGCATCGGCATCTGCACGGCGGTTCCGCGCGAACTGCTGCTCTCGGGCGCCGGGCTCACCCTCGCGCCCGAGCAGCCGCTCGCCGTGGGCGCGGTCTTTTTCCCGGCGGACGGGCAGGAGTCCCACCACGCCCTTGAGGACGCCCTCGCCCACCAGGGCTTTGAGGTCCTGGCCTGGCGCAACCCGCCCACCCGGCCGGAAATCCTGGGCGCGATCGCCCGCTCCACCATGCCCGCCATCCGCCAGGTGCTGGCTACCACCGGCGATCCCGAGCAGATCGAACGCCGCCTGTACCTCGCCCGCAAGGATTTCGAGCGCCGCGCGGCTCCCGGCTACATCTCGTCGCTCTCCGCCCGCACCCTGGTCTACAAATCCATGTGCTCCGCGCAGCAGCTCGCGCACTTCTACTCGGACCTCGAAGACCCGCGCTACACCACACCGTTCGCCGTCTTCCACCAGCGCTACGCCACCAACGTCGCCCCCTCCTGGGACCGTGCCCAGCCCTTCCGCACCCTGGCCCACAACGGCGAAATCAACACCGTGTGGGGCAATCGCGCGCGCATGGACGCCCGCTCTGCCACGCTCCCCGACGAGCTCAAGCCCATCTTCACCCCCGACGGCTCCGACTCCACCACCCTGGACGAAGTCGCCGAGCTGCTTTCGCACAACGGGCGCACCCTGCCCGAGAGCATCCGGCTCATGATCCCGCCGCCGCACGCGGGGCCGCAGTCCGCGTTTTTCGCCTACAACGAGGACGCGATCGAGCACTGGGACGGCCCCGCCGCCCTGGTCTTTACCGACGGCCAGTACGTCGGCGCCGCGCTCGACCGCGTGGGCCTGCGCCCTTGCCGCTTTTCGCTCACCGACGACGGCCTGCTCGTGGTTGGCTCGGAAGCGGGCCTGGTCGATCTTGACCCTGAGCGCGTCGTCCACTCCGGCCGTCTCGGGCCGGGTGAAATGCTCTGCGTCGATCTCGCGCTCAACAAGCTGTATGAAAACGACGAAATCCAGGAAGTTTTCGACGCCCGCGCGCCCCAGTACGAGCCGCTCCTGAACGAGCGCACCCTGGATCCCGCAACGCCGGTCGCGCCGCTTCCCCAGGGGCAGCTTGAAAACCTCCAGCGCGCCTTTGGCTACACCCGCGAGGATGTCCGCATGGTGCTCGCCCCCATGGTGCAGGACGGCAAGGACGCCACCTGGTCCATGGGCGACGATACGCCGCTCGCCCCCATGGCCCGCTCGCCCCGGCCCGTCTACGCGTACTTCCGCCAACGCTTCGCCCAGGTCACCAATCCGCCCATCGACTCGCTCCGCGAGGCGGTGGTGATCCAGCTCCACACCCGGCTGGGCCCTTGGCCCCACCTGCTCGATCGCAACGCCCGCCTGCCCGGTTTGTCGCTGCCGTCGCCGCTGCTTTCGCTCGGGCAGGCGGAGGCTCTGCGCACCCGGCAGCACGAGCTCCCGCTGGCCACGCTCGACTGCGTTCTCGGCCCGCATTCCTCGCTTGCCGCCTGTATCGACGAGCTCAGCGACAAAGCCTGCGACCTGGTCTGCGGCGGCGCGGCGGTCCTGCTGCTCTCGGACCGCGCGGCGGACGCGGCCCATGCACCCGTGCCCATGGCGCTGGCCCTCGGCGCGGTGCATCATCGGCTCATCCGCGAAGGAATCCGCACCCGCGTGGGCCTCGCGGTCGAGGCCGGCGACTGCCGCGACGTCCACCACCTCGCCGTGCTGCTGGGCATGGGCGCGGGGGCGGCCTGCCCGTGGCTCGCGCTCCAAACCGCCCGCGCCGCCGACCCTGAACACGGCGAAGCCAACCTGCTCAAGGCTTTCAATGGCGGCCTCGCTAAAATCATGTCCAAAATGGGCATTTCCGTGCTCGACTCCTATCGCTCCGCCCATCTGTTCGACTCCATCGGTCTTTCGCACGAGATCATCGACCAATGTTTTTTCGGAACACCGTCCCCCCTGGGTGGCGTCGGCTACTCGGAACTCGAAGCCAACGTGCGCGCGAGTTGGAGCAGCTACGCCTCAACTTTGGGCCATACGCCGGAGGATCGAAAGCTCGGAAGTTCCGAAGCAACGCAGGCCGAAGCTGCTGCAGCCCAAATCGACGTCGAAATCCCGGTTGCGGTCGCTGCGAGAGCAAACACAGCAGCGGCAGCCCCGGCGAAAGACCTCCCCGACCCCGGCTGGATCCGCTTTCGCAAATCCAAACGCGCCGAGCCGCACGGCTGGCAGCCCTCCACCGTGCGCCTGCTCCAGACCGTCACCGGCGCGACCACCCGCCCGGTCACGCCGCCCCCCGCGCCGGGCGCCGCTTGGGCTGCTTTCCGCTCGCAATCTATCGAACCCGAGCCGGCCAACCTCCGCGACCTGCTCGCCTTCCAGTCCGCGGGCGAAGCCCTGCCCATGGAAGCCGTGGAACCGGCGGAAAAGATCCTCAGCCGCTGCCTGGCCTCCGCCATGAGCCTCGGCTCGCTCTCCCCCGAAGCCCACCAGACCGTGACCGCCGCCATGAACATGCTCGGTCTGCGCTCCAATACTGGAGAGGGCGGGGAAGACCCCGCGGTGTACCGGGCGGGCGCGGAACTCGACCTGCTCGGCCGCAAAATCCCGGCGCGCCTGCTCAACAACAAGACGAAACAGATCGCTTCCGGCCGCTTCGGTGTCACCGCCGAGTACCTGCGCAACGCCGAGGAGATCGAGATCAAAATCGCTCAGGGGGCCAAGCCCGGCGAAGGCGGCCAGCTCCCCGGCCACAAGGTTTCCGCCCTGATCGCCCGGCTCCGCCACGCCCAGCCCGGCGTCACCCTCATCTCGCCCCCGCCGCACCACGACATCTACTCGATCGAAGACCTGGCGCAGCTGATTTACGACCTGAAACGGATCAATCCCGAAGCCGCCGTCGGAGTCAAGCTGGTCTCCGAATGTGGAGTCGGCACCATCGCCGCAGGCGTCGCCAAAGCTTACGCCGACTACATCGTCATCGCCGGTCACTCCGGCGGCACCGGCGCCTCGCCGCTTTCGAGCATCAAGTACACCGGCTCGCCCTGGGAGCTGGGCCTGGCCGAAGCCCAGCAAACGCTGGTGCGCAGCAGCCTGCGCGGTCGGGTGCGCCTCCGTGTCGACGGCGGCCTCCGCACCGCCCAGGACCTCCTGATAGCCGCCATGCTCGGGGCCGATGAGTTCGCTTTCGGCACCGCGGTGCTGGTCGCTATCGGCTGCGACATGGCCCGCCAGTGCCACCTGAACACCTGTCCCGTCGGCATCGCGACCCAGCGCGAAGACCTGCGCAGAAAGTTCCGCGGCAAGCCCGAGCACATCGTCCGCTTGTTTGAAGAGCTTGCCGGCGATGTCCAGGCCCTTCTCGCCCGGCTCGGCCTCCCGTCCATCGAAGCCGCCATCGGACGCGTCGATTTGCTCCACCAAGCGCGCCAGGCCGGAGGCCTCGACCTTGCCCCTATGCTCGCCGCCCCCGCGCTCGGCGACCGCCGCTGGCAGGGCCGCCGCACCGCCCGCCCGGAAGCCGCGTCCGGCCTTGA
>CAXTRW010000079.1:0-12430 GCA_964246765.1 uncultured Acidobacteriaceae bacterium | reverse complement strand
CCGCACATCCGTCGCCCCGGCTACCTGGGCGTGAGCCTGCGCGACCTGGATGCGTCGGAAGCCACCCGCCTGCACATGGGCGACACGGGCCGAGCGGCCATGGGCGCCATGATCGTCACGGTCGACCGGGACGCGCCGGCGTGGGCGGCCGGGCTTCGCCAGGGCGACGTCGTAGTGGAACTGAACGCCCAGGCGATCGAGGACGTGGAAGACCTGCGGCGGCGCTTGCGCGAGTGCGCTGCGGGCGACCTGGTGACCCTGCGGGTGCGGCGCGGGGACGAGGAACGAAGCTTCGCGGTGGCTCTGGGAGACCAAGACGCCGTGGCCCAAAGCGCGCTAAGCCGGCATCTGCGACCGGCCGGCAACAGCTCGGCGCCCGACAGTTTCGGCTTTCCGGCGGCCTCGGCGCTGCCCGCCGCGCCGGTCGCGCCGCGGGGCATGGCTTCAACCCTATTCGACGCGCTGATGCCAAGCTCGTCGTACACCGGCCTTGAGGTAGACCCGCTGACCCCGCAGTTGGCGGCATTTTTCGGCGTTCGCACCGGGGGTGGCCTGCTGGTCACCGCGGTCAGCGGAGACTCGCCCGCGGCCGCGGCGGGCCTGAGCGCGGGCGACGTGATCCTCCGCGCCGGCGCCAGGCCCGTGGCGACGCGCAGCGCCCTGGCCCACGCCCTCCACGCGGCCAAGGGCAACCCCGTCCCGCTCGCCATCCTGCGCGACCACCGCGAAACCGCGGTCAGCCTCCAGCCCGGCAAGCGGAGAAAGCTGTAGTCAGCCGCATCTATGGTGAAATAAAGGCATGGCGACCGAAACGGAAAGCGGCACAGACATGCGAGCGGGGTTCCGCACCGGCGGGGTTTCCGCGCCCCGGCACCCGGCGCGGCGCCGCTGGAAGGCCGCGACCCGGCGGCTGCGTGAGCTTGCGACGGTCGGCTACGCGCTCGCTTCGACGCGCCACCCGGTGATGGCGCAGATCGTTCCGGCGCGATTTTGCAATCTGAGCTGCGCCTACTGCAACGAGTACGACAAGGTTTCCGAGCCCGTGCCGGTCGACGAGATGCTGCGGCGCATCGACGCGCTGGCCCGGCTGGGTACATCGATTATCACGATCTCGGGCGGCGAGCCGCTGACCCACCCGGAGCTGGATCGGGTGATTGCGCGCATCCGCAGGCGGGGCGCCATTGCCGGCATGATCACCAACGGCTACCTGCTGATGCCGGAGCGGATCGAGCGGCTGAACCGCGCGGGGCTCGACCACATGCAGATCTCGATCGACAATGTAATGCCGGACGAAACCAGCAAAAAAAGCCTCAAAGTGCTCGATAAAAAGCTCGAAATGCTGCGCGAATACGCCGATTTTCACGTGAATATCAACTCGGTTGTCGGCGGCGGCATTCAGAATCCGCAGGACGCGATCACTGTCGGGCGGCGCGCGATCGAGCTCGGGTTTACCTCGACGATCGGGATCATTCACGACAGCGAGGGGCAGCTGAAGCCGCTGGGCGGCGAGGAGCGGCGAGTGTGGGCCGAGATGCGCGGCTGGCGCAAGCGCAACTATTCGCGGTTCAACCGGTTCCAGGAAGCCATCGCCAACGCCGAGCCCAACGACTGGCGCTGCCGGGCCGGCTCGCGCTACCTGTACATCTGCGAGAACGGTCTGGTGCACTACTGCTCGCAGCAGCGCGGCTACCCCGGCGTGCCGCTCGCGGACTACACCAAGGCCGACCTGCGTCGCGAGTTCCGGACGGAGAAAACCTGCTCGCCGCACTGTACGGTTTCCTGCGTGCACCAGATTTCATACATCGACCACTGGCGCGCCCCGCAAAACCGCTCCGGCTCGCCGGGCTCGGCTGAGGGCTTGGTCAATATCGAGCTGTAACTCTTCAAAGCGCAGGGCATAGAACACAAGACCGCCTACGCGGCTGGCGGCCCCTTCGGGGCGGGTTTTCGTTGGAGCTGTGGCGCTCCCGTTGGTCGCGATGCTCACTGACGCCGGACGCAAAAGTTTCCGCGCATCTTCCGACTCGCTCGAAACGCAAGTCCGAGGCGCCTTTGCGCGCCTGAGAAGCAATAACCGCCCTCGCCGCATAAGAAGAACTTCTCTCCCGCATCACCGATTCGCATACGGCATTGCGATATCCCACTTACGTGTTAGGCTTGCGCCCATGCACACCACTCCGCAGCCGAAGCCCAGCCGCCGTTTCTTTGCTGCTGCCCCCGCTCTTCGGCGCCGGTGTGCGCTGTCCCCCCTTGCCGCGCAGTGTTGTTAAACCAAAGCAGCGGCCCCGCCACAAAGCACAATTCAGGAGGTTCCCCCGTATGAAGCAGTTTTGCTTTTTCCGCAGCAACACACCTCGAAACGCCATCCTGGCGCTGGCCGGGTTCGCGCTGGCCCTTCCGGCGGCTCAGGCGCAGATCGACACCGGCGCGATCAACGGCACCGTCACGGATCCATCGGGCGCCGTTGTTTCCAATGCGCAGATCACCGAACGCAATGTCGGCACCAACGCCACGCGCACTATCCAGAGCGCGGCGAACGGCACGTACAATTTTACGAATCTGCCCGCCGCGACGTATGAGGTCACGGTCACGGCAGGGGGCTTCCAAAGCCTGAGCCAGCAGGTCGAGGTCACGGTGGGCGGGCACGCGACGCTGGACGCGAAGCTCACCGTGGGCCAGGGTGCGGAGAAAGTAACGGTCACCTCCGGGGCGGGCGGCACGGAAGTCAACACGCAAACTCAGGAGCTTTCGCAGATCATCGGCACCGAGCAGGTGGCGCAGCTGCCCTCGCTCACGCGCAATCCTTACGATTTTGTAGGTATCGCCGGCAATGTGAGCAGCGGAGACAGCGCCCAGGGCCACAGCCAAAATGCCGCCACCAGCGGCGTGGGCTACTCGCTGAATGGGCAGCGCACGACCGGCACCGACATCCTGCTGGACGGCGTGGAGAACTTCGACCTGTTCAGCGCGGGCGTCGGCCAAACGGTGCCGCTGGACTCAGTGCAGGAATACCGCGTGGTCACCAACAACTTCGCCGCGCAGTATGGGGTGGCTTCGGGCGGGGTGGTCAACGTGATCACCAAGGCGGGCACGAACGCGTTCCACGGCGGCGCGTGGGAGTTCAACCGGCTTTCGGCCTACACGGCGAACACCTACGACAACGCCGCGAACGGGGTTCGCAAGGGCGGCTACACGCGCAACCAGTTCGGCTTCGATATCGGCGGCCCGGTCAAGAAGGACAAGCTGTTCTTCTACGAGGGCACGGAGTGGCTGCGGGTGCGCTCGACCGCGAACCAGATCTCGCTGGTGCCGGACCCGGCGTTTATCGCCGCGTCCTCCCCCGCGACCCAGGCCTACTTCGCGCAGTACGGCGCCACGGTGAGCGGCAGCCGCAGCGGCACGGTCACGGCCGGGCAGCTGACGCAGCAGTACAAGCAGGGACCAACAACACCCCTGGGCGCGCTGCCCTCGGGGACGCCGGTGTTTGACCTGGTGAACTACGGGGCGCCCTCGGACGCGGGCGGCGGCGCGCCGACCAATCAGTACTACCTGAACAGCCGGGTCGACTACACCGTGAACCAGGCCACGCAAACCTATGTGCGCTATGCGCTGTGGAAGTTCACTAACACCAACGGGTACGACTTTTCCTCACCCTACGCGCAGTACAACGTGGGCGACGGGGCTACGGACAACTCGGTCTTGTGGAATATCACGCACATCTTCAGCCCCAGGATCGTGACCAACACCAAGTTGAGCTTTGCCCGATACAACGCGATCGACACCTACAACACGAGCTTTCAGAACACGCCCACGATGTTTCTGTCGAACGGCGCCACGATTGCCGGCCCCGGCGGCGGCCACCACGTGCAGCTGCCCGGCTTTTACGACACCAACCTCGGCAATGGCGGACTGCCCTACGGCGGTCCCCAGAACACCATCCAGTGGGACCAGGACCTGAACTGGAGCCGGGGCGCGCACGAGCTGCAGTTCGGCTTCCAGCTGGTCTACATCCAGGAAAACCGGGCCTACGGCGCGTACGCGCAGGCGGACCAGGAGCTGGGAACCACGCCGGCCTCGGGCCTGAACAACTTTCTCCTGGGCACCCAGGCGCTGTTTGCAGCCGCGGTATACCCCCAGGGCAAGCTGCCGTGCGTGCGCAACTATCAAACCGGCGGACTGGTGACCACCCCGGGCTGCACCCTCACCCTGCCGGCGGTCCCGCCCTCGTTCGCGCGGTCCGACCGCTTCCACGATTACGCCGGCTACGCCCAGGACTCCTGGAAGCAGAGCCCCCGCGTGACCCTGAACTACGGGGTGCGCTATGAATACTACGGCGTGCAGCACAATGACAACCCCAGCCTGGACTCGAACTTTTATTACGGCGCCGGCCCGGGCATCCTGAATCAGGTTCGCAACGGGCAGGTCGAAACTGTGCCGCGGAGCCCCACCGGCAGCTTGTGGAAGCCGAGCTACGGCACGGTTGCGCCGCGGGTCGGGTTTGCGATCGACCTGATGGGCGACGGTAAAAGCTCCCTCCGCGGGGGCTACGGCATCTCCTACGAGCGCAACTTCGGCAATGTGACCTATAACGTGATCCAAAACCCGCCGAATTATGCCGTGATCCAGATCCAAAACACCCCGGTGAGCAGCTCCAACCAAGGACCGCTCGGCGGCGCGAACGGGCAGGTAGCGCTGCCGCCGGCAAGTCTGCGCAATGTGGACGAGAACATCCGCACCGCCCAGACCCAGTTTTGGAGCCTGGCTCTGGACCGGCAGATCGTGCCCAACGCCGTAGTCTCACTGCAGTACGCGGCAGCCCGCGGCACCCACCTGTACGACATCAAGAACTACAACGAGCTGGGCGCGGCCAACGTCTACCTGGGCGACCCCTTCGCCCCGACCACCAACCCCACCACCGGGGTGCAGACCTTCCACTACTCCCGACCGAACAACCAGTACACCTCCATTAATAACCGAGGCTCCAACGGCGACTCCTACTATCAAGCGCTGAACGTGAGCTTTCAGGCGACCAACCTGGCCCGCTCGGGGCTGAGCTTGGTGGTCAACTACACCTGGTCGCACTCGATCGACAACGTCAGCTCGACCTTCTCGTCGAGCAACGCCTCATCCAACGGGGTGGGCAATCTGGGCTATCTGAACCCGTTCGACCCGGGCCTGGACCGGGGGTCGTCGGACTACGACATCCGCAACCGGTTTACCGCGGCGCCGATCTGGGACACGCCCTGGTTCAAGGGGCAGCACGACCTGAAGGGTGAAGCGCTGGGCGGCTATCACGTGAGCGCCATTTACACGGTGCGCACCGGCACGCCGTTCAGCTATGTGGACAGCACCAACAGCCTGAACGCTCCGTTTCAGCAGGGCATAGTGCGGTACACGCCGGCGGCGGGGGCCGGGTCGGTCAAGTTCCACGCGGCCGGCGCGGTCAGCCAGCTGGCGCCCAACGACTTCCTGCTTACGGACCTGCCGGCCGCGCAGGCATTCGGGAATCCGGCTTACGGGCCTTCGCCGAACCACAGCGGCCAGCTCACGGCAGCACAGGCGGCCACCATTGGGATCTCCGACTTCGGCCCGTATCCGGCGGGGATGACGCGGCGCAACTCGTTTGTGGGGCCGGGCGCGTGGAACCTCGATCTAGCGGCCAGCAAGAGCTTTCCCATTCGGGAAGGGGTCGCGCTCGAGTTTCGGGCCGAGGGATACGACATCCTGAACCACCACAACCTGTACACCCTGGAAACGCTGGCCGACGTAGCCCAGACCGGCTACGGCGCCCCGCTGCAGATCCAGGCCAGAAAGGGCGGCTCCGGCTACTACGGTGGGGCGAGCGACGAGCGACGTTTCGGGCAGTTCGCGCTTCGGGTCAACTTCTAAGGCAGAGGAAGGAGCCGCCTCTCGGGGCGGCTCTTACCTTTGCGCCAAAGCCTTACTGGCCGCCGCCTTGGTCGGCCTGGTCGTCGCCGCTTTCCTTCTTTTCGCCTTGCTCCTCTTCCTTGGTCTTCCAAAAGCCCTGCACCGCGCGCTTCTGGTCTTCGGCTTGCCAGCTCATCAGGCGCTGCTGCGCCTCCTGGCGGCTGATTTCTTCAACCGAAATCGCCTCCAGCAGCTTGACCTGGTGCCAGGGAATCATGCGCGAGCCGCGGAGCAGAAAGCCCGAGTTGGCCCAGCCGCCGACCAGCTCGGACACCTTGGCCTTGACGTCCTTGTCGTCCACAAAAGGGTAAAGCTCAAAGCTCGATCCATCGAGCAGGTGCGCGGAAACGTGCGCGATCAGGATGGTTTCAGGTTGCGAGGGCGGGTCTTGCTGCTGGTTCCGTTCGGGCATGAGCGGCTTTCTCCTGTGACGAGGTCAGCTGTGAGGTCAGCTGTGAGGTCAGCTGTTTTGATGCGTGAGCCAATGGACGGAGTCGCGATCCTGCTGCTTGCGGCGTCCGAGGACCACCAGCCGCACGGTGAGCGCGATGGCGCCCCCTAGAAGGGTGCAAACGAAGCGACGGCGCCCGATCTCCGGGCCCGGAATGTTGTTGAGCGAGAGCAAGAACACGATGTAGGAGGTAAGAAACACGGAAAACAGACCGTAATTGACGTTGAGTACGCTGTAGGAGAGCCAGGTGAACAGCACCACGAACGCCGCCAGCCCCCAGGGCGCGGGATGCACGTACACCAGAAAAACGCTGGAGAGCGCGGCCCCGGCCAGGGTACCCGCGGTGCGGGCGATGGCGCGGGAGGCGGTATCGGCGACGCCCGGGCGCAGGACCAGCAGGGCGGTCATGGGGATCCAGTAGCCGCTTGCGAAGCCGAGATGGCGATAGATTTCAGTGCTGAGGGCCAGAACCACCGTAAGCCGCAGGGCGTACGGCAGGGCGGAGTCGCGCAGCTGCCGGTGCCGCACCGAAATGACCGCGGCGAGGTAGGTTTCCCGCAGCGCGAGCCGCTCGTCATGCACGTACCGGGCCAGCTGGAAGACCCGGGCGCCGAGGTCGCCGAAGGCCCGCAGCATCAGGGCCGAGATCAGCAGTTGCACGAGGCCGCCCGTCATGATCAGCGCGGCGCGCACGGCGGCGTCGCGGGGCGAGAACGGAAACGCGGAGGCGACCAGCAGCGTGACCACGCACTGCTGCGCCACCCAGCTGTAGCCCGCGGCGCGCTTGGAGAGCATGCCGTAGCCGAAGCCGAACAGCGCGGCGATGAGCGAAATACTCCAGCTGGTGTGGCCCGCAACCATGCCCACAAAGGTGGAGAAACCCATGCCGAAGGAGACGAAAAGGATGGGCAGCAGGGGCGAGCCGTCGATGTTCTGCTTGGCTCCGAAACCCGCGGTCATGGCGCCGCCGGCTGCGATCATGCCCGCCGCCGGGTGCCCTGCCGCGATGCCGATGCCGAGCGCGAGCCCTACCGCCAGGACGAAGTACCAGTCGGTGCGGAATGAAGCATGGTTCCAGTGGTAGACGTAGCTGTCGGCCAGGTAGGCGAACGCCGGTTTGGGCTGGGGTTGGGTGGAGCTAGACAGGAGACGCGGCCTCGGGTTCCGCGGTTTCGGCCAAAAACGCCTTGAGCCAGGCTGCGAGATTCGCCTTGCGCACCTGGTTGCGGAGCCGGCTCATGCGCCGGCGCTGCTCGGCCAGGTCCATGGTGACGGCGGTGGCCAGCGCTTCGGCCACCGCGCTTTGGTCGTACGGGTTGACCAGGAGCGAGCCGGTTTTGAGCTCCGTGGCGGCCCCGGCGAACTCGCTCAGGATCAGCACGCCGTCATTTTCATGCCGGCAGGCGCAGTACTCCTTGGCTACCAGGTTCATGCCGTCCTTGAGCGGGGTGATGAACGCGACGCGCGAGGTCCGGTACAGCGCCAGCAGCTCAGTGCGCGGCAGGGCGCGGTGGATGTAATTGATGGGCACCCAGCCGGGGTCGGCGAACTCGCCGTTGACCTGCGCAACCAGGCGTTCGATCTCGCCCTTCAGCAACTGATAGCCGGGGATGGTTTCGCGGCTGGGAACCACGATCTGGATCAGGTTGGTCTTGCGATGGAGCTCGGGATGCCGCCGCAAAAAAAGCGCGAAGGCCTTGAGCCGCTCGGGGATGCCCTTGGTGTAGTCGAGCCGGTCGATGCCGAGGACGGTGACCATCTCGCGGTGCGTTTGGTGGCTGCGGAGCACCGCGCAGCGGCGGCGGACGTCGTCCGAGTCCGAGGCTCGCTCGAAGTCCTCGAAGTCAATCGAGATGGGGAACGCGCCGACGATGGTTTCATTGCCCGCGTGGCGCACGGCGCGGGCGTCGCCGGAGCGGCGGGAGATCGCGATGTCGGGAAGAAAAGCGCGCAGGCAGGCCAGGAAGTTGCGCACGTCGCGCGCGGTCTGCAGCCCCACCACGGTGTGGGCCAGCAGGCCTTCCAGCACCTGGCAGCGCCAGGGCAGCTTCTCGAATATGTCGGGCGGGGGAAACGGGATGTGGAGAAAAAACACCAGCTGCGAGCCGGGCGACGCCTTGCGAAGCACGGGCGCCACCTGCATCAGCTGGTAGTCGTTGATCCAGATCAGCGAGCCGTGTTTCGCGACCTTGCCGGCGCACTCCGCGAACCGGGCGTTGACGCTCAGGTAAAACTCCCAGTAGCTGGGGTCGAAGTTGCAGCGGGACTGGAGGTCGTGGAACAGAGGCCAAACAATCTCGTTGGAAAAACCCTCGTAGTATTTCGCGTGCTCTTCCGGGGTCAGCGCGATGGGCTCGTAGCGGTAATGGTGCTCGCGCGAGACCGTGGCCAGCTGTTCGCGAATCTGGCGCTTGGTTTCCGGGTCCTGCTCGGTGCCGGAGGAGCCCACCCAAATGCCGCCGTGCTCGCGCAGCAGGGGCTCGAGCGCGGTGACCAGGCCCCCGCTGCTCCGCTTGGCGCGCACACCGTCCGGTCCCTTGTCAAAGGAAAGCGGGAGGCGGTTGGAGACAATCACAAGCTCTTTGTCTTTGGAGGGCATCGTTGTTCTCCCTTAGAGTACCGGGTCGTTGCCGACTCGCACAGCGGCGGCCAGCCAGTCGTCGAGAAAGGCGAGCAGATCGCCGGGCGGCCGGATGGCGTAAGCGGCGTAGGAAGGGCGGCTCTCGGGGCGCACCAGCAACGGGAGGCCGCCATGCTCGCGGATAGCCTGGAAAGCGTCTTCGTCGGTGATGTCGTCGCCCAGGAAGGCCGCGGCGTTGGGTTGCGAGCCGGCAAGAAGCGCCCGGACGGCGTGGGCTTTGGTGTGGTCTTCCGCGCGGAGCTCCAGGCCGCCGTCGAAGGGCAGCAGCGCCAGCGAGTTTCCGCCGGTGTGCGGGGCGAACGCGGCTTCGGCCGCCTCGCGCGCCTGCTGCAGGGCTGCCGGTTGGTCCTGAAAGGTGCGCCAGTGCAGGGCCAGGCTCCCGGTTTTTCGTTCCACCATCGGAGGTCCCCAGCCTGCGGCTTCCAGCGCGGATTGCGCCTGGTCCAGGGCGCGCCGTTGGGCGTCCGTCGGCTCGATTCTGCGATACTGTCCGTCGGCAAGGCGATGCTCACGGCCGTGCATGCCCCAGATCTCCCTATCGCCGGCCAGCGGGAACAGTTCGATGAGCTCGGACGCCGGCCGGCCGGAAACGAAGGCCAGCCCAGTGCGTCCGGCAGCAATGCGCCGGAGCCTTTCCGCGACGCCGGGATACGGCCAGGCCTGCATTTTGTCTTCCTGGAACGGCGCGAGGGTGCCGTCGTAATCGCAGATCAGCAGCGGCCGTTCCGACCGGCCGACCGAGCGAAAGAATCGGGCGCGCGCGCCTGCGCTGGAGGCCCATGGCGCGGGAACGGACGACGGGGGAGTCATAACAGATCAGATGCGCCGGGCGCCCTGCCTTGGACGCCGGCGTCCGCGCCTAGGGCAGTTCTCGTACACACGTACAGCGGCCTGCATCGCTGGACGTGGCTTTTCCGGCGGGAAAAGCTACGCCGCCACAAAACCCTCTACACCAATACGAGAACTGCCTAAAAGCGCGAAACCAGCCATACCCCCGCCACCAGCAGCGCGCAGCCGGCAAGGCGCGCGGGCGACGCGGTGTGCCGGCTGAAGCCGAGCAGGCCGAACTGATCGAGCAGCACCGAAACCACGAGCGAGGCGGTGATGCTGAGCGAGGTAAACAGGCCGGCGCCCAGCCTTTGCGCGAACATGAGCCCCGCCAGAGTGGACGCGATGCTGATCACTCCACCGAACCAGGCCCACCAGTGCACCTGCGGGAGCGCCGAGGCCATATGGTCCAGATGAACCGCCGTGAACCGCCGCGCCATAAACGCGGCAAGCAGCAGGACGAGCAAGCCCGACAGGTACACCCAAACGCCGGCCAGCGCCGGCGAGGCGGTCTGCTTATTGAGCTCCGCGTTCGCGCCGGCTTGAAAGGGGTTTGCCGCGCCCGCAATGATGGCGGCCAGGATCGCGATCCAGAGCATGGGGAAACCTCGGCGGGTAGGATGCGCCGGTTGCTCGCCGGGGCGCGAACCGCGCGCGACGGATGCCATACACTAGGCTCCAGCCATGGCGCTTGCCCTCCCTAACCTGCCGCGCGCGGCCGTCGCCTGCGGGCTCTCCCTTACGCTCGCCTGTTCGTGCGGGGCGCAGAGGGGGGCTGAAGCTCGCGCCGCCGCTGCCCTTGCCCGCGCGGAAGCCCAGGGACCACTCGCGTTGCACGCATTCCTCGAGGAAATGCCGAAAGGCGCGGACCTGCACATGCACCTGTCGGGCGCGGTGTACGCGGAAACCTTTCTGGACGAGGCCGCCGAGGACGGAGTGTGCGTGGACACGGTTGCGCTCGCCTTCGATCGCAAAGCCGCGCCGGGGGCGTGCAAACCCGGCGAAGCGAGCGGGGCCGCGGCGCTTGAGGGTGACACCCATTTGCGCGACGAGCTGATCGACAGCTTTTCCATGCGGTCGTTTGTTCCAACCACCGGCACGAGCGGGCACGACTGGTTTTTCGCGACGTTCGCGCGCTTCGGCGGACTAGCCAAGCAGCACACCGGCGACTGGCTGGACGAGGTGGCGACCCGAGCCGCCCGGCAAAACGAGCAGTATCTGGAAGTGATGGACACGCCCGACCTCAAGCCCGCGGAGGCTCTGGCGGAAAAGCGGGGCCCGCAGTCGGATTTTCGCGCGTGGCGGGACGAACTGCTGGCTGACGGGCTGGGCGCGAGCCTCGCGCCGGCCCAGGCCGCCATCACGGAGGCCGAGACCCGGCGCAATGCGCGCGAGCACTGCGGAACCGCGGCGGCGCTCCCGGCGTGTTCGGTCGAGATCCGGTTTTTATTCCAGGTGCTGCGCGAACAGCCTCCCGCCGACGTGTTTGCCCAGGTGGTCTTCGCGTTTGAACTCGCAAAGGCCGACCCTCGCGTGGTCGGGCTCAATTTTGTGCAACCGGAGGACGGCTATGTCGCTACGCGCGATTACGCGCTGCACATGAGCATGTTGGACGCCCTGAAGCCGCTGTACCCGGGCGTGCACATCAGCCTGCACGCGGGCGAGCTCGCGCCCGGCCTGGCGCCCCCGCGCGAGCTCACCTTCCACATCCGCTCCGCCGTCGAGCAGGGCCACGCCGAGCGCATCGGCCACGGCGCGGACGTGATGTACGAGGACCACCCGTATGCGCTGCTCGAGGAAATGGCGGCCCGGCACACTCTGGTCGAAATCAACCTCACCAGCAACAACGTGATCCTCAACCTCACGGGCCCGCGCCACCCGCTGCCCGAGTACCTGAGGGCCGGGGTCCCGGTCGCGCTGTCGACCGACGACGAGGGCGTTTCGCGCATCGACCTGACCCACGAGTACGTGCGCGCGGCGGAGACCTACCGTCTGCGGTACGCGCAGCTGAAGCAGATGGCGCGCGCCTCGATCGAGCACAGCTTCCTACCCGGCGCGAGCCTATGGGCCGCCCGGACGCCGGAAAGGCTCGGAATCGCGGTCGCCGCCTGCCGCTCGCAAACCGGCAATCGGGAGCCTGCGGGGGCCTGCGTCGCGCTGGTCCAAGGCAGCGAAAAAGCCGCCCAACAGTGGAAGCTGGAGCGGCGTTTTCGAGTCTTTGAGAGCGGTTTCTAGCTCCCTATGCGCTTCGTTTTCACCACTTTCGGCACGTTTGGCGACGTCAACCCGGTCATCGGGATCGGCAGCGAGCTCGGCCGACGCGGCCACTCCGTCGTGCTCGCCGCGCCTGAGATGTTTCGCGGGCAGGCAGCGTCCGGGGGACTCGAGTTCGCGCCGCTGCGCCCCGAGCAAAACCCCACCGACGCCGCCATGATCGCGATGATCTACGACCGCAAGCACGGCACGGAGCGGGGATTGCGCGAATTTCTGTTTCCCGCGTTGCGCGCCAGCTTCGAGGACCTGCGCGCGGTGCTTGAATCCGCTCACGCCGACCTTCTGATCTCGAGCGAACTGGCCTATGC
>CAXTRW010000078.1:0-12478 GCA_964246765.1 uncultured Acidobacteriaceae bacterium | reverse complement strand
TCGCGCAGAACAGCGGCGGCGCGCCCGCCAAGGTCGAGGTCGATGCGCCGTTTGCCGAGCAGCTGATCCAAAAGGAAAAAGCGCTGCACCCGGAAATCCAAAAGCTCGGCCTGCACGCCGTGCCGCCCGGACAGACGGAGAACGTCATCATCGCCAATAACCTTCCCGGCAAGGTCGGCAAAGTATCGTCGCCGAACGACCTGCGGTTGGTGGCGCCGGGCGAACCGGTGGCGGTTCGCAAGGAGGAGGGCAGTTTCTTTGACACCTTCGTACCTCTGCGCGACCGCGAGAAAAAGATCATCGGATTCCTAGTCATGGAAGTCCCTTTCGCGACTGCGAACACCGAGCAGGGAGCAATCGAAGAAGGAATTCGCCTCCGCGACGAGGTGGAACGGCAGGCGCCGACGCTGGGAACCTTGTTTGGGCCGGCTATGCATCCGTAAGGGCCTGACCCGGCACGGGTCGATGCGCGACGCCGGGTCTCGGACTTCAGAGTGCTTTACTTCTTCTCAAGCGCGGCTGAAACCGGAAACCCCGCTCGGTCAAGCGGCTGCCGGGCAAGCTTTGGATACGCTGCCTCGATCTCCCCTGCATTCAAGCCCTGCTGTTCCCTCCTCGTTTGAGTCCCGCGCAAACTCTTGAGGAAAACGGGTGAGTCGGTTCGGCGGCCGCGTTTTCTTCTCCCGCACGAAGGAATCGCTCCATTCAAGCAAGTCCGTAAAAAAACGAAGCAGAATAGAACGTCCTGGGTGCGCGCGCGTACCGATCTTCCTTGTCGCGCTCCTCAAATGCCTTTCGGCTACGCTTCTGTTCTGCTTCCTGGGCCGCTACCTGCGACCCAGTCAAGAAAAGTCGCCCAGGAGGTCTTTTACTTCCTGAAATGTCAGACGGCGCTGAGGAGCAACGAGAGTACCCGCATCTTCTGCTTCGTCGGGTTCGTCGTTGTCGGCTTGGTATTGGTAAGTATCGAATAAGCCATAAGACGCAGGGCTGCGCGCCTGGAGCAGCTTGCGGACAGGCTAACTTGATGATTCGAGATGTTTTTGCGGCGGCTGGAACGCGATTCGCTCATCCGGTCCGAAGCAACCAAAGAAGGGGAAAGCGTGCGACATCCTTGACGACCTGCCCGGCTACCGGGCTTCGCTCGGCTACGTGCCCGAAGAGGCGCACGTCTACACGCACCTGTCTGGCCTCGAATACCTGCAGCTGATCGGGCGGTTGCGGAGCTGCCCGAGACGCTCATCGAGCACCGGGCCAACCGTATGCTGGAGCTGTTCGGGCTCCAGCCCTGGCGCTGGACGCCGCTCGCTTCCTACTCAAAAGGCATGAAGCAGCGGGTGCTGATCGCCGCCGCCCTGCTGCACGACCCCAAGCTGCTGATCTTCGACGAGCCGCTTTCAGGCCTTGATGTCGTCTCAGCCCGCTTGTTCAAGGACCTGCTCGAAGCGCTGGCCGCCGAGGGGAAAGCGATCCTCTATATCTCGCATGCGCTGGAAACGGTCGAGCAGGTGTGCAGCCGCGTCATCGTGATCGCCGGAGGGACGATCCGCGCCGACGCACCCCCGGCGGAGCTCAAGAGGCTGATGAAGCTCCCGAACCTCGAAAGCGTATTCGCGCAGCTGGTCCGGCAGGTCGACACCAAAGCAGCGGCCGGGGAGCTGGTCCGCGCGATCGGCGGCGCGCATGCGTAGCCGACGGGCAGCCGCGCAGCCGGAGAAACCCGTTGTGCTCTCCTGGCTCGCTCGGGTCGAGTGGCAGGAGCGTGCGCGCCCGCGCGGCAGCTTCGAGGTGCTAGTGCGGCACCTGTTCGCCCGGCTGCTGCACAGCACAACGCTCGACGTAGACGACGCAGCGTCCGCCGGCCGGACGGCTCAGCTCGCGTATGCCGCGGCGTTACCGACGGTGCTCTTCGCGCTCTACCTATTTCCCGCTTACCACAACCCGCTCGGCAAACCTGGGTTTTGGGAGCAGGCCTCGCACCACTTCTTCTATGTCGACGCGAGCTTTGCGGTCATGGGCCTCGCCGCCGTGCTGCTCTGGGACGGGCTGTTTCCCGATCCGCTTGACGCGCTCATCCTCACGCATCTGCCGGTCGCTGCGAGTCGAATGCTGGCCGCCCGAGTGCTGGCGCTAGTAGTTTTCCTGGGCGGCATCCTGCTCGGCACCTGTCTTCTCGGCATCCTGTTCTTTCCTGCTGTCGCCGATCTCCCCGTCCCTTTCCTGCGGCACATTCTGGCCCATGCCGCCGCCGTTTTCGCGTCAGGGCTTTGCGCGGTTTTTGCCGTACTTGCTCCGCGGGGCGCTGTGGTCTGCTGCTTTAGCCAACGCTGGGCGCAGAGACTGTCGACGATGCTGCAAGCCGCCTGCGTCCTGCTCTTCACCGTGCTGCTCGTGGTCGAGCCGCTGCTTGGGCACCTGCTTCCCTCCCTGCTCGCGTCCCCGGCTTGGCGGTGGTTCCCTCCGTTTTGGTTTCTCGGCTTGTACGAGCACCTGCTCCTAGGCGCAGGGGCTCAGGCCGCCTTTGCCGGGTTTGCAAGGTCCGGCCTGCTCGCTCTAGCTGCTCTCGCGGTGGCCACGGCCGCCTTCTACCCGGCAGCCTACGCGCGGCGCACGCGGCAGCTCATCGAGGGCGCCCCGAGCCGCACGGGAGCGCTGTCCCGCCTCGCCGGGCAGCTGCTCCGCCCGGTGCTGCCGGGGGACGGCCGCAGCCGTGCCGTCGTCTGCTGGATCGGCCAAACCCTGCCGCGCCTCCCGCGCACGCGCCTGCTGCTTGCGTTCTTCGCGGCCCTGGTGCTCGCGGCCCCTTTCTCGGTCTTGCTGCTGAAGCTGGCTCCGGCAACGCCCGCCGATGCAGCGCTTGCGCTCCGCATCGCGCGCCTCGCGCCACCGCTCGCGGCTCTGCTCACGGTCGCGGGGCTGCGGGCTGCCTTCCGCCTGCCCGCGGCCGAGCGCGGCGCATGGGCCTTCCGCGGCGTACACGGCCGGGCCCAAGCGGCGCACCGCCGAGGGGCTGAGGTTTGGGCCGCATGCTGCGGAGCTGCAGCAGCCGTGCTCACCACCCTTCTCACCCTGCTCGCGCTGCCGCAAAGCGCACGCGCGGCGTGGAGCGTGCGCGGCCAAGCTTTTACCGGCGCGCTGCTTGCACTGCTCTATGCGGACAGCCTCTTTCTCCGCGAGCGCCCCATTCCTTTCACTGAGCGGCGCGCGGCCACGGTCAACGACCTCTCGTTCGCGGTGGTGGCCTTCTTCGCGGTCCTGCCCGGGCTCGCGTTCGCTTCCGCCGCAGCCGAAGCGTGGCTGGAAGGCTCGCGGCTGCGCACCCTGTGCGTGTCTGCTGGCGCTGCCCTCGCCCACTGTGGCTTGCGCCGGCTGCGGGCGCGCATGAGCAAGGGCGAAGCGGGTCTCCCCGACATGGAGGAGGAGCTGCTCCTGCCCGGGGAAATCGGGCTGCGCAGCTGATCGTTTGCTGGTCACGAAAGCCGCTGGCTGGCTGTTCCGGTAGGGCTTACTCTCACCGCAATGGCAGAGCGGTGTCGACCTGCACAGCCCCTTGTACGTTTCGCGTGACAATCTGAACTTGCGAGCTATGGCGCTCTTCGAAACTCTCTCGGGCCAGTTACCGGGCTGTGGATTGGTCAGAGGTGCTGACGCGGACGTAGCCGAGATGTCGAGCGCTCATGACGGTCGACCGTATTAGGGCAGCGTTCTTAGCCCAAAGACAAAAGTGTCAGATCGACCCCGAACGGAACACTGATCGGACGCCAGCAGGCCAGGGATCGGTGTGTCGGCTCTGGGTATAACCGACCCGACAGCAAATACGCTGCAAACTCAGAGAAGTGCTCGCCTTCACTTGTCGAGCTTGCACTCGATGAAGCAAAAATGCAGGCCAGTGTTGTACAAGGTGACAATGACAGATCAACGCCAAGAGCGGCTGGCTCATATAGGCGAGAGTGGAAAGCAAACGCTGCGGGAACACCTGCTCGGTGTCGCCAAACGTGCACGGGCTCACGCGGCCAAATTGGATTTGCCGGCAGCGGGTGAGCTCATTGGGTTGCTGCACGACTTAGGAAAGAGCAGCGACATCTTTCAGAGCTACCTTTCCAGCTTTCATGCGGGAAGCGCGATCGAGCCGCAGGATGAACTACGCGGCAAGCTTGATCACTCGACCGCAGGCGCGCAATGTATCGTGCGCAATCTTCCGGGCGGGGAGGTGGATGGGGGACTCCCCGGCATCCTAGCGCAGCTCCTTGCACTGTGCATCGCTTCGCACCACTCAGGTCTGATTGATTGTCTGCTGCCCGGAGGAGAGGACGATTTGACTCGGCGGCTCCGTAAGGACGACAACGTAACTCGCTATCCCGAAGCATGGGAATCGGTGAACGGCGAAGTTCGCGCCCGCGTCGAGGCTCTTCTGCGCGGGCCGGAGCTGCTTGCTGAGCTAAAGGCCAAAGTAGCGGCTGTGTGTAAGCGGACCAGCAGCGGTCCGGAACGCGACGTGCAGCTTGGCCTGCTGGTACGCCTGCTGTTCAGTTGTCTCGTCGACGCGGATCGGACCGACACGGCCGACTTCGAGCGTCCGCACACGGCAGCTTGGCGGCACGGAGGTAAGTTTGTGAGCTGGGCGATCCTGCGCCATCGGCTCGAGGCGGGCCTGGCAGCGCTTGCATCGGGTGGAGCGCCGGAGATCAACGCGATCCGCCGCGCGATCTCTGATGAGTGCTTGGCTGCCGCAGCGCGGCCAGGCGGGGCCTACACGCTTACGGTCCCTACGGGCGGAGGCAAAACTCTAGCGGCACTGCGCTTCGGTCTCGCGCATGCCGAACACCGGGGATTAGAGCGCGTTATTTTTGTGAGCCCATACATTTCCATCGTGGATCAGAACGCGGGGGTAGCGCGCGGGATGCTGGAGCCCGAAGGTGTGCCTTACGCGAGTGTCGTGCTGGAACACCATTCCAATCTCCCAGGGGAGGATGGAAAGCGGGAACACTGGCGGCGCAAGATCCTGGCGGAAAACTGGGACGCACCGGTTGTATTCACTACCATGGCGCAGGTTTTGGAATCGCTCTTCGGCAGTGGGACGCGAGCGGTACGGCGCGCGCACGCAATGGCGAAAGCGGTACTGGTCTTTGACGAGGTACAAACGCTTCCGGTCCGGCTGGTACACCTGTTCAATAACGCGCTGAATCTGTTGACATCGGATTGCGGCTCGACCGTGGTCTTGTGTACCGCGACGCAGCCGCTGCTCCATCGCGTGGATGCAGACCGAGGCGCGGTGCGGCTCGCGCCCTCGCCGGAACTGATCGAAGACGTGGTCGCCAGATTCAGGCAGCTGCGGCGCTATACCGTACGTGATGAGACCGGGCGGTCCTGGACACACGGGGAAGCCTCGGAACTGGCTCGCGTCGAAGCCCTGGAGCAAGGGAGCTGCCTCGTCGTCGTGAACACGCGCAACGACGCGCGAACCATCTTCACGCTGTGCCGCGAGCGCCTCCCTGCCGAGGCGCACCTCGTGCACCTGAGCACGGGGATGTGTCCCGCGCACCGGACTGCCGCGCTCGATGGATTGCGAAAGCGCCTTGGCCGGCAGGGTGGCCCGCCTATCGTCTGCGTGAGTACGCAGCTGATCGAAGCCGGGGTAGATATTGATTTCGCGGCGGTCGTGCGCGATCTCGCGGGTCTGGATTCACTGGCTCAGGCCGCCGGGCGCTGTAATCGCAACGGGCAGCGGCCGGCGGGCGGGCGGGTGCATATCATCAGGCTGCCCGCGCTGCCGAAGGGACTGGAGGAGATTCAAAAAGGGCAGGAGGTCGCCTTGGAGCTGCTGGGTCTGTGGCGGCGGGAGCAGCCCGGCAAGCCATTTCCACTGGACGACCCAGAGCAGATGCGGCTCTTTTACGAGAAAGCATTTTTTCGGCGCGCCGGGGACATGAGCTACTCGCTTACCGCAAAACACGACAAGGTTCCGCGTGATACGTCCATGCTGCAAATGCTGGGTAAGAACGGCCAGGCGCTCGACGCAGCCGAACGCGTTGGGCAAACACCCGCGCGCAGCTTCTGGCTCCAGAGCTTCAAGACCGCGAACGAAGCTTTCGCGCTCATTGGCGCGACCCAGGGCATCGTCGTCCCCTACGGGCCGCACGGAAGTGCATCCATCGGTACTCTATGCGCCTCACCCGATCTTGCCTCAGAATGGCAGCTGTTGCGGGCAGCCCAGCCTTACACGATTTCGGTCTACCCGTCTCTGTTCAAGACTTTGCGGGAGCGCAATGCCGTGTACGAAGCAGGCGCGGGGGTTTGGTGTCTCCGGCCCGAGTATTACGACGATACCTATGGGCTGCGCCTGGAAGGAGGCCCGATGGAGGAGCTGATTGCCTGACGAGGCGGGATGGAAAAGCAAGGCGTTTGAGTTTCGTTTGTGGGGCCGGTATGCGCTTTTCACTGACCCGTTAACCCGAGTCGGCGGCGAAAAATGTTCGTACCACCTGCCTACCTACGAAGCGCTCAAAGGCATTTGCAAATCGATTTATTGGAAGCCGACGCTGATCTGGTTTGTGGATGAGGTCCGCCTGATGCGGCGCATTCGCACACAGACGCGCGGCATGAAGCCGCTCGAATACACCGGCGGCGGGAACACACTCGCCATCTACACCTACCTCACCGGCGACGCGCGCTCCCAGGAGCCGACCGATCTAACAGAAGGGCCCGGCGTGGAATACCAGGTGCGGGCGCACTTTGAATGGAACCTGCACCAGCAATCGCTGGCCCCCGACCGGATCGGCGCAAAGCACATAGCCATGGCCCAGCGCAGCCTGGAGCGCGGGGGGCGGCAGGACATCTTTCTCGGCACCCGCGACTGCCAGGGCTATGTCGCGCCCTCCGTCTTCGGCGAAGGCGGCGGCGACTACGATCGGGACGGCGCACTCGATTACGCGCTGATGCTGCACAGCTTCGACTACCCAGATGAAACCGGCGCGGGCCGCCTGGGAGTGAACTTTTGGCGGCCCCGGCTCGAAAACGGCATCCTGCGCTTTCCTCGCCCTGATGACCCCGGGCTCGTGCGCAAGGACATCCGCCCAATGTGTCCTAAACAATTCGGATTGGGCGACACCCTGCTGCCGGTCGAAGCGGAGGTGCTGCTGTGAGCTGGTTGAGGAGCCTGGCGGAAACCTACGATGCTTGCGCGGGGCGGGAGCAGTTCGCGTCTGACCCACTCAGTCCCATCGACCATGTGGAGCAGCAGGCCCATGTGGAGATCGTTCTCGACGAGACAGGTACCTTCTTGCGCGCCTCAGTTGTGCAGAAATCGGCTACGCTGATTCCCGCCACGGAGCAGTCCGCGGGCCGGACTTCAGGTCTCGTAGCACATCCTCTCTGCGACAAAATCCGCTACATCGCTGCCGATTATGGTGCGGAAGAGGAGCATGCCTTGTATCTACGGCAGCTCAGGGCCTGGTCGCAGCACTCGCGCAATCCAAGACTCCTCACCGTTCTTCGCTACGTCGAGCGAGGGTCCATCGTTCGCGACTTGTGTGATGCCGGGATTCTTGACGGCGAGCCCGGCAGACTTCGCGTAAGCTGGGCTGCTGATGCACCGGAGCTTGCCAGGCTTCTGCAACCGGATCCGAAAACGAGAGAGCGCGATCAGGGAAACGCTTTGGTTCGCTGGCGGGTCGAGTCGCGCTCCGCGCTGGAAAGTGCTCTTTGGAAGGATGAAACACTCCAGCGCGAGTGGTCGGCCTTCAATACGACACTGGGGGCGACTCTCGGATTCTGCATGCATTCGGGTGAAGTGGCTTCACTCGCGGGAAGTCATCCTCGGCGGCTACGTCATGGCGGAGATGGAGCTAAACTAATCTCATCGAACGACAGCGGCGGGTTTACCTTCCGTGGTCGGTTCACTCAGGCGAGCGAGGTGTATGGGCTTGCCTCGGCCTCAACCCAAAAGGCGCACAACGCCCTCCGCTGGCTCATCAAGCGCCAAGGAATACGCCAAGGCGAGCAGGTCATCGTGTCCTGGGCTGTTGCGGGAGAGCCGACCCCGGCGCTCTTGGCCGACAGCGCGCAATTGTTTCTCGAAGAAGCCGAAGCTCCGCAACCGGAAGGCTATGGCGGCGATGCCGGGCAGGCATTCGCGCTACGGCTGCGCAGCAAAATCAAAGGCTATCGCGAACAGCTCGGCGAGGCAGCCCGCATCGTCGTCATGGCTCTCGATTCGGCGACCCCCGGCCGCATGGCGATCCTGTACTACCGCGAGCTGAAAGGCTCGGAACTCCTGGACAGAATCGAACGCTGGCACGAGCAGCTGGCCTGGCCGCAGAACTACGGCAAGGAAAATCGGTTCACCGGCGCGCCCGCTCCGCGCGACATCGCCGAGGCCGCTTATGGACGCAGGGTTGACGAGAAGCTCCGCAAAGCAACTGTGGAGCGGCTGCTGCCGTGCATCGTCGACGGCCTCACGCTACCTCGCGATTTAGAGAAAGCGGCTGTCGCGCGTGCTGCGAACCGCGCCGGTATGGAGCCGTGGGAGTTTGAACGTGTTCTAGGCATCGCCTGCTCACTGGTCCGGGGAGCCAATCCAAAGGAGAACTACGCCATCATGCTGGAAGAAGACCGCGCCTCGCGCGACTACCTTTACGGACGGCTGCTTGCGATCGCGGACAGCATCGAGGAGCTTGCCCTCAAGGTGAGCGGCGAAGGCCGAGAGACCAATGCGGCCCGGCTGATGCAGCGCTTCGCCGATCACCCATACACCACTTGGCGCACACTCGCGCTTCAGCTGCGGCCCTATATCGCCCGGCTTCGCGGCTCCCGGTATGCGGGCGCGCTCACCATCCGGCAGCAGCTGCTGGATCGGCTGACAAGCAGCTTTCCTCCGGCGGAATCGGGCGAAAGCAGCTTCACCGATAACCACCGCTTGTCGGGCGAGTTCCTGCTCGGCTATCACTGTCAGCGCGAAGCCTTGCGCGCCAAGAAAAATGGTTCGCCGACACACGATGAAGATGAAGGAGAAGCAAGTGAGCCTATCGAATAAGGTTGATTTCGCGGTCATCCTGCGGGTCAAGAATGCAAACCCGAACGGCGACCCCCTTAACGACAATCGACCCCGGACTGACTACAACGGTTTGGGCGAGATTACCGATGTATGCCTGAAGCGCAAAATCCGCGACAGGCTTACCGAGAGCGGCAAGCTGATTTTCGTGCAGTCCGACGACCGCAAGACGGACGATGCGACCAGCCTGAGCGACCGTGCGAGCAAGGCGCTCAAGGACGCCTTCGGCGGCCCGGAGATGGCCCGGCTTGCCTGCGAAATTTGGTTTGATGTGAGGGCCTTTGGTCAGCTGTTCGCCCTCAAGGCCAAGAAGAAGGCCAAGGACGAAACCGGGAGCGACACAGGTGTTTCTGTCCCTATACGCGGTCCGGTCACGGTGCAATCGGCGTTCAGCATCGAGCCCGTGGATGTGACCAGTACACAGATCACCAAAAGCGTGTCGTCGGAAGGCGACGGGACCAAGCGCGGTTCAGACACAATGGGCATGAAGCACCGGGTCGATAGTGCCGTGTACGTGTTTTTCGGCAGTATGAATCCGCAGCTGGCCGAGCGCACCGGTTTCAGCGACGAGGATGCGGAAGCGATCAAGGCCGTGCTGCCCAAGCTTTTTGAGAACGACGCCTCCTCAGCTCGGCCTGAAGGGAGCATGGCCGTACTCAAAGTTTTGTGGTGGCGGCATAACTGCCGCGCCGGGCAGTACTCCTCCGCAAAGGTCCACGGCACGCTGGCAGTCCAATCGAACGGTGAGTATGAACTCCGCGATCTCGACGGTCTGAAGCCGGAAGAGATCGATGGTTTCTAACAGCACCCAGCCTTCTGAGAGCGAGGCCGCCCTACCTCTGAGCGGCCTCCAGCACCTCGCCTTTTGCCCTCGGCAATGGGGTTTAATCCATGTTGAGCAGCAGTGGCGGGAGAACCGGCTCACCGCCGAGGGGCGCCTGTTGCACGAGCGCGCCGACCTGCCCGGGGAGTCCCGGCGTGAGTCGGTCCGCACCGTGCGAGGCATGTGGCTCAGCTCCGCTCGTCTGGCGCTTACCGGCCGGGCTGACATTGTGGAGTTCCGGCCCGAGCCGTATCCGGTTGAGTACAAGCGCGGCAAGCGCAAGCCGAACGATTGCGACCAGGTACAGTTGTGCGCGCAGGCGCTTTGCCTTGAAGAAATGCTGGGCGTCCCGGTCCCGCGGGGCGCCTTTTTCTACGGCGAACCGCGCAGGCGTTTGGAAATCTCCTTTACTCCCCAATTGCGCGCCCGTACCGAGTCGCTCGCCCGCCGCATGCACGAACTGTTCCGTGCCGGAATCACCCCGGCGCCGAGCCTGGCCCACACTGCCGCACCTGCTCGCTGGCCGACGTGTGCCTGCCCGCCTCGACCAATGCCGCGGCAAGTGCGCGCGCCTGGCTCGATGAGCAGGCCCGCGGGCTTGCTCGGGAAATGTAAGGCTCAGGATGCGCAAGCTGCTCAACACCCTCCACATAACCACCCAGGGCGCCTACGTGCACCGCGACGGGGAAACGCTCTCGATCAAGATCGACGGCGAGGTAAAGTTGCGCCTGCCCATACACACGATCGAAGGCCTGATCTGCTACGGCCAGGTGACGTGCAGCTCGTTCGCGCTCGGCCTGTGCTCCGAACGCGGCGTCGGTGTCTCGCTGATGACCGAAGCGGGCCGCTTCCTTGCGCGGGTAACAGGCCCGGTCTGCGGAAACGTGCTGCTCCGCCGGCAGCAGTATCGCGCGGCGGACGAGCCTGGCGCGGCCCTCGCGATCGCGTCGGCGGTGATAGTCGCGAAGATCGCCAACAGCCGCCTTCTCCTGTTGCGCGGGGCTCGCGAGATGGAGGATGGAGAGCGGCAGGCCAGGCTTCGCGCGAAAGCCCAGCATCTGGGCCACATGGGGCTGGCGGCGGCGCGGTCCACCTCGATCGACGAAGCTCGCGGATACGAGGGTCTCGCCGCGCAGGATTACTTCTCCGTCTTCAACGACCTCATTTTGGGGGATCCCCAATCGGCAGAACAGTTTCACTTTGGGGGCCGTACGCGGCGGCCTCCGCTCGATCGCCCCAATGCCATGCTGAGCTTCGTTTACGCGCTGCTTCGGCACGATATCGAGTCAGCGCTCGAATCCGTCGGGCTCGATCCGGCTGTGGGCTTTCTCCACACCGACCGCCCCGGCCGCCCCTCGCTCGCGCTCGACATGATGGAGGAAATGCGCCCTCACCTGGCGGATCGGCTCGTCCTCACGCTCATCAATCGGCGGCAGGTGCAGGCGTCCGGCTTTGTGACCGAAGATGGCGGCGGGGTGAACATGGACGACCGCACGCGCCGGGAGATCATCTCGGCCTGGCAACGGCGCAAGCAGGAGGAGATCCTGCACCCGTTCCTACGCGAAAACGTGCCCATCGGCCTGATTCCCTACACCCAAGCGCTGCTTCTGGCCCGCCACCTGCGCGGCGGACTCGATGCCTACCCTGCTTTCTTTTGGAGGTGACGCGCCATGATGGTTCTGGTCAGCTACGATGTCAGCACAAAGGACGATGCCGGCCGCCGCCGCTTGCGCCGCGTCGCCCGAGCCTGTGAGGACCTGGGGCAAAGAGTGCAGAACTCGGTGTTCGAGTGTCTGGTCGACCCCGCGCAGTGGGTGGCTCTGCGCGCCCGCCTGGTGAGCGAAGCGGACCCGGTGCAGGACAGTTTGCGTTTTTACTTCTTAGGGGCGGAGTGGAAACGCCGCGTGGAGCATGTGGGCGCAAAAACCGCCTACGACCCCGAGGGCCCGCTCATTCTGTAAACCTGGAGGAACCCAAGCTGCGCGGACCCCAAGCGAGCACGACTTTCCCGGAAGATCCGCGTTTGCTCTAAGCCGTTTGGTTTCTTTGTTGTCACCCATCTACTGCTGCATCGGGCGGCATCCGCGCTGCCCGTCCACATTGGTTCGCGTTTATGGCAAGATAAGCACAGCCGCTGCTATGACTTGCAATGGCTGCGGTCGCCCCTCTCACGGGGGCGTGGATTGAAACGGCCTCCGCGACGAAGATTTCTGGGCGCTCACGCCGTCGCCCCCCTCACGGGGGCGTGGATTGAAACACCTGTGGAAAACTTTTTATTTAGGGGTGTGGCGGTCGCCCCTCTCACGGGGGCGTGGATTGAAACATGGTCTAGGGAGCGGTACTCCGATTTCGTAAGGGTCGCCCCTCTCACGGGGGCGTGGATTGAAACGGCAAACTGCTGCCCCGCACAAAATCAAAAGCCGTCGCCCCTCTCACGGGGGCGTGGATTGAAACGGGCTCTTGGCGTTCGGGCTTGAACTCGGTTGGGTCGCCCCTCTCACGGGGGCGTGGATTGAAACATGGTCGCGTTCGAGGCGTTGCCGGAGTTGGTCGTGGCCCCCCCACCCGGGGGGGGGGGGTTTGCTGAATCGCACGGGCGGGCCGGC
>CAXTRW010000077.1:0-12556 GCA_964246765.1 uncultured Acidobacteriaceae bacterium | reverse complement strand
GCCTTGGGCCCCGGACGCCCGGGCTTGCCGACGCCGGGGCGAAGCGGCCGAAACGGGATGGACAGGACGGATGAACGGTGCGTTCACCCCGCAGCCGCCGGAGCCGAATCGCGAAGTGAATCGCGTCGTGAATCGTATTCTGGCCATCGACGGCCCGGCCGGCGCGGGCAAAAGCACGGTGGCCGCGAACATGGCCCGGCGGTTCCGGCTCCTCAACATCGAAACCGGCGCCATGTACCGCGCTTTTGCCTTGAAAGCGCTCGAAACAGGCGCGGCGCTTGAGGATTCCGATGCGCTCGCGCGTTTAGCCCGGCAGACCCGGATCGAACTCGCACCGGGGATTGAGGCCAACCGGGTGCTGCTGGACGGCGCGGATGTGTCGGCGCGCCTGCGCACCCCGGAGGTAACCGCGGCGGCCTCGCGGGTCAGCGTCCACGCGCCGGTCCGGACCTGGCTGGTCGGGTTGCAGCAGCGGCTCGGGCTCGCGCTGCCCCCAGGGGTGCGGGGCGTGGTGATGGAAGGCCGGGACATCGGGACGGCGGTGTTTCCCGAGGCCAGCGTGAAAGTGTTCCTGTTTGCCTCGCCCGAAGCGCGGATGGGTCGGCGATTGGAGCAAGACGACCCGGCGGAGCCGTCGGACCCGCAAGCCGTGCTGGCCGCCATGCGCGCGCGCGACCAAAGGGACAGCTCGCGCGCGGAAAGCCCCCTACGCCCGGCCGACGACGCGGTCTGCATCGATTCCACCGAACTGTCGCTGCCCGAGGTTGTGGAGCAGGTCGCGGCGCTCGTAGAGGCGCGCTGGGGCCTGCCCGCCGAGAAAAGCGTTTAAAACAGGTTTCCGGATGCTGGGACTCCGATGTCGAAGTCCAGCAACCATATGGGCGCCCCAGGTCTCGCTTCTGAGACCTGACTTCCTCGTGAGCGAAGGCTCACGACCGCATCGGACACAGCCCACCTACAAACAAGCGGCCCCGCGAGCTCGCTCGCAGTTTCAACCGAACCACCGGGGAAGCCCGCCTACATCACCACCGGCGCGGGCCGCTCACCCCGGCTGTGCAGGCGGCGCTCGCTTTCCCCGGCCCCGGCGGCGCCGCGGCGGAGGCTTAGATCGCCGTGCTGCGTATTGAGCGTCACCGTCGGGCCGCCCTTGCCGACCTGCCCGGCGATGGTTTTTCGGCCGCCCGCGCTGCTTTGGGCCAGCGCAAACGCGGACTCGATTTCGCCGCTTTCGCCAGTGGACCCGTGGAGCGAGCAGTTCGCGCCCGGCGGCAAAGTCAGGGTGATGTTGCCGTTGTCGTCGGCGAGCGAAACCGCCCCCAACGGGTCGGCGAGGGCGACCGCCATGTCCCCGTTGCCGTTGTGGATGGCGGCCGCGCCGCTCAAGCCGGTAATCTGAATGTCCTTGGAGCGGGTCTCGATCCGCAGACCCTCCGGCGCGCCGTCCACGCTGAGGTTTTCGCCGTCGAGCGAAAGCGACCCGCTCAGGCGCGGCAGCCGCAGCTCCGTGCGATTGGAGTGGAAGGAAACCGGGCCCCCTGCTTCGCTGATCTCGGTGTCGCCGAAAAACTCGCCATCGAGCGTGGTTTGCCCGCGAACCCCGGTGAGGGTTACGTCATCCGCGCGGCCGCCGATGGCCAGATCGGCGCCCAGGGCATGCGCGCGGACGTCGCCGTGGTCCATCCGGAGCTGGACGGGGGCTCCGATGCTGTCCAGGGTAACGTCCCCGTGGTCCTCCTCGATCGCGAGCGCGCGACCGAGCCCGGAGGCGGCCACGTCGCCATGGTGGGTGCGTACCGTGCACAGCAGGGTGTCGGGAACCCGGACAACCAGTTTTACGTCGACCCCGTCCCGTCCCGGCACGGATAGGGTCGCGGTGTTCCCGAGTACCCGGAGGGTCGGCCGGGTTGCGGCAAAGGCGCGATCCTTGCCGCGGTCCGGCCCATGCAGGGTTTGGTGCGCGTCCACGTGGATGCGCCCGTCCTCGGAGGGCGCGATCTCGACGTCGCCCCGGGCGTTGCGGATCGCAAGCGAGCCGTCGGCGGCGATCGGCTCTGAAAGAGTGACGTCGTTTTTGTGAGTTTCGCCGTCCCCATCCCAGTTCCATCCCCAATTCCCACCGTGCCAGGGATCGGTGTCGAATGGAAAGTGCCGCGTACCGGCGCTGATGATCCCGAGCGCCGCCAGAAGCAGGACCAGAAACACCAGGCCGCTGCGCCGCGGCCGGGGCGCGAGGGCTCCCGCGGAACGCCGGTCGAACACCCGCTCCAGCAGCAGAAACACCCCGAGCAGGATGAGCAGCAGCGGCCACCACCGGCCGTACACGCTCCAAAGCGAGGCAAATGGGAGCGCGCCTATGGTCACGAGCAGGGCGATCACGCCCACGGCCAGTTCAATCAGCGCGCCCGTGATGGAAGCGCGCCGAACCGGAGGCGTCCCGTACGGCACGGCGCTCCACGGCAGGGTCGCCTCCCCGAGCCGCAGCAGCCCGGCGGCCAACAGATACACCGGCCAGCTTCGAGCGAACGAAACTCCATACCACTGCCACAGGATGGCGGTGAGCGCGAAGCAAAGCAAAAACACGGGGCCGCGGATGCGGCGGACCAGAAAGGGGCTCATCGTTGGTCCCCCTTTGCTTCCGAATTGCGTTCCGGTTCGGGCGCGATGGAAAACGGGCTGCGTGCCGCGACCGGGGCTGCTGTTTGCGGCGCGGCAGCCGGGTACGGCGAGCGGGCCCGGCGCACCAGCAGCCAAACCCCCAGCAGCAGCAGCGCCAACGGCCACAGCCGCCGGATCCAGTCCACATCGAACAGCCCCAGGGTGCTCATCAGCAAGAGCAGGCCCACGGCGATGAGCACCAAAGCTCCGACCGGCTCACCGCGCCGGGCGGGAACAGCGGGCACCGGCGCGTACGACGCGCTCCATTGTGGGTCTAAGCCGGTCGGCGGCGGCGGGGAAACCGGAGGCGGCGATGCGGGCGCAGGCGTGTACGGCGCGGTGTAGGCGGGCGGCGGCCCGATGCGGCGGCTCAGGTCGAGAATGCCGAAGGGATCGGGCAGCGGGCGGCCGTCGCGTCGAGCGGCGGCGGTTTGAGCCGCATCGAAGACCTGGTAAAAGACCCAGGCCGCGATCAGGATCCCGGCCGCGTCGAAATGCTCCGCCAGCCCGACCAGCACGGCAAAAACGGCGACGTGAATAAAAGCCTTGACGAACTGGCCGTTGTACATGGCGCCCACGCCGGGGATGAAGCCGAGCAGACCCGCGAGCACCGGGCTCGCGCCGCTGCGGGAATAAGCCTGCGCGGGCGCGGCCGTGGTGTAGGCGACCGTCGCATAGCCCGCTTGCGGCGGGTAGGCGGCCCCCCCTGCGTGGCCGGAAGCCGCAGTCTGCGCCTGAGGGTGGCGAAGCAGCAAACAGGGCTCGCACAGGATGAGCCCGTCGGCGGACCGGGTGCACTCGGGGCACAGCGCTTTGCCGCAGTTCTGGCAGAATGCGGTCGCGGGGCGCTCGGGATGGTTGGCGCAGTTCATGAGTCCGTCCTTTCAGGAAGCGCGTTGCGGCGCAGCGTTTCCACCGCGAGCTCAATTTCGCGGAGTACCCGGAGGTTGTCATATAAGCCGACGACCTCCTTTTTCGCGCCGAAAAACTGCCGGGCCGCGGCGGCCTTCACATGGCTCGGCTGGAGCTCGTACAGGCGCGCGCCGCTGACCGACCAGGTGAGGGCGAGCGAAAAAAAGGCCATGGCCACGGTCATCAGCGCGCGCGCCTGATGCTGTCCGCGCACGGCCGCCGGGTGGGGCAACACGAGGGCGCCGCCGAGGCTGAGAGGGTCTGCTGCAAACTCTCTACCGCCCGGAGCCTGCGCCAGAATGCGGCCCAAAAGCGCCGCGGGCGGAATGGGCGGCGCGTCATGGAGCAGGCGCGCCCAGTCCCGGCCGCGCTCCGCTTCGTCCAGCAGCGCGCCGCAGCTCTCGCAGCCCGCGGCGTGCTCTCGCAGACGCGTTTTTTCCTCGGGCGCGAGCATCCCCTCGCCGTCGAGCAGGTCCGCGATCGCGGCCTCCCACCGGGCGCAGCTGCGGTCGGTGTGCATCAGCTCACCTGCCTTCCCCGACGGCTCAACAGGCGCGCCAGCTCGGCCCGGCCCCGCGAAATCCGCGATTTCACCGTGCCCTCCGGGATGCCGAGCACCCCGGCGATGTCCCGGTAATCCATGTCCTGAAGGTCGCGCAGGATCACCGCTTCGCGCAGCTCCGGCGACACGAGCCCGAGCGCCGCCTGGACCTCGCGCTCCAGCTCGCGCTGCAACGCATGGGCGTGGGGGCCGGGGCGCGCGTCCTCAATCTGCGGCGCGGCGGCTTCCGGGTCGTGCCAGTGTTCGTCGAGCGAGCCGGAAGCGCGCTGGAGCCGGGAACGCCGGTAATGGTCCACCAGGTGATTGCGCGTGAGTGTGGTCACCCACACCGCGAGCGAGCCCCGCGCGGGGTCGAATGCACGCATATGAGCAAATATTTTGATAAAAACATCCTGGGTCAGGTCTTCAGCGTCCTGCGCGGATCCCGTGAATCGGTAGCACAACCCATACACCCGGGCCTGGTGGGCGTGGACCAGCTCGGCCCAGGCGAGGCCGTCGCCCCGCAGGCACCGCCCGACCATCGCTCGGGTTTGCGCGTCCGAATCGATCGCGGTCCCGGCGATTGCCATCTCGCGGGCGCGCTCCAAGCGGATTGCAAAGGCGGATCGCGCCGGGTTCCGGGTCGCGGAGTGGAAGCCGAAGGGCGCCAACGTGCATGCTGCCGTGCTCATGGATCATGGTACGCAGGGGACTCGGAAAAGGTTCCCCTTGCTGGGTTTTCTACTGGGGAGCGTCCGCCTGGCACCGGGCGCACACGCCCAAAACGTCGACCGAAAGCCGCTCCATCAGAAAGCCCCCGGGCAGCCGACGCGGCTCTTCCGGCAACGCGAGCACTTCCGGGTCCACATCGGAAATTGCCTTGCAACGGGTACACAGGAGGTGGTGGTGCCGCGCTCCGTTGGTTTCGACCCGCATGGACCCGTGGTGCAGCGAAACCTGATGGAAAATGCCGGCGCCGATGAACAGGTGAAGGTTCTTGTACACGGTCGCAAGTGAAATCGACGGCACACGCTGCCGCACCTCGGCGTAGACCTCCTCCGGAGAGGGGTGGCCTTCGGTGGAGAGCAGCACGTCGTAAATGACCTGACGCTGATGGGTGACGGCAAGACCCGCGCGCTCTAAAAGAGACCGAAACTCCGTGGCATGGGTCTGGACCATAATATATTATGGTAGCAGGCCCAAGGCGCTTCAGCGTAGGCGGACGGCGACAAACGCAGCTGAGTAGGTCCCAGATTTGAAGCCGGCCGGCAGCGAAAAGTGCATACGGTACAGATCCGGCCCAAGCGGCAGGAGTTCACCCCCTTCTACCGCGGCCGGCTTCCAAGGCGTTCGAATCGTAACCGAAGCCTTGAGCGGGTCGGCAATCTGCGCCGCCAGCCGCAAAGTGCCCTGGGCGAAGCCGACGTTCGTGAGTCTCGCTTCCGTGCTGGGGTCGCCCGGCTGCACGTCGCGGGTCGGGATCAGCACCTCCACTCCGCCCGTGTATCGGATACGGCAACGCGTTTCCCCGGAGGCCGCGCGGAACTGGACCGTCGCGTGCGGGTCCTCATCCGACGGATCGAGCCGGACCGGGATGCTTCGGCCGTTGAGCGCCGCGCGCGGTTTCGCCGCGCCCAGGGGCAGCTGCGGTGCAAAGGTGAGCTCGACCGGCGCTCCGTCGTCGTTCAGCGTGAGATCGATCTCGCCGGGATGCCGCTCGATGCGCACTGAAAGTTGCGCGCCGGCGACATGGATGTGCTCGACCGAAACGTGGTCCCATCCGGCCGGCAGGTGCGGAGCAAGCGTGAGCGCCGACCCATGCACGGCGATGCCGAGCAGCCCGTGGACCGCGCTCTCAAGAAACGCCGCCGAAGACCAGGTCTGCTCGGGAACCGACTCCACCTGCGGGTGGAAGAAATCGCCGGCCAGCACCTCGTGCAGGTGGCCGAGGGAGTCGAGATGGAACCAGGGCAGCAGCGCGCTCCACATCTGCAAGGCCACGGCAGGCCGATGTACGCGCCAAAAGGCGCTGGCCAGGTTGGCGGTGCCGAGCGCCGACACGCTGCCGCGCGAGTAGGAGTCAGGGTCGAAGCCGGGCGAGGCGGCCGACAGGCTGCGCGAGCCCCAGTCGGTCTGGAAGTTTGCGGATGCGAGCTTATTCAGGAGGGAATCCTGCTGCGCGGGCGTGAAAACGTCCCGGGCGAGCAGCCCCGCCGGACGGCTGCGCAGCGCCGTAATGGGCGCGCCGGCGACGGTGTGGCCCGCAAGCCAGAAGCCGGTCGCCGGGTCCCAGTACCGCGCGGCTATGGAGCGCGCCGCCCGGTCGTGGTCGAGCGTGGCCTGCCGGGCTTCGTCGCTGTGGCCGGCGGCCTCGGCGAGCATGGCATAGGCCTGGGCGGCCCCGAGCCAGGAGGCGGACAGGCCGAGGTCGTCCTTCATGCGGGTTTGCTCATCGCCGCCCTCTTTGCCGGGAGGGATGGCGGGCAGCCCGGTCGCGGGATCGAGTACGGAGCGGCAGTACCGGTATGCGGCGGCGATGCGCGGCCAGTTCGCGGCGAGAAAAGCGGTGTCGCCGGTGGTCTCGACGTAGCGGCTGAAGGTGGACAGGAAAGCGAAAGTGATGTCCACGTGGACATACATATAGGGGTACTTGCCTGCCCAGTCCAGGAAACCCGCGGACTGGGACAGCTCGTGCCAGATCATGCCGTTGGCGGCGTTTTGGTATTTCAGGATGAAAGCGAGCTCCGCGCGGGCGCGCTCGTACTCGCCCGTCGCGACGAGCGCATCGGTCGCGATCAGGCCGTCGCCCGCGAAAAACCAGGCGTACTGGGGTCGCCGCTCGCCGCGTGAAGGCCCGTAGCCGGCCACGATGCCCGATCCCAGCTTGGGATTTGTGACCCAGGCCTGGTCCAGCGCCGCTTCCGACCAGGCCAGCGCGCGGTTGACCTCCGGGTCGGGCGTTTCCATCCGCAGCGTGTGTTGGAAGAGCGCCGCATAATGGTCCCGGGCTGCCTGCTCCAGCGAGCCGGTCCGGGTTACGAGACCGCCCAGGGTAGCGCGGCCGTCCGAGTCGCTATCGGGGACCAGGCTGATGTAGAGCCGGGCCTGCCCGGCATACGGGCGCAATGCGAGCGACTGAGTCAGGTCCGTGCGGAGGGTGGGGTTGCCCACATCGCTGTGCGCCTGGACGTCGGGCGAGGCGACCAGCGCCCGGAAGTGCTCGCTTTGTTCCGCCAGCAGAGAGCCGGACAGCGGGTCGCTCCAGCGCACGTCCTGGCCGCCCAGAGCGCCGGGCCACATCAGGTTCATCACCGGCAGGAACGAGACGCGGATGCAGGGCGCGGCGCGGCCCTCGACCTTGTAGGTGAGGATGGCCGCGGGCTCGTCGAGCGGGACGAAAATGTGCTCGCGTACAAGGAAATCCGGACCGATGTAGGTGCGGATGATCTCCTCGGGCCGGTACTCGACCTTGCGCAGCAGCGACGGCCCATCCAGCGGGCCGTTTGCGCCCGGAAGTACAAAGCTGACGCGGTAGTCGCGGACAAGCTGGAGCGGGTACGCCCAGATCTCAAGCCCCTGCGCGTAGCCCATGGCGAGCGCCCGGCGGCCGTGCGCGGCGACAAAACGCGCGGGCTCGACCGCGGTGGTGGACAGGGAAAGGGGCTGCTGACCGTAAGCGCGCAACCCGCAGATCGCGACCGCGACGAGCACCAGGAGTCGAAACATGGCTACCAACGCAGGGTAACGGTCTGCTCGACGTAGCCGGACGCGTTCGGGAACTTAACATCCACGCGGCGCATGCCCCCCTCCATGGCCCCCAACTCGGCCGACTGCGCCGTGACCCGCAGGCCGGGCTCATTTTCGCGCAGTTCGAGCGTTTGCGCGCTGCCTCCCGGCGCTGACAGATGCAGGGTCAGGGTGCGCTCGCCGCGCTGCTCGCCCAGCACCTTGAGCTGGTGCGTTTCCGCGCCGAATTCGGGCAGGTGCTCCTCCACGCCCACTTCGACAGGCGGAAGCGGCACGGTCAAGGTCGAGCCCTGGGTTTTCGCGCCCGGCGTGCGCGAAGCAAGCTTCAGACCGGCTGCGGCAGGCCCGGAGGCCTCCACGCGCAGCTCCCGGCCCTCGCGGGTGAAAGCGAGATCGACCGTCGAGCCACCGAAGGGGACCCCGCGCAGCTGCGCACGAGGCCAGGCGGCGGGCAGGTGCGGAGTGATGGACAGCGTGCGATCCGCGGCGTTCCACTCCAGGCCGAACATCCCGCGCAGCACCGGCGAGATGACCATCGCGGACGACCAAAGCTGGTGCGCGGTGCTGCGGCCCAGCACCTGATAAAACTGCCCGGAAAGCAGCTCGGTCACGTCGCCCAGGTCCCCGGCCCAGGTGAGATTCGCGTTTTGCATGAGGTGGGTGTAGCCGGCCAGCGGATGGCCCGTGCGGTACTCAGCCAGCGAAACCCACCCGGTAAACAGCGGCCAGACCGTGCCCTGGTGGTAGCTGATGGGGTCGTAAAACGAGACCTGGTCGCTCAGGTCGCGCGTGCCCCAATCGGTGGAAAAGTGCTCGGAAGCCCACCGGCCGACCATGGCGTCGCTGTCGGGCAGCGCGAAGGTGCCGTCCCACCAGGCGACTGCGGGAAAGATGGTCGGGGTGTGGTCGGTGGTGCCGTCGGCGTTGCGGCTGAAGGCGTAATCCTGCGCTTTGGGCAGGTAGTATTCACGGTCGATCTGCGATCCGACGTGCTCCGCGCGCTGCTTGGCTTGAGCGACGACTTCAGGATGTCCGGCCGCCTGCGCAAGATCGGCGTAGGCGGTACCGGCCTGCTGGTCCAGCGCGGCGAGATAGATCTCCTGGTGCGGCATGGAGGGCACCCAGGACTCGACCCAGCCCGAACCTTCGGTGTTGTTGTAAATACCGTCATCGGAGTCGTGGGTGGTTTCAAACTGCCAGGCGCGCTGGAGATTGGGCCAGATGCTCGCGATGTATGCGTGATCCCCGCTGATCTTGAGGTAATCGTCAACCGCCATCAGCAGCAGAGGCGTCGCGTCGGCGGAGGCCCACTCATACGGCAGCGCGGCCCAGTCCACCAGGTCGGCGGTTTGCGACCACTCGTGCATGATTTTGCCGTCGGCGCGCTGGCGCCGGAGCAGGAACTCGATCTCTTGCTTCACGGTTTCGGCGTCGTTATAGGTGTCGACGGCATACAAGGTCCACAGGGAGTCGCGGCCGAAGAACCATCCGAAGCCGGGCCGGGCCGCGTCGCCGGAGCCGACAAACCCGGCCGTCAGCGCTTCCTCGTCGAGCTTGGGCGTGGTCTTCACCCGCAGTTGATCGATCGCGACCTCGGCCCAGGTGAAGGCGGCGTTCAGATTCGGGTCGGGCGAGTCCAGGCTCGTGTGCGTGTCGAGGAACTTGCGGTAATAGTCGCGGTTGGCGGCGAAAATCTGCCCGCTCGACGCATTCAGCGCGGCCAGGCGCTGACCCATGGCCTGCTTCGTCGCGGTCTCCTTAGTGTTGGCGAAGCTCATCAGCAGCGGAAATCGCTTGCCCGTGTCCGTTTTGGGGTCAAAATGGAGCACAAATTGCAGCGGATACGCCGCGGCGCGCTCCTGGTAGGGCGGCAGAATCCCGGAGTGAGCGCCGCGTATTTCCAGGCCCGCGGCGTGGTCGGGAAAGTTCAGGTGCAGCAGGTAAAAGCCGCTGCCGTTCTTGTCCGCGACCCACTCGGGCGAAGGGCGGTCATCGGAGGGCGCGGGCCACATGCGCTGCATCACCGGGTCGAAGCTGAAGGTGAGGTCCATGGGGCGCACGGCCTCGATCTCAAAGAAAACCAGCGCGCCCACGTCATCGGGGCCGTTCTTGGGCGCGAACATCACCTGCCGGATGGTGAAGTTCGCGTGGGAATAGGTGATGGTGGTTTCGTCCGGCTGGACGTCGACCTCCGCAGCGTGCTCGTTTACGTCGATCGGAACGGCGTAATCCTGCATGTTGGCCGTGATGCGGAGGCCGCTCAGGATCTTCCACGGGAAAACCCACGCCTCGAACCGCCCATCCTGCTGCCCCAGCAGCGCGCCGCGCGGCCCCAGGACGGAAAACGGCTTGACCGGTTCGGCTTGGCGGGAGATGCGCGGCAGCGCGGACTGGCCGAGCATCGCCGAGGAAAAAATCGGCCAGCACAGCAGGGCGGAAAGCAGAACTCTTCGCATGATGACCCGGGGAAGGAGGATGGGGGACCACAGCAGCCCGTAGTTTTTGGGATGCGGAGAGCGCCGGAACGCTCTCCGCAATCAAGGCTAGAACTGCACCCGCGCGGCAAACTGCAAGCGCCGCATGGAGGTGCCCTCCTGCGAGGCGACGATGTCGGTGATCAGCCCCGAGCTGGTGCCGCAGTCGACGCAGGCGCTGGGCTGCGCCAGGTTGGGGTGGTTGAACAGGTTGAAGGCCTGCGCGGTGAACTCGAGATTGGCCCGCTCGGTCAGGAAAAATCGCTTGGCGACCGAGAACTCCGTATCCGCCAGGCCCGGTCCGAACAGCGAATCGCGTTCGATGTTGCCGAACGTGCCCGGAGCCGGCCGCACATACGGGCCCTGACGCTGCCCGGCAAAGGCCAGCGTCGGCACGTTGTTGAAGTAGCGCTGGTTGTGCCCCGTGGGGTTGAAGCTCTGCTTACCCAGCCCGTAGGAAACGCCGGAAGCGGAGTTGCTGGGGCGGCAGATGATGTCGTTATCCTGGGAGCAAAGCGAGTAGGACGGGGTGTAAGGGAGCCCGCTCTCGACGGTTTCCGTGCCGTTGACGGCAAAGCCGCCGATCGCCTGGTTGACCCAACCGCGGGCGTTGCCGCCGATGGCGTGGTTGCGGCCGAACGGCAGGTCCCAGTTGCCGGTCAGGATAAACACGTTGGTGCGGTTGTAGTAGCTGTTGCCGTAATCCACCCGCGGGTCGTTGAAGAAGTAGGTCGACTCGTGCGCGCGGGCCTTGGACCAGGTGTAGTGCGAAAGCAGCTGGAAGCCCTGACTGAAGCGCTTGGAGAAGAGCACCTGGAGAGCCTGGTAGCTGGTGGTGGCCTCGTTGGCGTTGTAGCGCAGGTCCTGGGTCCAGCCGAACGCGTGGCCGTAGTTGACACCGAGATACTGCTGCGCGATCCCGTTGTTGTAGGGCTTCCGGTCGGCCTGCGTATACTTCTTGCCGGTTGCGGGGTTGATCGGCAGGTTGCAGCCTGTGGGCGCGTTGCTGCAGTCAAACCCGGCGATGGTGGGCTGGTTGGGGCTGGCCTGGTTGGACGAGTCGAACATGTTGTGTGTGCCGTGGCTGGCCACATAGCCGATCTGCAGAGCGGAGGTGCTGGTAAGCTCCTGCTGGATCATGAAGTTCCAGGCGTCCAGCGTGGGCAGCCGCACGGTGAGCGGCCGCGTCGGCACTTGGATTCCGTTCGGCAGCGCGTAGTTGCCGTCCGCCGGGATGGGCGCGAAAGCATAGGCCGGCGGACCGCCCGAGAGCGTCGTGGCGTAGTCGAAGTTGTTCGCGGAGGTCAGATTCTGGGTCACGGCCGTCGGATAGGAGAACGTAAGCACCTCGCCGAAGGTATCGCCCGACCAGCCCTGCCCATAGACCCGGCCGTAACCGGCCCGGACCACGGTGTTGGGCGCCGGCTGCCAGGCAAAGCCCACCCGCGGCGCCAGATGGAGGTAGTCCATGTTGACGTTGAGGTTGGTCCCGTAGTTGCCGTAGCCCGCGATGCGGATATTGCCCGTATTCAGGTCGAGCAGCCCGCCCTGGCCCTTGCCGGCCACGGTTTCCGGGTAGTACAGCTCCCAGCGCAGGCCGTAGTTGATGGTCAGGGTATGGGTGGCGCGCCACTGGTCCTGGCCGAAGAAGAAGATGCGCTTCTGACGCTCCTCCGCGCCGGTGTTGCGGATTTGCGTCCGATTGAACTGGGAGACGTCGCCCAGCAGCAACGTGGCGAAGCCCAGCCCCTGGCTGCCCGTCGCCCCTGGGGCCGCCGCGCCGCCCGTCACCGAGGAAGCGAACTGGAACATGCCGGCGAGCAGATTGTTGTTGTTGACGCCGACCAGGTGGTTCAGGCCGTAGCGCGCATCCACGCCGAACCGGATATTGTGGTTTCCCTGCACGCGCGTCCAGTTGTCGACACCCTGGAACTGGCTTTCAGTCTGAATGTATTTGTTGGTCGTGGTCCCGTAGGTCACGGTGCTGCCGCCGTTGGAGCCGTTGCTCGGGACGTCCACGTTGAACTGGGGCAGGCCGCCGTTCAGCGACAGGTCGCCCTGGTTGACGTCCGGTATCCCCAGGCTGGTGCCGAGCGCCTGCGTGTAGTTCGGCCCCTCCTCATTGATCGCGAGCCGGAACCAGCCGAACCGAAAGTCGGTGAGCCACTTTTCCGAGACCGCATAGTCCCCGCCCGCCGCCACGCTTTGGTCCAACGCCGTATCGCTG
>CAXTRW010000076.1:0-12621 GCA_964246765.1 uncultured Acidobacteriaceae bacterium | reverse complement strand
CGCACAGATTGAGGCGCCCAAGCCCCAGCCCACCAAGCCGAATTTCTCGACCGGCGGCCAAACCCCGGGCCAGGAGCTGGCCCAGGCTGCCCGCGCGGCACGCGCGCCCGCGTCCGACGGCGGCGACATGGGAGCCAACGCGCCCGTCGCGCACCCGGGCAACAAGGGTGCCGTCGACATCCTGTCCGACACTTTGGGCGTCGACTTCGGGCCCTACATCCAACGAGTGATTTACGACACAAAACGTGCCTGGTACCCGATCATCCCCGAGGTGGCGCGGCCGCCGATCCAGAAGCAAGGGCGGGTGCTCATCCGCTTCAAAATTCTGCCGGACGGTTCGGCCACGGAGATGAAGCTGGAGGGCCCGTCCGGCGATGTGTCTCTGGACAGAGCGGCTTGGGGCGGCATCACAGGGGCCGCCCCATTCCCTCCGCTGCCCAAGAACTTCAAGGGGCCATTCCTGGAGCTGCGTTTTTACTTTTTGTACAACGACAACGCGGGAATCCGGTGATCGAGCTCCGAACCAACCAGCGGGCGCTGGCACGGCGGCGGCAGGCGTGGGGGCTGCTTCTGCTCGCTGCCCTCATTTTGTCGATAGTGCTGTGGCGGGCGCCGCAGGGATGGCTCTTCCCGCCAGGCTGGTGGCGCTTCTAAGAGCAGCTCTTAAGGAAGGTCCTTGCGGCCGCTCGGCCTTTCTTGCTGGAAACATCAGGTCCAGCAATGCCGCCTGCCTATTGCACATACGAGAACCGCTTTACTCCGGTCCCCTCCAAAGTTCCGGATACAGCATCCGCGGCTGCCCCATCCAAAAGCGGTTGTTTCTCCGCGTAAACGCGCCGGGAGCGCACCCGCGCAGACGGGCCTCCGCCTCATGAAAAGGGCCGACATAGCGCAGTCCGCGCGGCATGTATTTGTAAAACCGTAACCACCGAGCCGCCCGTTCCACCCGTTTCCGCTCTCTGTCGCCGAACCGCAGCTGAAACCCGGCGCGGAGATTCGGAGCGAGCCAAGATGCCGTCAGAGCGCGGTACCACCCCGGGGGCCGTATCCAGGTACCGGCGCCCGACAAAACGCTGTGCCCCAGCGCGAGCGCGCCCGGGCCGACGTTCAGCTCCGGCGACCCGCACATCGCTTCCATGTAGCGGGCAAACGCTGGCCAGTCTTCGGGTAGCGCTTCCGGCGGAATGCCGAAAAGCGCGGCCATCCGTTTGCTTTCCGCGTAGTACCGCTTTCGCTCGTCGGGTGAGAGCGCCGGGAGCGCGAATTCATACGCCAAAAGCGCACTGTCGACCAGCGTTGTGTAAACCCAGCGCAGGGCGGCGACCTCGTTCGCTTCATAGTGCTCGCCCTGCCGGTGCGCGCCGGTCGTGGGAGGCAATTCACCGCGAATGCCCGTGTGCCGCCGATACAGCTGCCGCGCGGCCGCCAGCGACTGCGCGCGGCAGCCGAACATCATCGTGTAGACGACACGAAACGTCGAGTGAAACCGACCCAAGGCGTCCTGCAGCAGGTGCGAGTGCTGCTCCAGGGCAGCCGCCACCCATGGGTGCGCCAGCTGCAGCAAGGCCGCCCGGCCCGCGCCGAAAAAAACCGCGGACTCCCGATTCAAGCGCCAACTCACCGAGCCGGGGCCGAAAAAGCCCTCGCGTGCCTCGCCCGGCAGCTGCTCAAGTCGGGCAAGCAGCGCCTGGCTGTTTTCGTGCGAAACGTATTGCCGGGCTCCCTCATCACGCGCCATTGCTCGTTTAGACGCCTACCAAGTATTCTACAGCCGAAAATACTGCCTTCTCCATCTTGATCCGCCCGGCGTTATTACCGACGTAACAAAAATTTCCCGTTATGGAACTTGTGTAAGCAGTTAGGATGTGACCTGACAAGCCCTCCCAGGTTGCTTGCGATTTCCAGAGGTAAAGGCTACAGATGTCTTCCAAGCAAGCGGCCAGTCGGGCAGCGGTGATCCTGGCTCCGACGTTTTTCCTCATAAGCGGTCTCGCCCAACAGGCGCAAAGCCAGGCCGTCCCGGCTATCTTTGGGCAGAAATCCCAGATCGACTGCTCGGACGAGGTGAATGCCGACAACCCGGCATGCTCCACGGCCCGAAGCGCGCCTGTGAGCCCTCAAGAAGCTGCGCCTGGTGTGCCGCCCGGGGCTGCACAAGCATCTGCTTACAACGACACGGAGCAGCTCTACGTCGACCGTTCGCCTGACAAGTTTTCGCTGACCGGCAGACCCGAGCGCCAAGCCGGCGCCCCCGAACCGCTGACCGAGTTTCAAAAATTGGTGAGCGCCTCCACGCAGGTCGTGCTGCCTCTCTACGGAGCGAGCCTGTTCCAGGCCGACCAGCCCAGCACGTTCGCGCCGGCCAATCAGATTTCCGTGACGCCGGATTACGTGGTCGGTCCAGGCGACGAAGTGCTGCTCCGCACTTGGGGGCAGCTGACTCTGAATGCACGCCTCACCGTGGATCGCAGCGGAGACATCTACGTGCCTCGCGTCGGCCAGGTACACGTAGCCGGGCTCCCCTTCGCGCAGCTTGGGCCGGTGCTTCGGTCCGCGGCCGGCCGGCTTTACCGAAATTTCGACCTCAACGTCAACATGGGCCAGCTCCGTTCCGTGCAGATCTTCGTCACGGGTTATGCGCGCCGCCCCGGCTCCTACACGATCAGCTCTCTTTCAACTCTGCTGAACGCGATCTTCGTTTCCGGCGGCCCAGCCGCCGACGGCTCCATGCGGCGCATCGAGCTCAAACGGGAAGACCGCGTGGTCGCCACGTTCGATCTGTATGAACTGCTGCTGAAGGGCGCGAAAGGCAACGACGCGCACCTTGCACCGGGCGACGTAATCTACTACCCTCCCGCGGGACCGCAAGTAGCGGTAGCCGGCAGCGTGCGCGTCCCCGCAATCTATGAGCTGAAGCCGGAAGCAGGCGCCACCACGGTCGGCGAGCTGCTCGCCATGGCGCACGGACTTTCTGAAGCCGCCTCCACCCAGCACGCGTCCATCCAGCGAATCGACAACCGCGAACACCTGGAAGACCTGGACATCACGCTCGACGCTGCCGGCCTGGCCGCCGTTGTGCGCGGCGGCGATCTGCTCCATGTGCTCTCGCTGGTGCCCCGCTTTGAGCGCACGGTCACCCTGCGCGGCAATGTAGCCAATCCCGGCAGGTATGCCTGGCGACCAGGCATGCGAATCCACGATCTCATTCCGAACGAACGGATTCTGCTGACGCGCGAGTACTGGGAAGGAAAAAATGCGCTCGGCGCCTACTCCCACGATGCCGTCTCCAGCGCGAGCCCGCAAGAGGCTGCCCCGGACGCCGCCACCGCCCAAGCCGCAGCGGGAAACAACGTTGCGCTCGGAAGCGGCGAAGCGGTTCGTCCCAACCCGGGCGACATCGCCGGGACCACGGCCCTAGCGGAAAGCTCGACCGCCAAGCCCGGCCAACTTCCGGTCCGCAACGAGCTGACTCGCAGCGCGGCGGATATCGACTGGCGGTATGCCGCGATCGAACGACTCAACCCAACGGACCTGACCACCAACATCGTCACGTTTAACCTTCGCAAGGCAGTCCTCGACAACGACCCCGAAGCCAACCTGGCCCTGGAGCCTGGTGACGTCGTCACGATCTTTTCCACGGCCGATGTCCAGGTGCCGCAGGAACAGCAGGTGAAGTTCGTCCACCTGGACGGGGAGTTCACAAACGCGGGGGTGTACCAGGCGAAACCCGGGGAAACTCTGCGGCAAATGGTAGAGCGAGTCGGCGGGATTACCGGAAAAGCCTACCTGTACGGGTCGGTATTTACACGCGAATCCACGCGGGAGCAGCAGCAGCAGCGCCTGGACGAGTTCGCCAACCGCCTTCAGCGCCAGGTCCAACTGGAGGGCGCGAGTCTGGCGACCTCGATCCCAAACGCAACGACCCTGGCAGCGACAGGCACAAGCCAGCAGAGCCAACAGTCGCTGGTGGCCAGCCTGCGCCGCTTGCGCGCGACCGGGCGCGTCGTCCTGCCGATCCCCCCGAGCGCCGCCGACCTAAGCGCGCTGCCGGACCTGCCGCTCGAAGACGGCGACCGATTCTTTGTGCCGGCAACTCCTTTAAGCGTCAATGTCGTCGGTGCGGTCAACGATCAAAACTCGTTCTTCTTTCTCTCGCACCGTGATCTCGGCAAGTACCTGAAGGCTGCCGGAGGGCCGGACCGCGATGGCGACCTGCGTCACGCGTTTCTGATCCGGGCTGACGGCTCCGTCGTGAGCCGCGGCGCGGCCTGGGCCGGCGGATTCAGCCGCCTCCAGCTTTACCCCGGAGATACCATCGTGGTGCCGGACAACATCACTCGCCGTACGCTGCTGCGCGGCCTTACCGACTGGTCGCAGGTGTTCGCCCAGTTCGCCCTCGGCGCGGCAGCCGTCAATGTGGTGCGCTAAATGGCGACCTTGAGCGTGGATCCTCGAATGGAGAATCGCAGGTTTCAGTTCCTCGACATGGCATACAGCCTGCTGTCGCGGCGACGCCTGATCGGAAGTGCCGCCGCGGCCGGCGCCGCGGTGGGTCTGCTCCTCGCGCTGCTGCTGCCGGCGCAGTACACGGCAATCGCCCGGGTGCTGCCGCCCCAATCCGAACCGTCGGCTGCCAGTCTGCTGGCAGGCTCCATCGGCGCGCTGGGTGGCCTAAACGGCGGCGGCGGCGCGGTCGGCGCGGCGCTCGGCCTCAAAAACCCCGCGGACATCTACATCGGCCTCCTGAAAAGCCGGAGCGTCGCCGACCGCATCATCGCCAACTTTCACCTCCAAAGCGTCTACCATCAGCGCTACCTTTCCGATACACGGAAGCTCCTGGCCAGCCGAACCGATCTCCTCGTGGAGAAAGAAGGGCTGATCGCAATTTCGGTCACCGACCGGGATCGCGACCGGGCGGCTGCGCTGGCTAACGCCTATGTGAAGGGCCTGAATACGCAAGACGCGGAGCTTGCCGATACCTCGGCCTCCCAGCGGAGCCGATTCTTCCAAGCCGAGCTGGGAAGGGAGAAGTCCGCGCTGGCCGACGCCGAAGCTGACCTGAAGCAGACCGAGGAGAGCAGCGGGCTGGTCCAGCTCAACGGCCAGGCGCAGATTCTGATCGAGCGCATCGCGCAGGTCCGGGCCGAAATCGCGAGCCGCGGCGTCCAACTACAAGCCCTTGCCGGCGGCGAAACAAGCGCAAACCCCGACTACCAGCGAGTGCAAACCGAGCAGGCCGCGCTCCAGGCCCAACTTCGCCAGTTGGAGCACGGATCGCAATCCGACGCCGACGCCGGCCTTGCTACCTCGTCCGCACCCACCATCGGGCTGACCTACGTCCGCAAGCTGCGCGAAGTTAAATATCACGAGACGCTCTTGGAGCTGCTCGCCAAGCAATTTGCGGCCGCACGCATGGATGAGGCCCGCTCCAGCCCCCAAGTCCAGATCGTCGACGCCGCGGAGCCTCCGGATCGTAAATCCGGGCCGCCACGCGCTCTGCTGACCCTTGCCTTCACAATGCTCGGCCTGCTCATCGGCTGCATGCTCGCAATCAGCCGCGACCTCGTGGCCGGGGCCTCCGAGCAGGAGCACACCCGCGAGCAGATGGCCCGCATCCGCGGCCTGTTCCGCCGCAAAAACAGGCCCAGCCATGCGTAACCTCCTCTCCAGCCTCTATCTGTTTCTGGCGCGCGCCGCCGCTGTCATGCTCCAGCTGCGCATGGTGGAGCACTGGTTCGGCGCGGGCTACTCGGGGCTCAACGTGCTCCTCAACCAAGTCTCGTATTACGTGTTGATCGCCGAGCTGGGCCTCAGCGCGGCGACGCTCGCGCTGCTGTTTGAGCCGGTCCACCGGGGCGACCACGCCCGAGCCGCCGCGCTGCTCGCCGCCCTCACCCGCGCCGTCCGACGCGTCGTGCTCGTCTCCGCTCCGGTCGCGGCGCTCCTGCTCGCCCTCTAAGCCCTGCGCCTGCGGCACCAACTGGCCTACAGCGTCGTTTTGAGCGCATTTCTGCTGTCCGCGGCGGCCTCGTTCCTTACCCTGCTGGCCCTGCCGTACCAGTCCTACCTCAATGCCGCCGACCGTATTTTTGAGGTCAATCTGGTGCTCGGCTCCGGGTTCCTGGTCAAGACCGCCGCCGGACTCGCCGCCGCGCGCGCCACCCACAGCTACCTCGCCCTGGTTCTTGTCTTTCCCTTGGTTTCCCTCGCCGAAAACCTCGCGCTCCGGTTCCGCTTCCGCCGCTTGATGCCGCGCGTCAGCCCGGCCCCGCTCTCGCTTGCCGACGCCCACCGCGACATCCGCGGCAAAGCTAAATTCGTCCTCATGCACAAGCTCGGCGGCCTGGTTTACTACCAGTCCGACTTCATCATCCTGTCGCTCGCCGCCTCGCTCGCTTCGGTCGGCGCCTATGCCCAGTACCAGTACATCGCGGCCGGGCTTATCGGCCTGTTTACCGCCTGCACCACCGCCATGACGGCCAAGGTAGCCCGCCGCCAAATGGGCATGGAACCCGCGCAGCGCCTGCGGCTCTACGGCGCCACCAGCCGCGTGTTTCTGTTCGCAGCGCTGGGCTGCGCGGTCCTGTTCCTCGCCACCGCGCAGGACCTCGTTCAGATCCTCTTCCACACTCACCCGCTCTCGGGGCTCGTCCCCGGCCTGCTCGCCGCGATGCTGCTGCTCAACCTGGCCAGAACCGGCGACGATATCTGGGTCAGCGCCAGCGGCGCGTTTGAGGTCGGCTACACCTTCCCCCTCTACGAGTCCGCCCTCTACATCGCCCTCGGCATAGCCCTCGTCCACGCGCTCGGCATCGCCGGCATCCTGCTCGCCGGCATCAGCACCAACTTGGTCTTCTCCGTAGGGCTGCGGCTCTACATACTCTCCCGCGGAGTGTTCCACGCCGGCATCCCCGCCATAGCGATGGCCCGCGCGCGCGCCCTCGCCGCGGCGCTACCCGCGGCCGCCCCCTTGCTGCTTCTGCTGGCGCCCTGGCTGTACTCAAGGCAAGGCAGCGCGAGCCATGCCGCTGTTGTCTCGGGCGTTGGGGCTTTGTACCTGACAGCCGTGCTCCTGTGGCTGGCAAAAAACCTCCGCCAACCAAGCGCCGCCCCGAAGTTCACCACCTCAGCCCCGGCCGCAACAGGACACGCCGGATGAACCTGACGCGCTCTTTGCTATATGCCCCTCAGGTGACTTTATGACGCGCGAGGCGACTATCGAGTGTCTGGCATTAACAGTCGCATTCATCGCTTTTGGCATCAGCGATTGCCTATTGTTAGCCCCTTTCTTTTTCATCGACTGTTGGGCATCCGTCTTCCTAACCTTGCTGGTAGCACTCGCGTGGAGACGGTTCAATCACGGCATGCACCCGGCATTCCTATTCCTTTCGCTTCTTCTTCTTTTTCAAGGTGGACGGCTGCTTGCCTATTGTCTGGCTGGTGGCTCCTTCGATCCCCTTTCGATTGATCTCGCGGATCCATCGTTCGACATCCCGAGTTCGCAGCAACGCCTCACCCTGCTCGTTCTCCTGCTTTCCGGCCTATGCATCTACCTTCCACAAAGGCTTTTTGACGTCCGGATGAATTTTGTGCTCCCACCGGATTCTCTTCTGAACAATTGGTTGCTGGGCATTTTCGTTGTATTTTTCCCGTTCCATGCTTATAAGAATTATGAGTATTTTTCGTATGTCCGCAGCCACGGCGGATATCTTGCGATTTTCCAATCGCAAGACTTTATCTCCGATGTGGGACTCCCCGTTCGTGTACTCTCGCAGCTTTGCTCAGCGTCTTTCGTCGCATATTTCGCGTATGAACGTCCGCGCCCTCGTCTCTGGCTGGTGACTGCGCTCTACTGCAGCGTATCTCTAATGGAGTTATTGATCGGTCTAAGGGGAAAGGTCTTACTGTTCATTGTGGGCCTTATATTCTTGGGCAAGCTAAAAAGCGGAGGCGGCTTTAGGCTTAAAACGCTGATTCCGCTTGCGGTAGTATTAACTTTAACCGCCGAAGCTACGGCGATCTTCCGCGAAAACAAAGGGGTGGGGCTGGATGCTTCGCAAGCTTCTCAACTCATGCTTCGCACCCAAGGTGTCTCGGTTAATGTTCTTGAAAGCGCCATAGCGTTTCGGCCGCAATTCTCTCAATATGCGTTGAGCTACATCGAGCATGGCATCTCGATCGTCACTAAACCGGATCCGGCTAATGAACCGCGCGGCACCGTTTTTGATGACGATCTGAGCTGGTTCTTGAATCCTTCAGCAGCACGGCTCGGTTTTGGAACCGGTGGCAGTTATCTCGCGGAGGGATACATTGCTGGAGGGATCGCGGGAGTCGTTATAGAATCGCTTGCCATTTCGGCGCTTCTGGCTTGGTGCGCGTTCAATATGCGGGGCTATGCGATCCCTTTTGTCTGGACGATCACTGTCGCACTCCTGTACTTGCCTCGCCAAAATCTAGACGCAGCAGTCGGCGGGATCTTCAGGAGCTGCTTCAGCCTCGCCTGCGTCATTCTGCTGGCTCGTGGGTTGCAGCGTTCGCAAGCATTCTTGAACAGGTTGTATGGCGCACTGCCCAGATCATCAGAGGAGGCTTAACGTGAGCGCTGTATCTTCTCCAGAGGTGAGCAGGCAGGCTCACAAGAGCGAGTGCGAAGGTCGCCGCCGCGTTCTACTCGTAAGCACTGCCCCTTTGATGGGTGGAGGGGAAACCTACCTGATAAAGCTTGCTGAAATGCTCAGTAGACGACATAGACTACGAGCGGTTGTCATTGAAGCGAAGCTCGCGACGGCACTGCGCGATCTGGATATCGAGCTCGAGCTCAATCCCACAGACACTGCGTCTTTCCAGACACGCCGCCTCAAGGCGGTAGCTGCCACATGGAACGCATGCCGAAGGTGGAAACCGGATTTGGTGCACCTCAATGGCCAGGTTGAAAGCAACCTGGGGCTCATCGTCGCGCTCTTGGGGATACCAGTTGTGTCTGTCAGGCACGCTCCATTCAATAACACCTTAGTTCCGAAGATCAAACAGCCGCTTGTAGTTTTCGCAGCCAAAAAAGCTGATGCGACCGTATGTGTTTCTGAGCTGCTGCGGCGGCAACTTGCTGATGCCGGTGTGCCGCAACATAAACTGCACAACATTCCAAACTGGGTAGCGCCTGGGTTAGTTCGTGAGCGTTCACGACGCTCCGACAGCGAAGTGTTCCGCCTACTGTTCGTCGGCAGACTCGTTCCATTGAAAGGCGCGATGGACGTACTGCTTGCGGTGCGCCATCTGAAGAACGTACACCTTGACATCGTTGGAGAAGGGCCGCAGCGGGCAGAGCTGGAAGCAGCAGCCGTGGACCAGCCCGTGTGCTTTCACGGTTTCCACAAGGACTGCAATGCGTTCTACGATCGGGCTGATCTCGTGATTTTCCCGTCCTACAGCCAACTCGAAGGTCAAGGGCAAGTTCCCCTCGAAGCGATGGCGCGCGGCACACCCTGCTTGGTGAGCGACATAGAAGTCGCGCTCGAAACCACCGACAACGGCCGCTGCGCCGCCCTGTTCCGCTGCGGAGATCCCGAGGACCTCGCCCGGCAAGTACGCGCGCTCCAAGCCGACCCCGAGCGCCTGGAACAACTCCGCCTCGCGGGCCTCGAACGCGTCAAGCAGGTCTACACCGAAGACGCGGTCCGGGACCGGTACTTCGAGCTGTATGAGTCTGTGATCCAAGAGCACGCCTCGCGGCGCAACCGGAAAAGGAGCTAAGGTGGCGAGCAAGCGAGCTTTAATCGTGAAAATGAGCGCCATCGGGGATGTCGTCATGACGATTCCCGCCGCGCGCGCCCTCTACGAGCAAGGATTTGAAATTCACTGGGTGGGCGGCCGCTCTGTGCAAGGGTTGCTTGCCTGCTACTCCTGGATCCATCTCGTGCCTGCCGACGACCGGGCCATCTTGGTGGGGACGCCGCTTGCGCGCGCGCGCGGCTTGGCCGCGTTGTGGCGGAAGCTGGCTTTCAAGAGCTACGATCTTTGCGCGACCCTCAACTATGACCGGCGTTACCGAGTGCTCGCTCTGCCAACCCGAGCGCGCAGAAGGCTCGCTCTCACTCCAGGATCGAGGAACCGCTCCATGCTGCCAGGCCGCAGCTATACCAACGAGTTTGCCCGGCTGCTGCTGGAGCGGCAAGACGGCTGCGATCTGGGAAGTTTCGAGCCGGTAGCTCCCGACCGACTGCCGCCCTCGCCGCTGCCGCCGAAAACCGCGGCGAGGCGGATAGCGATCGTGCCAGCCGGCGCCGGCAACTTCCACATGCGGTTGACCCAGCGCCGTTGGCCCATCGAATCGTACGTGACCTTGGCGTCCGAGTTGCGCCGGCGGGACTGGGAAGTCGTACTGTTGGGCGGACCCGAGGACGCCTGGGTAAAGCCGCACTTCGCCCATTTGGAGACAACGGATTGCCTCGGCACGCTCTCGATCCCCGAAGTGATCAGCACCTGCAACACCTGCGATGCAGTGATTTCGCACGATACCGGGCCGATGCACCTGGCGGGCACAAGCGACGCCTGCTTGATTGCCCTGTTCGGGCCTACCAACATCGGCAACGTTCTTCCCCGAAGACCCAATGTCCTGGGCATCTGGGGCGGGCAGGACCTCGCCTGCAGGCCTTGCCACGACGGCCGCAGCTTCGCGCCGTGCCAGTCCTCTGAGTGCATGCGCCAGACCTCGCCGAGCCTAGTGATTCGTGAGCTTGACTCCCTGTTAGAAGCCCGGGCGCGAGGCATTTCGCAGCCATGGCGGGTGGTCTGCCTCGGTCCTCCGAGCGTCGAGGGCTTTGAATCTTCAGGCGCTTTCCCGCTCTACCGAAGGGCGGAAGCATCGCCTTCCTTCCCGGGGTAAAAGCCGGCCGCCGATTGCAAAAATGTAACTCTATACTCTTCGAAAACAGATCGCGCATGTGTCAAGTTACTAAAGTGGAGACAAACACAGAAGTACGTTACTTTTAGCACTTGTTTCCGGGTTACGCCAACAGCTACTGTTCTCTCGTTAGCCGAGAGAACAATGATAAGTCCAAGCCCCCTAATCAACCGGCCGAACAAAGAAAGCGCCCCGTGGCTGCCGCGCGTTTCGCAAAGTGTGTCCGCCGGACGCAAGGAAGGCGCCCGCAAGCGCCTCCTCATCCTGTCCTCCCGCCTGCCCTTCGGCGCCCGCAGCGGTGACAGTGTTCGCCTGATGCACATAGCGCGCGCCCTCTCGCGGGATTACGAGCTCACCCTCCTGAGCTTGAGCGAGCGCGCCCCCGATCCCTCGATCGCGACCCTGGATCGAGCGCCCTTTTCCGCTGTCCATGTCGTCCGGCTGCCCCGCTGGCATTCGTATCTCCAAACCCTGCTGGCCGTACCGACCCGCACCCCGCTTCAGCTTGCCTACTATCGCTCGAAAACCTTTCGGCAAACTCTCAGCCAACTCCTGCCGGACCACGACGGCGTCGTAGCGCATCTCCAACGAACCGGCCAATATGTCGACCACCTCGCAGGTTCGAAACCCGTGATCCTCGACATGACCGACGCGATCTCGCTCACCTACCGGCGAGCAAGGCGCCTCCGCAAAAAACGCGAATACTTAGACCTGGTGTATGCGCTGGAGCAGAAACGCCTGGCAAAGTTCGAGCGCAGCGCTCCCGCACGGTTTTCAGAGTCCTGGCTTGTCTCGCCGGTGGACATCGAATACCTCTTCGGCAACGCGACGCCCGCCTCTGTCGATTGCGTGCCGGTGCCGGTCGACCTCGCCGACTTTCCCTTCCGGCCGCATGTGTCGGGAGAAACCATCTTGTTTATCGGCAACCTTCGTTCGGTTCCTAACCGGGACGCCTGCTTCTGGTTCTGCTCTGAAGTATTTTCTGCGCTCCGGGAACGCAGACCAACCTTGCGCTTCAGGATTATCGGCGCCGCCGACGCTGCGACCAAAGCCCAACTCGAAGCGCTTCCCGGCGTCGAAGTGTTAGGCGAGGTTGAGCACATCCGAGACCACCTGCACGATGTGTTTTGCGGCGTGTGCCCCGTTCGCGCCGGAGCCGGCATCCAGAACAAAGTCTTGAACTACTTGGCTCTCGGCCTGCCTTGCGTTACCAGCGATATCGGTCTGGAGGGCATCCGAGCCGCACATGGCAGTGACTTACTTTGCTTTAGCACGGCTGCAGAGGCGATCGAGCAGATCTCGATGCTTGCGGACACCCCGGCCTTACGGGACCGGCTCCGCGCGCAAGGCTTGTTCGTCGCCAAAACTTACAGCACCGATCAGGTGTACCCGTACATGCAGGCCAGGGCGCAAGCAATATTCGGGCAACCTGAGTATGCCTCTTCGCGAGTGCCCCTTGAGTTGCTCGCTCAACCTGAGCGCCACACAAATATAGGCGCCGGCGTACTCTCGGGCCCAAGCAGGAGCGCAGTCGCCCAGAGCCTAGCGCCCTAATAGTAAGTCCTCTACCTGTTCCCGCGCTTAACCCCCGGCGCGCCCGGGTTTACCAGCGCTTGCCCTTCCACCGCCTTGGTCGTACCCTCATCGCTGGCCGCCGAGGCTTTGCCGTTCGCTGTATCCGCCGGCATCGGCAACGCGCTGCCGCTCCCGCTTCCACTCTG
>CAXTRW010000075.1:0-12678 GCA_964246765.1 uncultured Acidobacteriaceae bacterium | reverse complement strand
TTGCGCGCGCAGAGAAACGGGGATGCCGTGACGCTCCGGTGGACGATGCCAACGCGCAGCACGGACCGGGTCGCCCTGAAAGGGGACCAGCGTGTCGCGATCTGCCGGGCGACGGCGCAAGGCGGCCCTTGTGCGAACGCCGCTACGCTGCTGCTGGCGCCCGGAGCTGCGGCCGAGTACCGGGACACCCTGCCTGCGGAGTTGCGCGCCGGCGTCCTCCATCCCATGTGGTACCGGGTGCGCGTGGAAAACCGCCGGGCGGCCTCGATCGGCAGTTCCAATCCGGCGCAGGCGGCGGCGGGGCAAGCTCCTCCGGCGATTCGCAACGCAAGCGGGAGCGCAACCGCCAGGGGCGTCCTGGTGCGCTGGCAGGCGGCAGCGGGTGCCGAACCGCCCATTCGTGGAGAAAAACTCATCGTCCGGCTCACGCGGGAGCCGCGCGCCGAGCTTGGGCATCCCGCCGAGCCGGCCCAAACTCTCGAAGCGGCAGAGCACTGGCAGCCTGGCGCGAATGGCGCGGGCGAGTGGCTGCCGGATCACACCCTGGACGCCGCTGCCGCGCTCGGGGGCAGCTACCGCTATCGGGTGCAGCTGGTCGCCTCGGTTCCGTTGATGGGGCAAGCGGGCGAGGTCGCCGGGGCAAGCGCGGAAACGCCGGTTTTTGCGGCAAAAGATAAGTTTCCGCCGGCGGTCCCGGAAGGGTTGGAGGCCGCCGCGAACGCGGAGGGCAACGCCATCGACCTTTCCTGGACGCCGGACGACAGCCCGGACCTGGCCGGCTATTTCGTCTACCGGCGGCCGGCCGACAGTGCCGGGGCGCCCGAACGGATCAGCGGAAAGGCGCCGGTGGCCGCGCCGGGCTGGAGCGACCGGACCGCTGCGCCCGGCGTGCGCTACGCGTACTCGGTCTCCGCGGTGGATGCAAGCGGAAACGAGAGCGCGCGCTCCGGGGAGGCGTTGGAAACCTTGCCGGGGCCAGGGCAGCCGTGATTTGGAAGCCCTCGGAGCTGAGCAATTCTCGTAAACCTCATCGGCGTTTCTGAACGTGGCCTTCGCATTGAGAAAAGCCGAACGGCAGCGACTCTGTCTCTCGACACCTGCCGATAAAATCGGCCCATGCCTATTACCTACCAGGTAGTCTGCGATGCGGTTGCATGGAAGGCGCTCGTCGAGGAGTGGATCGAGCTCTGGGCACGCGCGCCGGATGCCAAGCCGTTTCAGCGGCCGGAATGGCTGCTGCCCTGGTGGCGGCAGTTCGGCCAGGCGGACCTGCGGGTGATCGTGGTACGGCAGGGGCGCGATCTCCTGGCGATGCTTCCTTTGTATGTGCTTCCGGGCTCGCCCGAGCGGAAGTTGATGCTGGTGGGCGCGGGAACGTCGGACTACCTGGACGGCGTGTTCGCGCCGGAATGCGGGCCCGAGCACATCCGAGCCGCGATCCGGCTCGTGGCAAACCGGGACGGTTGGGATCGCGCGTACTTCGCGCAAGTGCCGGAGAGCTCTCCGCTGCTGCTCGCGCTCGACTCCGAAGGTGTCCACCGGTTTGCGGGCGAGTCTTGCGGCCGCCGGGCCGCCGGGCCCATGCGGGCGCTGCCGCCCAAGCTGCGCGCCGACGTGCTGTTCCACCGGAACGCCGCGGCGGCGTTGGGCAGGCTCGCGCTGGAGTTTGCCGACGAGCAAACCTGGGCGCCCATGTTCGAGCAGCTGGTGCGCTTTCACACGTCGCGGTGGGAGGAGCGCGGCGAGCCGGGCGTTCTGGCCGACCCACGGGTGCTTGCCCACCACCGCGAGGCGATTCCGCTGCTGCTGCGAAACGGGCTGCTGCGCTTGTGCGCTCTGCGCGCCGGCACTGAAACTCTAGGCGTGCTGTATTCCCTAAGTGACCCGCCGGGACGCGCTGGGCAAACGCAGTACTACTACCTAATGGGCTTTGCGCCCGAGCACGCACGGTTGCGACCCGGCACACTGCTTGCGGCATTCGCGGCGGAGCGGGCGGCGGCCGAAGGCGTCGCGACCATTGACATGCTGCGCGGGGACGAAACATACAAGAAATTCTGGCACGTGGAGCGCGTCCCCACGCACGGAATCAGCTTCGAGCGGGGAGCGCTCGGCCCATAACGGGAGCGGACTGTGATTGTTCCCGATTCGGGAATTGGAGCGCCTGAACCGACATTCGTGCCGGCTGCAGCCGCAGGAAACGTGCCATACTGACCGGGTATGTGGGCTCCTGGGCCGAATAGCAGCCGGGTGGGCCTCCGCGAAAGGCATTGCCGCCGAAACCGGAGGCGCTCCCACGCATCCAACTAGGGGTACGCGCCGTTTGCCGTTTGTAAGCGCCGCGCATGGAGGATAGGCCAATGGCTCAAACATTGCTGGAACAGCTTCGCACCATGACCACCGTGGTCGCCGACACCGGAGACATTCAAGCGATCGAGAAGGTCAAGCCGGAGGACGCGACAACCAATCCTACGCTGATCACGACTGCGGCGGGTATGCCCGCGTACTCGCAGATCGTGGATGACGTGCTCAAGGAAGCCAAGAACAAGCTAGGTGAGAGTGCGTCCGACAAGGATGTGGCGAACGAGGCGTTTAAGCACCTGGCCGTTGCGTTCGGCAAGAAGATTCTTGCGATCATTCCAGGCCGAGTTTCCACCGAGGTAGACGCTCGGTTGAGCTACGACACCGGCAAGACTATGGAGCAGGCGCACGAAATCATCAAAATGTATGAGGATTCCGGCATCGGCCGCGAGCGCATTCTGATTAAGATCGCGTCGACTTGGCCTGGGATCAAGGCAGCGGAAAAGCTGGAAACTGAAGGGATCCACTGCAATCTCACGCTGCTGTTCGGCATCCACCAGGCTGTGGCGTGCGCGGAAGCCAAGGTGACGCTGGTTTCCCCCTTTGTGGGGCGCATTCTGGATTGGTATAAGAAGGACACGGGCAAGGATTACCAGGGGGCGGACGACCCGGGGGTACAATCGGTCACAAAAATCTACAACTACTACAAGAAGTTCGGGTATAAAACACAGATTATGGGTGCGAGTTTCCGAAATGCGGGCGAAATTAAGGAACTGGCGGGTTGCGACCTTCTGACCATTTCGCCGAAGCTGCTGGAGGAACTGGAGCAGGCCCAGGGCGAGCTGCCTCGGAAGCTGGACCCCAAGGACGCGGCAGGCCTCCAGATTGAGAAGATCTCAATGGATGAGCAGGCTTTCGAAAAAATGCACGGCGAAGACCGCATGGCGCACGACAAACTGAAAGAAGGAATTGAGGGCTTCTCGGAGGCGCTCGAAAATCTCGAACAGTTACTGGCCAAACGGCTCCAAGAGATGGGCGCGGGCGAGGAAAAGCCGGTCGGCGCAAGGTAAGGCGGGTCTGGGGAGCGCGGCAGTCTCGCTCCCCGGCTCCACACCGTCGCGTAGGGCGGGTTGCCGCTTATACCCCACTTGGGTAGACTGGAACTTCGCAGATCATCCGCGATGCTGTTTCTGGTGTGCGCGAGCATTGATCCTTCGCGAAATGATTTTCAGCGATATTGAAACGGAGTAGAGCATGGCGCAAGTTTGTGCAATTTGCAGTAAGGGTCCGCGGTTCGGCAACAACATTTCGCACGCGCACAATGTGACGCGCCGTCGGTGGGACGTCAATCTACGTCCGGTGAGGGCAAAAGTAGGTGGGGGCTCCCGCAAGCTTCGGGTCTGCACCTCGTGCATCAAGAGCGGCAAAATTGTGAAGGTCTAACCCGCGCCTAGAATACCCAAAAAGGGCCTGGGTCTCAGGCCCTTTTTGTCGTTACTTCCCTTCAAACTTAAGCGAAGCAGAGTTGATGCAGTAGCGGTCGCCGGTGGGCTTGGGACCGTCCGGGAAGACGTGGCCGAGATGGGCGTCGCAGCGGGCGCAAGTGACCTCAATGCGGCGCATTCCATAGCTGCGATCCTCATGGCTGGCGACAGCACGGGGCGAAACCGGCTGCCAAAATGACGGCCATCCACTGCCGGACTCGAACTTCTCCTCCGAGCGGAACAGGGGCGCGTCGCAGGCCACGCAGTGGTATAGGCCGTCGGCATGGTTCTGGTATAAAGCCCCGCTAAACGCGGGCTCGGTGCCCTTTTCGCGGGTGATGCGGTACTGCTCCGGCGTCAGTTGGGCACGCCATTCTGCTTCGGTTCGCTGGACTTTGTCTTGTGTTTCGGTCGTTGCCATTCTTGGCTCCTTGCTCACTTTAGATGGCGCGGCGCGTGGAAAAGAAGCGCTACAGCCGGGCGACAGCCTCAATCTCGACTCGCGCATCGCGGGGTAGACGGGCGACCTCTATGGTGGAGCGGGCGGGAGGCGTGACCCCTTCGGGCGCAAGAAAGCGGGCATACACCGCGTTCATGGCTGCGAAATCGTTCATATCCTTGAGAAAAACCGTGGTTTTCACCACATCTGCAAGCGACGATCCGGCTGCGGCCAATACCGCGGACAGGTTTTGGAGCACCCGCTCGGTTTCGGCTTCCACTCCACCAGACACGAGCCGCCCAGAAACGGGATCGAACCCAACCTGCCCTGAGGTGAAGACAAACCCGCTCACGACGACGGCCTGCGAGTAAGGCCCGATCGCGGCGGGGGCGGCGGAGGAGGAGACAGCTTGCTTGTGTGTGTCGCTCATTTCCCTATTGTGCCTTGAGATTGACGGAACACGTTTACGCCCATTGGTTGTCCGCAATTCTGTACTTTTCTACTGTTCTTTAAAGACACAAGCTGAGCGAAATCGCACTGATGAGGCCCGACGGCTCGGAATTGCTCATAAAACGGCCGTATTCGAGTTTGGAACCTTGATTGCAAAGTTGCTGCCAATAGCTCTTCCCTTCCAAGGAGTTCGTGAATGCAGCGTTTTCTGCGCCGTCGGGTTTCGCGGCTGAGTGGTGGTTCTTTCCATGGCAGGGCTGGGGCGGCGACTCTGGCCGGCTCGCTTCTGTTCGGTTTCGCGGGCGTACCGGCTGCTCTGCACGCGCAGGCTGTTTCGGTGAACGGCGGGTCGATTCAGGGCTCGATCACCGACCCCAGCGGCGGGGCGCTGCCGGGGGCCGATGTGGTCATCAAGAGCACCGATACCGGGCTCACCAAAACCCTGAAAACCGACAACTCCGGCTTCTACAGCATCGGGCCGTTGAACCCTGGGGCGTATACGGTCACGGTGACGCTGAACGGCTTCGAGACGTTGAACGTGCAGACCGTGGTGCGCACGGGCACGGCAACCAGCGGCAACTTTAGGCTCACGGTCGGGTCTGAGGCGCAGACGATCCAGGTGAACGCGGGCCAGGTGCAGGTGAACACCGACCAGCCGGGCGTTTCCGACGTGATCACGCGGCAGCAGATCGAGTCGCTGCCGATCAACGGGCGCAACTTCCTGGATATCGCGCAGCTGCAGCCGGGCGTGATTCTGCAGAGCGGCGAAACGTTCGACCCGACCAAGGCGGGCTACTCGGCGATCTCGGTAAGCGGCGTTTCCGGCCGCACCACCCGCATCCTGCTGGACGGGCAGGACATCACGGACGAGACGGTCGGCACGACGATCATGAATGTCGACGAGGGCGCGGTGGACGAGTTCCAGCTCAACCGCTCGACGCAGGACGTTTCAGGCGAAGTGACCTCGACGGGTCAGGTGTTGGTGGCGACGCGTTCGGGTACAAACGCGTACCATGGCGAGCTTTTCTATAATTTCCAGGACCACACTGTCGGTTTTGCCAATACCACGGGCGGCTTCGACGCGCCGTTCCAGCGAAACAACTTCGGCGGCTCAATCGGCGGCCCGATTATTAAGGACAAGCTGTTTTTCTTCGCCAACTCCGAGCGCATCAAGCAGGATGAGCTGGGCTCCGCGACGACCAGCCCGACATTCGCCGCGATTCAGGCCCAGTTCCCCTCCATTCCCTCGCCTTTCCGGGAGACGTACAGCACGGCGCGTTTGGACTACAACGGCCACTACGGGGTCCACTATTTTGCCCGTATCGCGTACGACGTGAACTCCTCGGATTCGAACTTCGGCGACCTATACTCGCTTTATAACTCCCGCAACAATACGCCGGCGATTGTGGGCGGCGCGGACTTTGTCACGGGCAAGTTTACGCACTCCATTCGCGGCGGCTATGAGAAGTTTCATAATCTGCTGAACGACGGTACAGCGGGTCTGGCCTCCATCTACAATCCGGCCTATGCGGGCGGTGGCAAGGTGACCCTGCTGGACGGACCGGACAATTTTTATGCCGGCCCCAATTACCTGGCTCCGCAGGGCACGTTCCAGTCCGACAAGCAGCTGCGCTACGACGGCACCTGGACGCGCGGCGCGCACACGATCAAGTTCGGGGCAAGCCTGAACAGGCTGCTGGGCGGCGGCTTCGCTGCGTTCTACGGTCAGTCACTGTATACGATTTTCGGACAGGGCAGTGCGATTAATGGCGGGGCCGACCCGACCGCCTACTCGGCTGAGGCCTACATTCTCGGAAACGGAAATGGCGCGTTCAGCGAAAAGCCGGGATTCGGCCTCAACGGCGGCGGCCTAGAGGATTGGCGCTCGGGCGCGTACGTGGCCGATTCCTGGAAAGTAACTCCGGACTTCACCGCGATTGCGGGGGTGCGCTGGAGCGTCGATACGGATCGGGCCAACCAGGACCTGCCGACACCGCTCTGCTCGAGTGTGTCACCCGCGTACCAGTTCCCCGGCTGCGCGGGAAACACACCGCTGTTTGACCAGTATCAGGCCGGGCTGGGCAAGCGCACCCATCAGCCGTATGGCAACTTCGGTCCGCAGGCGGGTTTTGTGTTCAGCCCCGGCGACCACAAAACGGCTGTTCGCGGCGGCATCGGCATTTTCTATGACAGCGACATTTTTAATAACACCTCCAATGCTCGCAGCTCCGTCGTTCAAGCGAACGGCAACTACTTTAATTACGCGCAGGTGTGCGGCGGTGTAACCACCCTGACGCTGCCCGACGGCACGAACGTGAACGACGTCGGCGGAGTTCCGATCTCAACCATCTGCAAAGAGCCGATATCCAAAGCCGCGCCGCAGATCAATACGCTCAAGGCGGAGTACGACGCCGCTTCATCGACGAACGGCCCGAACCCCTCCTATATCGGTACCGGCGGCGGCCTCAAAGCGGCAGGTATCTACGCAGGTCCCTATCTGACGCCGTACTCGATCCAGTTCAACGGCGGCATTCAGCGGGAGCTGGCGAAGGGTACGGTTCTCACGGTCGATTATGTCCACAACGCGACCTTGAAGATTCCGCTGCTCATCGACGTGAACCATGTCGGCGCGGCCCGCTATCTGGACAAGGCCGCGGCGCAGGCGGCAATTCAGAAAACATTGCAAGCTTGCGGCGCTTCCAGCATCGATAATGCTCTGGCTCAAGGCGGCTGCCCGACCGGTTCGGGGACGAACGGGAATGCTTCTATCGTGGATTTCGCTGGAAATGGGCTGGATTCCGAAAACCAGTACGCGAATGGCCAGCCGGCGCAGGTCGCCGGCAAAACAGCAGCGTTTTCGGGCGCGAACCCGAACGTCGGGCTCGGACAGTTTATCCTCCCGGTTGGGCGTTCCGGGTACGACGCTCTGCAGGTGGTTTTGCGTCAGCAGGTTACGCATCCCGCGCCTGGCGTCCTGAACGCGAACTTTCAAGCCTCGTATTCCCTTTCCAAAAACGCGAACCCGATCAGCAATGGAACAAGCGCGGCCAGCTCCTCCGACCAGTTCTTCAACTCGATCCCGTGGGATCAGGACGATCCGAACCGGTATCTTGGGCGCAGCAACATCGACCACACGAATGAGCTGAGCTTTGGCGGCGCGCTTTCGGTAAAGTACGGGATCAACGTCGGTCTGATCGGGCACTTCTACTCCGCAGCGGCCACGAGCCTCACGCTGGACAGCACTTCCCAGCTGCCCGGAGAGATTTTCCGGACGGACGTGACCGGTGATGGTACAGTAGGCGACCTGGTGCCGGGAACGGGGCCAGGCTACTACATGCACCAGGTGAAAGGGAGCGGGCTGAACAGCTTGATCGCGAGCTACAACGCGGGTCGGGCAGGCACGCCGACGCCGGCCGGGCAGGCGCTGGTGAACGCCGGTCTGTTCACCTCGCAGCAGCTGGTAGCGGCAAACGCGGTGCAGCAGCCGATCGCAACCGCGCCGACGACGCCGATCTCGAACCCCGCTTTCCGGTCGTTTGACGCGAACGTGGGCTACCCGATCAGCCTGGGCAAGCTGCGGGAAGGGATGCGGCTGGAGCCCACGGTGGCGATGTATAACGTCACCAACATGAGCAACTTCGGGCGCCTAACCGGGATATTGGCGAATACCGCGACAGCTAACGGAGCGGTGGGCGCGAAGAACAACTTCCTGAACGGGCCGAACGATTCGTTGGTCCACGATGGGGTGCGGACGCAGCGCGGGTCGGGGACGTTCGATCAGGGCGCGCCGCGGTCGACCGAGTTTCAGCTGAAGTTGGTTTTCTAGGCTTACTTGCGGTTGTGGTCAGGGGGAGGGGCTTCGGCCCCTCCCTCTTTTGGCCTTATTCACTTTCTGCAAAAGCGCAGCTATTGCCAGTGTTTCGAGAGACAATGCTCAATGAACTGGGCGGCTCCATCTTCTCGCTACAGGTTGTTTTCCACAAATGAAATCTGAAAGATGGAAGTCTTGTGATTGATTGTGGATTTTCAATCTGTCAAACTGCTGGTGCTTTCAAAGGCTGTCTGGAGGTGTCATGAAACTTGCTGCTCGCTCTACACTACTGCTCATCACAGCTGCTTTGACAACATGCGGAGTATCCAGCGCTTTCGCAGGTGAAACGACTTACATGATTCCCGCCGGCAACGGCACTCTCACGTATACGGTTACCAGCTTCTTAAACCAACCCTGCGTGCGAACTCTTCCTCGCACGTACGGAACCTACAGCGTCTCCAACTATTCGACGTTTTCCTACACGCAAGACGGAGAGACTACAAATCTCACCGGCGGGACAGCGGTAACTTATGGATCATCTGGCTCTTCCTCAGGAAGCCTAGCAGGGGATTGCCCAAGCGACTCACAGGGAAGTGTCACATTCTCCACGCCGAACTTCGTTATTGTTTTTAGGACGTCCGGAATTGCCGGGGGAACCGCGACAGTGACCTACCCCTGAGCACGCAAACTGTCCAGCTACAGTGGACGTTCCGCGTGCAGCGAGATACCACAAGGGAGGGGCTTCGGCTGCTCCCTTTTTTCGTGCCGGGCGGCATCGGGTAAACTGGTCTCTTTGCGAGGGTCCTCATGTTGGTTCTGCTTGGTTTGCTTCTGTTCGCTCCCCCTGTTCCGGATTCGCCGCTGGCTGGGAATTGGGTGACGATGGAGAAAGACGTGGTGCAGATTGCTGCCTGCTCGGATGGGGCGGCGCTTTGCGTGCGGCTGGTTGCGCTGGGGCGGTCGGATACGCCGAAGACGGATGTTAAGAATCCGGACCCGGCGATGCGAACGCGGGCGCTGTGCGGGCTGATGATTGGGACGGGGTTTGTGCCGGATGGGGCGGATAAGGCGAAGGGCGGGAGGATTTATGACCCGGAGTCGGGGAAGACGTACTCGGGGCAGATGGAAGTGACGGGGGATGGGTTGAAGCTGCGGGGGTATGTGGGGACCCCGCTGTTTGGGCGGACGGAGGTGTGGCATCGTGCGAGTGGGGTTCCAGTGGCTTGCCATTGAGTTGCTCGCCTGTTCGGAGTTCGGCCAGTGAATGATGGCGTCGAGCTGCGCGGGCCCGCTGCTGCTCCATCGCGCAACGAGACGGCACCCAGGCTAAACGTGTACACGCATGTGTATTATTTAGACAAGCGGTGAAATGCGTGGAACTGGAGTTCGAGTGGGACGAAGAGAAGGCCAGGGCGAACCTTGCCAAACATCGAGTCTCGTTCCTGACTGCTGCAGAGGTATTTGCCAACGAGATCTTGGAGCGGATCGACGACCGGGAAGACTATGGGGAGATTCGGCCCATCGCGCTTGGCAGGGTCGAAGCAGAGGTGTACCGGGTGGTATTCACGCGGCGGGGCGGAAATCTTATCCGGATAATCAGCGCGCAGAAAGCGAGCAGAGATGAACGAGAAATCTACTATCGTCAGACACTCCCCTAGCGAGGTCAAAGATCTGCGGGAACGGGGGGAGGACCAAACCAGCCGCGACGCGCCCGAGGCTGAATCGCTCGGCGCGGAGTTTTGGAGCAGCGCGCGGGTAGTGATGCCGGGGGGCAAGACTTCTGTGCACCTTCGCTTAGATACGGATGTGGTGGAGTGGTTCAAGGCAAACGGAAAGGGTCACCTGACACGGATGAATGCCGTGCTCAGGGCCTATGTCGAAGCTCAGAAGCATTCTCGGGCTTGAGCGTGAGAGGTTCGGCCGGTTCAGCGTCGAAGCTGCCTAGTTTGGTTTCGGTGAGTGTGAGCGCTTCGAGTTGGGCGTCTAGCTGCTGGTACTGCTCGCTGTAGCCGGCCTGGAAGGAATGGAATGCGGGCTCGCTTTCCCAGCGGTCGATGGTGGTGAAGCGGCCTGTTTCGCGGGAGAAAAGCAGCTCTGTGCCGAGATAGCCGTTGGCCTCGCGGAAGAGCCGCGCCCAGAGGCCGTCGCTTTTGTAGGCGGCGATAAAGGCGTCGCGCTTTTCCGGGGCGACGGTGAACTCCCACAGAATGACGTGCATGGCTAGAGCTTGGAAGAGCGCTGGACTTCGCGGACGCCGGGGATGCGGCGGAGGCCCTGCTGAAGGTGTTCGAGGTGGCGGAGGTCCTTAGCGTCGAGGGTGAGGTCGATGAGGAATCCGTCGTTGGAGCCGGGGCGGGTGTCCATGGAGCGGATATTGGTGTTTTCCTCGCTGGCGGCGGCGGTAATGTCCTTGAGCATGCCGGGGCGGTCGTCGCAGAAGACGGTGAGCTTGACGGGGTAGGTGGCGCGACGACCAGCAGCTCCAGCACCGCCGCCCACAAGGGCTTCGCGGGCCCACTCGACGGCGATGCGGCGGTCGGACTCGTAAAGGAGGTTTTGGACGTTGGGGCAGGAGCGTCCGTGGACGGCGACACCCTTGCCGCGGGTGACGTAGCCGAGGATTTCCTCGCCGCGGATGGGGTTGCAGCAGCGGGCGCGGTAAACGAGAAGTTCGTTGGAGCCTTCGACTTCGAGGGTTTCAGAGGCCGCGCTGGCGTGGACCTGGAGACGCTTCGCGTCTTCGGCGCCGGTGGGCAGGTCGGGTTCGCCCGGCGTGGCTTGCTGGTGCAGGATGCCGGGGGCGAGGCGGTTGAGGACCTGGCGGGCGGAGTACTTGCCGAATCCGACGGCGGCCATCATGTCATTCGGGGTCGAAAGCGAGTAGCCGGCGGCGAGCTGGGCGAAGTCGGATTCTTCGAACTTGCTGAGGGCGATCTTGTACTTGCGGGCCTCGCGCTCGAGAAGCTTGCGGCCGATTTCGATGGCGCGCTCGCGCTGGTGCTCGTTGATCCAGTGCTTGATTTTGTTGCGGGCGCGGGAGCTTTTGACGATCGACAGCCAGTCGCGCGAGGGGGTGTGGCCGGTTTGGGTGGTGACCTCGACGATGTCGCCGTTGCGGAGCTTGGCGCGGAGGGGGACGATGCGGCCGTTGACCTTGGCGGAGACGCAGGAGTGGCCGACCTCGGTGTGGACGGCGTAGGCGAAGTCGAGGGGGCTGGCGTCCTTGGGGAGGACGACGACTTTGCCTTTGGGGGTGAAGGTGTAGACCTCTTCGGGGTAGAGGTCGATTTTGAGGGTCGAGATGAACTCGTTGGGGTCGGTCATCTCGCGCTGCCACTCGACTAATTGACGCACCCACGCGAGTCTTTGTTCGTCGCGGGCCGACACGGGCGAGCCGCCGGCCTTGTACTTCCAGTGCGCGGCGATTCCCTCTTCCGCGATGCGGTGCATTTCCTCGGTGCGGATCTGTACCTCGAACTGGTGCCCGGCGTCGCCCATGACGGTGGTGTGGAGCGACTGGTACAGGTTGGGCCGGGGCATCGCGATGAAGTCCTTGATGCGGTTGGGCACGGGGCGGAAGAGCGAGTGGATGAGGCCGAGGACGGCGTAGCAGTCTCCCACCGAGCCGACGATGACGCGCAGGGCGAGCAGGTCCCAAACCTGATCGACGCCCGTACCGCTTTCCTGGAGCTTGGTGTGGATGGAGTAGAGCCGCTTGATGCGCCACTCTACGCGGGCTTTCACGCTGTTTTCCGTGAGCTTTTCGGACAAAAGCGCTTCGACTCCGGCGAGAAATGCCTCGCCGGCGGTGCGGCGGGCCTCGATGGCGGCGTGGAGTTGGTCGAAGGCGGGGCGGTCGACGTAGCGGAAGGCGAGGTCTTCGAGTTCGCCCCGAACCTTGCCCATGCCCAGGCGGTGGGCGAGCGGGGCGTAGATGTCGAGGGTTTCGCGCGCGATCCCGGCTTGGCGCTCGGGCTTGAGGTGCTCGAGGGTGCGCATGTTGTGGAGGCGGTCGGCGAGCTTGATGAGTACCACGCGCACGTCGGTGACCATCGCGAGGAGCATTTTGCGGACGGACTCGGCCTGGCGGTCTTCGCGGTTGGCGAACTGGATTTTATCGAGTTTGGTGACGCCCTCGACGATGTGCGCGACCTGCTCGCCGAACTGGGCGGTGATTTCGGGGGTCGTGACAGGGG
>CAXTRW010000074.1:0-13180 GCA_964246765.1 uncultured Acidobacteriaceae bacterium | reverse complement strand
GTCTCGCTCAACCTTATGAACATGATCGGCGTGGGCCCCTTCATTACCCTGCCGCTGGTCGCTGCCGCCCTCGGGCCCGGAGCCTGGCTGGGCTGGCTTGCCGGCGCGCTGCTCGCCGTCTGCGATGGCCTGGTCTGGGCCGAGCTTGGCGCGGCCCTGCCACGAGCCGGAGGCTCCTACGCCTTTCTCCGCGAAATCTACAAGCCTCGCGCTTCCTCCGAAACTTCGGCCGGCGGGGCTGCGCCCTCGCCCCCGCCTCACACCGCGCAGGTCGGAAATCTAGGGCCGACAGCGGACGCTGGTCGGTCTGTAACTCCGCAGCTGCCCTACTCTCGGAGCAAAAGCTACCCAACCGTCCTCCGTGCCCTCGGCGCATTAGGGCAGTTCTCGTACACACGTAGAGCGGCCGGCATCGCTGGACGTGGCTTTTCCGGCGGGAAAAGCCATGTAGCCACAAAACTCTCCCTCTCCACCGATACGAGAACTGCCTCAACACACGGCTCTCAGAGCACGTCCGCCAAGCCGAAGCCGCCGCCCTTCGATCTAGGCCGCTTTCTCGCCTTCCTGTACGTCTGGCAGCTCCTTTTCACCGCGCCGCTCTCCGTAGCTTCCGGCGCACTCGGCCTAGCCCAATATGCCGCTTTTCTCCTCCCATCGCTCCAACACGGCTTCGCTCTCGGTCCCCTGCAACTCCGCGGAACCAGCCTTCTCGCCGCCGGGGTCTGCCTCCTCGTGGTAGCCCTTCTTTCCCGAGGTCTCGGCGCCATTCTCCGCACCGCCGCTTTCCTCACCGGCGGCGTTCTGCTTACCCTCCTCACGGTCATCGCGCTCGGGCTGTCTCACCTGCGCTCGCCACTGGTCGCCGCCCAGTTCCACTGGCCCCACGGGCCGGGGGTCCTCGCGGCCCTCGGCGCCGCCACCCTCATCACCACCTACGATTACTGGGGCTACTACAACGTCTGCTTCCTCGGCGAGCAGGTCCGTGATCCCGGTCGCGCCATTCCTCGCGCCGTTCTGCTTTCGATCGGGCTCGTTGCCGCGCTCTACCTCGCCATGAATTTCGCCGTCCTCGGCGCCCTGCCCATCCCATCTCTGCTAACCCCCACAGGGAGCGCCCAGCCCATGGCCGCGGTCCTCACCCGCTCGGTTCTTGCCGGTCGCCCCGGAGCGGCGGCGGCGGCCGTCCTCACGGTTCTCATCATGGCGACCGCTTTTTCCTCCGTCGTCGCGCTGCTGCTCGGCTACTCCCGAGCCCCCTGGGCCGCCGCCCGCGAAGGCAACTTCTTCGCTCCCTTTGCCCGCTCGCATCCGCGCCAGGGCTACCCCCGGGTCGCCCTGCCCGTCCTCGGTCTCATCGCCGCGGCCTTCTGCTTCTTCGACCTCCGAGAGGTCATCGCCGCGCTGGTGGCCGTTCGCATCGTGCTCCAGTACGGCCTTCAGCAGATCGGCGTCATCGTCCTGCGCCTGCGCCGGCCCGACCTGCCCCGCCCCTTTCGCCTGTGGCTCTACCCGCTTCCGCCCCTCGCCGCCGTTGCCGGCTTCGGCTTCCTGCTGCTCGCGCGCCGCGGAGCGGGTAGGGAACTCGCCTTCGCCGCCGCCCTCGGTCTGTCAGGCGCCCTGCTGTTCTTCTGGCGCGAGCGCCGAGTTGGCTCGCCCCAGCTCGAAACCTGATCCGAACCGCCCCGACGCGGCTCTTCCTTCAAGTCCCCAAAGTGCAAACCGCCGTGCGGCAATTCACAGAATCTCTCGCCGGCGCTTCACAGCGATCCGCCTGGGACGCCTATAATCCTCCGCCGGTCCGAGAAGCGCCTGAACGAGCACAGAAACGCGCGCTTTTCGCACTTGTTTTGCTCCTTTCTTGCGCAAACTTCCGCCGGAAAAGCTACTCCGCAAACGAAAATGCCACCTCTCCGAAATGCTCAAACCGCACGTCGATCGACGACCGGCTCATGGTCAACAGCTTGCCCATCCAGCTTCCCATGGTAATCCATTGCCCGGCCTGCAGCCCCCCTGTCCGGTATTGCCCCTCGTTCGCCAAATACTCCAAAAGCCGGACCAAATCGGGCCCATTCGTGTTTTTTCCCACGTCCTTCCAGCGCACCACCCCGTCCACCACGACCTCCACCCGCTCGCTCGCGATGTTGATCTCCTGCCAGCCGTCGCACGCCGGCCCGTACACCAGGCCTCCGTTCATCTGCAAATCCGCCACCGTCGCCAGGTGCGCCGCTTCGTCCGGCGCCACAAACGACGACTCCAAAACCTCAATCACCGGGTGTACGCTGCCGATCGATTTCAAGATTTCCTCGCGCCCGTAGCGCACCTCGCGCGGCGGCAGATCCCGGCGCAGCAGAAACGCGATTTCCGCCTCAACCCCGCGTAAACGGCGCTCTCCCTTGATCGCGCCGCCGGTCGCGAGAATCCCGAACGCCAGCGGAATTGGACCGTACACGGGCGTGGCGTCCGGCAGCGGAGCGCCGATTTTCCAAGCTCCCACAGGCCCCAGATGGGACCGCATCGCGTCTTGCACCGCATAGGCCTCTTCGAGCGAAGCCGGCTGCAGCGCAGGGTCCAGATCAATGAGCGGCCGGTTCTTTCGCCGTGCGTCGAGCAGCAGAAACGCCGTTTGCTGAATCCGCTCGCTGTCTCTTAAAGCCTCGTGCGCTTCCCGTGTCCACCCTGCCGCCATTGAGTGTTGCCCTCCACCTCCGATGGTAGCGGGTCGGCGGTCGGGCGCTACGCCGCCGCTTTCTCGGCCACTGTGGAGGGCTCGGACGAAAGCTCTTCCAGGCTCTTGCCCTTAGTTTCCGGCAGCAGAAATACGGTCGTGACCAGGCCCAGCAGGCTCACCGTCGCCGCCGCCGATTCGGCCGCGAGCAGCCCGTGCCACTTCATAAACAGCGGAAAGGTAAACACTCCCACGAAACCGCCCAGTTTTCCCATGGCGGCGGCTATGCCGTGCCCAGTGGTCCGCACCCGCACCGGAAAAATCTCCGACGGATACACAAACGTGGTCGCATTCGGTCCGAACTCTGTGAAGAAAAAGCTGATGCCGTACACCACGACGAACGGAATGGCCATTTTCTCGAGGCCCGGCGTCAGCGCCATCACCAGAAAAGCAGCCGCCATCATTCCAAAACCAAGGCACTGGATTTTTTTGCGCCCGAGCCGATCCATGGTGAGCGCGGAGATCAGGTAGCCGGGTGCGGCGAAAATGGCAAAAATGGCCAGTTGCGTCAGGGTTTTCTTGAGCAAATCATTGTGCGCGCCGAGCGAGGCCAACACCAGCGGGCTGGAAACTGTGTTGCCGTAGTAGGCAAAGTCCATCAAAAACCACGCCAGGCTCGCGCCGATCAAGCGCGGCAGCAGCTTGCTGTCGCCGGCTAGCCGGTGAAACCCGTCCCAAAAGGAAATGGAGTGCTGTTTCTCGTCGAAGTGGGGGGCGCGCGTAAGCTTGCCCGAATCGTCCTCGCTCTGGCCTGCCGCCTGAAGAAATCGCGGCGTCTCCTTTAGGTGCCGCCGCTGCCAGTACACGGCCAACGCCGGAACCGCGCCGAACGCGACCAGAATTCGCCAGGTTATGTCCGGATCGATGTGAGCCGCAAGCAGAGCGGAGGCAAACAGCGGCCCCAGGATGAGCCCCGCCGCCTGCATTGCGAACACCAGCGAGACCATCATGCCGCGCGAGCCTTTTGCCGAATACTCGCTCATGATCGTGGCTGAAACCGGGTAATCGCCGCCGATGCCGATACCCAAGATGAAACGGAGGCCGATCAGCCACCAGATGTTCGGCGAAAAAGCGCAGCCGATGGCCCCGGCCGCGAGCACCAGAACCTCGAACCCGTAAATGCGCTTGCGCCCGAGCATGTCGGCAACGCGGCCGAACAAGAGGGCGCCGATGGCCGAAGCCAGCAGCGCGGTCGAGTCGACCAGGCTTTCCTCGATCTTGCCCACGTGCCACATGGGTTTCAGGATCGCCATGACCACGCCGATGATGAACAGGTCGTAGGCGTCGGTGAAGAAGCCCATCCCGGAAATGAACATGATCTTCCAGTGCAGGCTGGAGGGTCTGGCGTTGTCCATTTCTTGGAAATCGTTGGGAGTTGCAGCTGCGGAAGCCATAGGCGATCCCTCCATCCAGGCGGCCGCAAACGGCTTCGCGTCGCGCCCACCCACCAGACATCGTAAGACCGACATCATTACAAACAGGTGACAGATGCAGCTTCCTTGCGGCCCAGATGAGCCGCGTCGGGCTTGTGCCTGTCCGCGTTCGCGGTCGCTGGTTGCGGCCCCCGTGCCGGCGTGTCTGCGCTTCCTTTGCCGCCGTCACGATCTCACCGGGCATCGGCAGCTCACACCGGCTGCGATCCGCTGCGCTGCATCCGCGGGACCAGCCAACAAAGCAGGGGGAATCGCCGGGGGCGCGATCTGCTCCGCGCTCGAGGAAACGGCGATCAAAGCCTCGAAGCATTCGCTGTCCAGCTTGTGCGGCACGTCCGGTTTCATAATGGCCAGAGCCTTTTCGACCGGAAAACCTGCTCGGTAAGGGCGATCTTCCGTGAGCGCCGCAAAAACATCGGCCACGGCGAGAATTCGGGCTTCCATAGGCAACGCTTCCGCCCGAAGACGGTTCGGATAGCCGGTGCCGTCCAGCTTTTCGTGGTGCGCGCCTGCGATCCTGGCCAGCTCACGGTATTGGGGAATGCGCGCCAGGATGCTTTCGGTCAGTCCGGAGTGTTCCTGCATGACAGCAAATTCCGCGGCATCGAGCTTGCCGGGCTTGTCCAGGATGGAGTTGGGAACGCGCAGTTTCCCGAGGTCGTGCAGCAGCGCTGCCCGGTGCAGCAACTCCTGCCGTTCGCGGGGCAGGCGCATAGCCGTGCCGATTCTCCGCGCGGCCTCCGTGACCCCCATAGAATGGCGGAAGGTGTAGTGAGATTTGGCGTCCACGACCTCGGAAAATGCTTCGCAGATCGTGTCGATGTGCCCTGGGGTCATCCGCGAAGCGGCGGAGGGCGCGGCGTCGAGTACGGCTGCCCGGGTATGCCGCTCGGGTGCGGCGATCTCGCCTCCTTCGGTCGGAAGGCATTGAAGCCAAAGAGTGCCTCCGCGGTGCAGAGATTCTGCGGCGCGCACAATCTCCGGATCGAACCATCGCCTGCTCCGCTCGGCTAGAACCCGCATGGCCGCGTCAGGGCCGCGCTCGATCGCGAAGGCATCCAGGTGTTGCGCCACAGCCATAACGCGCGCCAGTGGCGAGATCGCGTGGCCCTCTGAACGCTGAGGGTAGCCGCCGCCGTCCCAGTGCTCGTCTAAGCTCTGCACCGCGAGCGCGGCTTGGTCGCCCATCCCGATTTTGCGCACGATGCTTGCACCGCGGTCGCAGCGCAGGGCAATCATTTCTTCGTTGTTGCGATGTTGCGTAGCCCCAATGCGGAGAATGTGCGCCACCTTTGCCGCCGCGCCGCGTCCGGGCAGCACATTGTTCCACAGAAGGCGCAGGGTGGAGAGCTTGGGTTGGTGCGGGCGCGTCCAGTCTTCAAGTTTGACCCCGGCTTTGACCGCGCGGTCGTCGCCTCCGCCGATGATCTGGCACATGCGCGCGGCGTTGCTGCTGCAGCCGACATCCTTAAGAAGGGACGCGTGGTATAGGTCGGCAAGCATGGCGTCGGGCAGGCGCAGTTCCGCTCCGAGCCGCATGGACAGCAGGCAGCTTCGCAAGGCATGGCCCGGCACCGCGCCTTCAGTCAGATCGAGCGCGAAGGACAGCGCCGAAATGATCTCGGCGAGGGAGGGCGTCTCGGTCGTTTGGACCCAGGGGTCGCGGCCGACGTAGGCTGTGGTTTTCATCCTGTTGCTTATCGGCAGAAGGGCGTTGAAGTTCAGGCATACGGGCCGGCGCGGCAGGTACTTTGGTACCGTATGGTTTCACTTTGCTTGCCGGCGCAGGTTTCGCGGCCGGCTTATGGGCGCCAAGGAGGCGATCACTCGCCACGGCCGACGCCCTTGTTCGTCCGCACCGGCCCTGCTTCCAGGCAACGGTCCGAAACGCGTACGGGATTCGCCATTTTGCCCGCGGCCGCGCGGGTAAACGCGCGATAAAGGCGGTTCACGTCGACTTTTTGCCCGGTGCGTATTTCGCGCTCCGCCGCGGCGTGCATGGCCGAGAGCAGCTCGTCGCGAAGCTCGTTAAAGAGCTTGTCGATGTACACGTAAGGCACGCGAGTAAGCCCGGCTACCGCGCGAGCGCGGCCGTAGCCTGCGGCGTTGGGACGGCTTTGGGCGCGTATTTCGAAGCGCACTTGGCTTGCAACTCCGTTGCGTGGAACACCCCATCGCGGCCGTACATGCCGATGGCGAGCGCCTGGGCGTTGTCCTTGAAGGTGTCGGGCGGGGGCTCCTCGCCGTCGTAGTTCACCGGCAGACGTTTGTCGTTCTCCACCAGCACGAAGTTTGCGCCGGCTCCGTGGTGGTCGATCGAGCCGGGTTGGACGTTGCCGGCGACGCGCAGATGGCGCGTGTAGGCTGTTTGGCCCATCGCCTGCAGCTCGTTGATCGTCACGTAGTAGCTCTTATTCGCTTGTACGCCGGTCACGGCCAGGTACACGACCACGGCCAGCACGATGGCGACGGCGACCGCGATGCGGACGGTTTGTGGGCGGGCGTTTGGCATGTTCACTCACAAGCGTAGGAGCCGCTCCCCCCGGGCGTCAAGGGGCGGCGCGCGCATCCCAATCAAGGGAGCCCCGCGTATGATGGGGTGAAACCTTGAGCCCGCCTGAAGAGGACCGACCATGAGCACAGTGCAGATGCCCGTACGAGCGACCGAAATCTTTAAACCGCGCGCGGGGTGGCTGGGCGCGCGCCGCGCTGAGGCCGCCCGTTCCGGCGACTCCAATGTGAGCCAGATGCATTTCGCCCGGCTGGGCCGAGTGACCGAGGAGATGGAGTTTGTCGCGCGCCGCGAGAACCTTGCCCCCGAGCTCATCCGTGCTGAGATAGCCGCCGGCCGCATGATCATCCCGGCTAACATTAACCATCCCGAGCTCGAGCCCATGGCTATCGGGGTGGCTTCGCGCTGCAAGGTCAACGCGAACATCGGAAACTCTGCCGTAACTTCGGACATCGACGAGGAGTTGCGCAAGCTGCACATGGCTGTGCAGCATGGGGCCGATACGGTGATGGATTTGTCCACCGGGGGAGCTATTCCGGAGATTCGCGACCGCATCCTGCGCCACTCGCCGGTGCCTATCGGGACGGTGCCGCTGTATGAGGCGCTGACCCGGGTCAAGCGAGTCGAGGATCTATCGATCGAGTTATATCTGGAAGTTATCGAGGAGCAGGCGCAGCAGGGCGTGGATTATTTCACCATCCACGCCGGGGTGCTGATCCAGTATGTGCCGATGGTGGCCAAGCGCATTACCGGCATTGTAAGCCGCGGCGGCGCGATCATGGCCCAGTGGATGACCGCGCACCACAGGCAGAACTTTCTGTACGAGCACTTCGAGCGCATTACCGCGATCATGGCGAAGTACGACGTGAGTTACTCGCTCGGTGACGGGCTGCGCCCGGGCTCGGTAGCGGACGCTTCGGACGAGGCGCAGTTCGCGGAGTTGAAGACGCTGGGCGAGCTTACGCGCAAAGCCTGGGAGTCGGACGTGCAGGTGATGATTGAAGGTCCGGGGCACGTGCCGATGGATAAAATTCAGGAGCAGGTCGAAAAAGAAATTGAGTTATGCGATGGGGCGCCGTTCTACGTCCTTGGGCCGCTGGTCACCGACATCGCGCCCGGCTACGACCATATTACTAGCGCGATTGGCGCGGCGATGATCGGGTGGCACGGGGCTTCCATGCTCTGCTACGTCACGCCGAAGGAGCACCTCGGGCTGCCCAATGAAAAAGACGTTAAGGACGGCATGATCGCCTATAAGATCGCGGCGCATGCGGCTGACATCGCCCGCCACCGCCCCGGCGCCCAGGACCGCGACGACGCGATCTCGTACGCCCGCTACACTTTCGACTGGGAAAAGCAATTTGCTCTGTCGCTTGACCCTGAAACTGCTCGCGCCATGCACGACGAAACGCTGCCGGACGACTACTACAAGGAAGCGGCGTTTTGCTCGATGTGCGGGCCTAAGTTCTGCTCCATGAATTGGTCGAGCAAGGTGGATGAGTTTAATAAGGAAGTGCACGGGTTGGAGAAGAAGGACTTATCGGGGCTGGTTACTTTGCAGGCGGCGCAGTTGAGCGCAAGGAATTAAGCTGCCACAACGCACGCTACCAAACGGTCAGTGAGCCGCGTTTTTGTTGCTGGGCTTCGCACCTGTCGTACCCGCTGCATGGAGCGCCAGCAGAAGCAGGCGCACGGAGCCGTCGCTGTCAAGCGGCGCGTTGTAGAGTACCTGCTTCGCACCGGCAGCAATGCCGGCCGGGTAGGCTGCGACGTGAAAAGCACGCAGGGTTTGGTCCGGCACGATCAATAGAGAGATATGCGGCGGCAGAGCGGCCTGCCAGTTCTTCAGCTGTTGGAGAAGTTCGGGTGATGGCACGTCATCGTTGCCGGTGTTGGCCCGCCAACTGGTGATGGCAAATACAGTTTGGCCGGGCGGAACGGAAAGCGCCAGAGTGTGCGCCATGCTGTTTGCGCTCGGCGCCCAAAGCACAAATGGCATGAAGAGAACGGGGTCGCGATCCAGTCGCAACGTGGTCGGAAGCAGGCTGTCTCGAATCAACCGGCTCCCGCGAATCGCTGCAAAAGGGAGCGCATGCGTTGCAAGCTCGGCTTGCGCGAGCGCCTCATGGATCGGAATCTGCTGCGCCGTACCCTGCCAGGCAGGAAGAGCAGCGATGGTTTCAAGCCGCTTCAGGTTCCCGATATACGCGATATCCCCGCTCATGCGGTCCAGAGTCGCGCACCGGATCGCATCGGAAAAGAGCTTTTCGGGCGTGACGGCCGCATCGGCTCCGTTCAGGGCTTTCCCGCTTTCCAGAGTTGGAAGAGTCGCCTCGTCCTGTTTGCCGCAGAGTTGCAGTGCCGAGTTGTTCAGCTCCGTGGATGCGGCTTCCGATGCGCCGACAACTGTGTCGATGGAGAGGTCGATATTGGCGTCGAAAGGGTAGTCGCGCAGAAGGGAGAACTCCTGCGCCGCGGCCGATCCGGGGGATTTAAGGTCTAAGAAGGTCTGGACAAGCAGCAGCGCTGCTTCACGGTCCGGCGGTTGCGGAAGCGCCAGGTACGATACCAACACAGCGCGGGCAGGTTCGAACTGCTGGCCGAACAGACAGAGCCGGGCAAGTGAGAGCAGCTCCGGTGGTTGCTGCGCGAACTGCACGGCCTGGGGCTGGAGAGCGGCGCAGGAACGCGCCGCCTGGGCCATGCCTGCGTTTAGCGCGAGCGTGTCGGCGTCGGTCAGGTCGTTCGGCTGGGCTCGCGCTGCGTCGAAGGGAGCGCGCGCGGCTTTCATGGCCTCGGAGGGTGAGAGAGATACGCCCTCATTCGCGCTGTGCGCCTGTTGTGCGAGGCCCTGGGTGGAGAGAAAGACTGCAACAACGAGGAATGCGGCGCGCATGTCGCCCAGCTTACCCTGCCGCCCCAAGCTCCCGCAGCAAAAATGCGTAATCAAACGCAATCTCCCGTAGGTAGTCGTAACGCCCGCTGGCCCCGCCGTGGCCTGCGGTCATGTTGGTGTGGAGCAGGATCGGCTTGTCGCCTGTATTCAGGGTGCGAAGCCGAGCGACATACTTCGCGGGCTCCCAGTACATTACCTGCGAGTCATACAATGAGGTCTTGACCAGCATGGCCGGGTAAGCGGCCGCGCGCAGGTTGTCGTAGGGCGAGTAACTCAGCATGGTCTCAAACGCCTCGCGCTCGTTCGGATTTCCCCACTCTTCATACTCCGGCACGGTCAGCGGGAGCGACGCGTCGAGCATCGTGTTCATCACGTCCACAAACGGCACCTGCGAAACCACGGCCCGGAACAGATCGGGGCGCAGGTTTACGACCGCGCCCATCAGCAGACCGCCGGCCGACCCGCCCTGGATCGCAACTCGGCCCGGCTCGCCGTAGCCCGAGGCAAGCAGGTGCTCGGTCGCAGCGATGAAGTCGGTAAACGTATTCATTTTCAGGCTGAGGCGCCCGGCGTCGTGCCAGGGCTTGCCCAGGTCGCCGCCGCCGCGGATGTGCGCGTAGACCAGCACCACTCCGCGATCCAGCAGACTGAGCCGGTTGGAGTTGAAGCCGAGCGGCAGCGCGTAGCCGTAGGAGCCGTAGCCGTAGACATGCAGCGGGGCGTTTTTCAGGGCGGTGTCGCGCCGGTAGACGAGGGAAACCGGCACCCGCACCCCATCCGGCGCGACCGCCTCGATGCGCTCCGAGGCATACAGCGCTCGGTCGAAACCGCCCGGCACCTCCTGCTCTTTCTTGAGCTCCGAAGCCTCGGTTCGCACGTCGTAGTCAAACACCGAGGCAGGCGTGACCAGCGACTGGTAGGCATATCGCAGCAGGCCCGTCTCAAACTCCCGGTTGCCGCTCAGGTGGACGCTGTAGGCCGGCTCGGGAAAGCCGATCTCCGCCTCGCGCGCGATCTCCGAGCCCCGGCCTGCGAAGTGCAGCACACGCAGGTGCTCCAAACCGCCCCGGCGCTCGGAGGCCACGGCGAAGTTCGCGAACAGCGAAACGTCTTCGAGCATAACGTCGTCCCGGTGCGGGATCAGCTCGGTCCACTCGCCCGGCGCGTCTACCGGCGCTGTGACCAGACGGAAATTGCGCCCGCGATCGTTGACGCGAATGTACAAGAGCCCGTGGCGATGGTCGGGGTAGTATTCCAGTTCATCCCGGCGGGGGGCGACCAGCGCGGGCTCGGTTGTGGGCTCGTCGGCCCGCAGCAGGCGCGCTTCGCTGGCGGTGTGGCTCGCGCTCTCGATCACAATGTACACGCCATCGCGGGTGCGCCCGGCGCCCAGGTTGAAGCGCTCGTCGGCCTCCTCCAGCACCAACGCGTCTTCGGCAACCGGCGTGCTGAGCGTGTGCCGGTACAGCTGGAACTGGCGCTTCTGCTCTTCGTCCTCGACCGTGTAAAACAAGGTGCGATTGTCGGCCGCCCACACGACGGAGCCCACGCGCTCGACGGCCTCCGGCAGCAGCTCGCCCGAGCGCAGGTCTTTGATGTGCAGCGTGTACTGGCGGAATCCGGTCGTGTCGGTTGAGTAGGCGAGCAGGTTGCCGTCGTCGGACACATCCATCCCCCCGATGGCCATAAAGCTTTGCCCGGCGGCGAGCGCTTCCACGTCGAGCACGACCTCCTCCGGGGCGGCTTCAAAGGTCTCGCGCGAGCCGCGCTTACGGCAATACACCGGGTACTGCGAGCCCTCTGTCGTGCGGGCGTAGTACCAGTACGCGCCTTCCTGCGCGGGAACGCCGACGTCGGTCTGCTTGATGTGCGAAAGCAGCTCTGTGTAGAGCGCTTCCTGCAGAGGCTTGGTGGGCTCCATTACCGCGTCGGTATAGCTGTTTTCGTCGCGCAGGTAAGCTGCAACCTCTTCGTTTTCCTTATTGCGGAGCCAGCCGTAGTCGTCGTGGAGAGTGTGCCCGTGCAGGGTTTGGCTTTGGGGGTCGCGGCGGGCGAGGGGAGGCGCGGGCAGGCTCATCCATTCAGAATACCCGCGGTGCGGGCCGGAAAAACGGGATTGGAGACTGCGGGCAACAGTTCCGGCGGAATTTGCGCCTTACTAGTGTGCGCTGCGGGTCTCTCACAGACGAGCAGCCGGCAGAAACAGAGGAGGAATCGCAATGGTCAAATACATGTGTAGCAAGTCCGCTGTGTTGGGAGTGGCGTTGGCGTTTGGAACCGGTGCGGCTTTGGCGCAAGCCGGAGCCGGAGGCCAGGGGGGCGGCGCTCAGGGCACCATGAATAGTGCGGGATCCGCGGCAAATCAGGGTGCCAGGGGAACGATGAACTCGATGAACTCCATGGCTGGTATGAACGGCAGTGGGGCCTCCATGCAGGACAAGATGTTCCTGAAAAACGCCACCCAAGGCAGCAACTTCGAGATCAAAACGGCGCAGCTGGCCCTGCAAAAGAGCCAAAGCCAGGATGTAAAGCAGTTCGCGCAAAAGATGATCGACGACCATACCAAGCTGAACGACGACATGAAGCCGGTGGCGCAGGAAGCCAACGTGACGCCGCCGACCGGACTTTCCAAGAAAGACCAGGCAATCTATGCCAAGCTCGAAGGCATGAGTGGAGACGCGTTCGACAAGGCTTACATTCAAGATATGGTGAAAGATCATCAGGCGGATCTGAAACAGTTCAAGCAGGAGGCCAGCAGCGGCCAGCTGCAGTCGGAAAAGACCGCGGCCGGGCAGGGAGCGCAGGTGGTCGACGGCCACTTGCAAATGGCGCAACAACTGGCACAGGCCCACAACGTGAGCACTGGCGGCAGCAACAGCGGGCAGTAGTTTCCTGGAAGCGACAACTTAAGCGCCCGCGCACCCCGCGCGGGCGTTTTCACGTGTGTGCGCGCCCTTGCCCTACAATAGGGTTCGCATGCGACGATTCCGGCTCCTTTTGCTTTTGCTGCTCGGCGTTTCGGGATTGCCGTTGTACGCCCAGGCGGTCAAGGACCTGCCGCGCCCCGCCGATTACGTCAGCGACGACGCGCACGTACTCGCGTCGGCCACCGTGGAACACCTGAACCGCCTATGCGCCGCGCTGGACCGCCAGGCACATGCGCAGATGGCAGTGGTAACAGTCGAAAACACCGACGGCGAGCCGATCGCAGACTATGCTGTGCAGCTGGAAGACGCATGGAAGGTGGGGGCCAAGGGCACGGACCGGGGGGTCATCCTGCTGGTCGCGACCGGCGACCGCAAGTGGTTCATCTCGACTGGTTACGGCCTGGAAGGGGTGATCACGGACGAGAAAGCCGGGATCGTCGGCCGCCAAATGGACCAGTACCTGCGTGTGAGTCGCAAGGATGAAGGCATCACGCTGGGCGCGGAGGAGCTTGCCGGGCTGGTTGCACAAGACGCGGGTGTGCAGCTGCAGGTAGGGCGTACGCAGCTGGCCCCGGCGAACCGGCGCGCGCACCTCGGCTTGGGGCAGCTGCTTGTGATGGCGGCCGTCTTCGGGCTGCTTCTGGTTCTAGCCGCGCGTACCGGCATGCTGCCGTTTTTGCTTGGGAT
>CAXTRW010000073.1:0-13253 GCA_964246765.1 uncultured Acidobacteriaceae bacterium | reverse complement strand
GGGTGGCGAACCGATGCGGTGCGTCGCGGCGGCGGCTATCCATTGAATACCGTCGCCGAGGACGCCGACCTGACCATGAGCCTGCTCGAGCAGAACTACAAGGTCATCTACGAGGACCGGGCGCTCGCCTTTACCGAGGCCCCGGTAAACGCGCGCGGGCTCATGCGGCAGCGTTTCCGCTGGTCCTTCGGGATTTTGCAGGCTGTGTTCAAGCACAAACAGGCGGTGCGCACCAACCGCGCCATGGGGCTGTTCGCACTGCCGAATATTCTGATTTTCCAGATCGCGCTGCCGCTGGTATCGCCGTTTATCGACCTCATGTTCCTGGCCGGCTTGGTCAGCTATCTATGGCAGCGCTACTTCCATCCGGAGGCGGCCAGCGCGGTGAACTTTGAAAAATTGCTGGTGTATTTCATCGCGTTTCTGGTGATCGACTTTGTGACCTCAACGCTCGCGTTTTCGCTCGAACGCAAACACCCGAGCAGCAAGGGCGACAGCCTCCTGCTGTTCCACATCTGGCTGCAGCGGTTTGCGTACAGGCAGGTGTTTTCACTCGTTCTGTTCAAGACGCTCAAGCGCGCGATCGACGGGCGCCCGTTCAACTGGGACAAGCTCGAGCGCACTGCGCAGATGTCCAAGCAGACGGAAAGTATTACGGCGGGGGATTGATCTTGCTCGCGCGAAACACGGCGAAGCGGCTTATAACCTGGGGTGCGCTCAGCGCTGCGCTTTCGCTTCCAGGCAGCGCTCAGGCTCCCGCCGCCCCGCCAGTATCCACAGCAATCGCTGGGGCGCTTGGGATCGCACCCACGCTCGCGCAGCTTGCCGCGCTTCAGCGCCAAAACCAGGGCGCGTCCCCGGCGGCCTCCGTCTTGCGTGAGCAGATCACAGAAAGCGTTCTGGCGGCCTCGTTTGATGTGGATGAAACGCTTGGGCGCATTGACGCAGAAGCCGCGCATGTAACAAACAGCCGCCTGGTGCTCGAAGGACAAATCAGCAGGCGGAACGCTGAGTTAAATCTCGCCACCTTTGCCATCAGCGGCGCTCTGGGTACAACCGGTTCCGCGATGCAGTTGACCAGCAGCCTCACGCACGCGGGTAATGCGCTGGGGGTTGCCGCCGGCAGCACGGCACTCATCCTGTCCACGGTGCAGCTCAGGGGGCACGGCGCCGACAAGCGCGTCCTGCTTTCCCCGTATAACATGCTGGCCCAGATACTGGGGCAAACGCCAAACGCCGCGAGCCGGTACCCTCCGTTGGTAGTCGCGTACCTTCACTCGCCGGCTTCGCAAGACGGGCAGTTGCCCGATGGTGTCGCGCCCGATGTGTCGCTGCCTGCTGCCTGGCGCCGACTGCATCTGCTCAAGGCAGACGGGGGCAAAAACGGGGAGAGCGTTCAAAGCGTGACCACGGACTCAGGAGAAAAAGAAAAGCTGACCGCTGGCGAACTGCAGGACCGGGAAGCCATGCTGCGCGACCTGCATGGAGCTGTTTCGCTGGTGAAGGTGGAGCTGAGAAAAATCCTGGTTTCCGCGCAGAACGCGCCTGCCCCGCTGCCGTGAGCGCGTACTGCGGGAACATTTACGGTAGGCTGATCGCAATGCATGTTCGCTGGCTCGCGCCTATTTTTCTGCTTATTACCTTTTCCGATTCCTGGGGCCAAACCGCAACCCCAACGCACAACAATGTGCCTGCCGGGCAGACCGCGCCTGCGAGCGCTACCGGGAGAACACTGCGAACGGCCGAAGCCACCCGCCTGCGCGGCGCTTACGGGCCTTACCGCGCGAACAACGACCTGCTCTCCTACAAGCTGCACGTGCGCGTCGACCCGGCGGCCGAATCCATCGCGGGCGACAACCAGATTCGCTTCCGCATGCTCGCCTCGGACCGGCGCATCCAGATCGACCTGTACCCGGACCTGGCGGTCGAAAGAATCCTGATGGACGGCAAGCCGCTCCAGTACACGCGCGAAGCTGGGGCTGTGTTTATCGACTTCCCCGAACTGCTGCACGAGGGCGACGAGTACACGATTGACTTTTTCTACTCCGGCCACCCCAAAGCCACGGGCCGGTTCGGCGGCATGACCTTCGGCAAGGACCCGGCCGGCAATCCCTGGATCGTGACCTCGTGCGAGGACGACGGCTCGAGCATTTGGTGGCCGTCAAAGGACCAGTGGCGCGATGAGCCGCAGGACGGCATGGAGATTTCGGCCGACGTCCCGGACGGACTTACCGACGCTTCCAACGGTAAGTTCGAGGGCAAGCAGGAACTTCCCGACGGCTACACGCGGTGGAACTGGCGCGTGAGCTACCCCATCAACAGCTACGATGTATCTCTGAACATCGGCAAATACGCGCACTGGAGCGATACCTATAGCGGCGTTCCGATGGATTTCTATGCGCTGCCCGCGGACCTGGACAAGGCCAAGGCGCAATTCACGCAGGCCAAGGGCATGCTCGACGCGTTTCAGCACTACTTCGGCGAGTACCCCTTTATCCGCGACGGCTACAAGCTCATCCAGGTTCCCTACACCGGCATGGAGCACCAGAGCGCCGTGACCTACGGCAACCACTTCGCGAACGGCTACTACGGGCGCGACTGGACCGGCGTCGGCATCAGCCCGCGGTTTGACTTCATCATCATCCACGAGAGCGGGCACGAGTGGATGGGCAACGCGATCACCGCGCGCGACCCGTCCGACATGTGGATTCACGAAGGCTGGGACACCTATGCCGAAGGCCTGTACGTCGAATACCGCTGGGGCAAAGCCGACGCCCTCCGCTACGTGAACGGGTTTAAACCGAAGGTCAAGAACCAGGCCCCGATTCTGACTGAACGAGGCGCCGATGAGCAGCCGAACGAGGATCAGTATTTTAAAGGCGCGCTGATGCTGAATACGCTGCGCAGCGTGGTCGACGACGACAAGCAGTGGTTCAAGCTGATCCACGATTACTACCAGGAGTTCAAGTACAAAACCATCCTGACCGAGGACGTGGTCGCGTTCTTTAACCAGCGCACGGGGCTCGACCTGACGCCCGAGTTCAACCAGTACCTGCGCCACACAACGATTCCCGTGCTCCAGCTGCGGTTCGACCCGGCGGTGGGCCGGGTCGCGTACCGCTGGAAGGTCGACGTCGACCCGTTCCGCATGCCGGTCAAAGTGGGCGACCCGGCGCACTGGCAAACCATTACGCCCACCACGGACTGGCAGGTGATGCCGACCGCGATGACGCCCGAGCAGTTCCAGGTCGCGACGGACCTGTACTACATCGGCGTCGAGAAAAGTTGACGCTTCCGGCGTCCGCTTCGAGGGATTAAGATTTCCGCATGGACCAGGTTATTGCGATCACGGGGGCGAGCAGCGGCATTGGACAGGCGACCGCGAGGCTGCTTGCCGGCCGCGGCTGCGCGGTAATGCTGGGCGCGCGACGCGAGGATGCTCTCGCCGCGCTGGCTTTGGAGTTGAACGAGGCCGGCGGCCGGGCGGCGTATCTTGTCACTGATGTCACGCGGCGCGCCGATCTTGAGGCGCTCGTGGCGCATGCGGTCCGAAGCTTCGGGCGGCTGGACGCCATCGTCAACAACGCCGGGATCGGTCCGATTTCCCGCTTCGACGCGCTGCGCGTGGAGGATTGGGACGCGATGATCGACGTCAATCTGCGGGGCACTCTGTACGGCCTCGCCGCCGCATTGCCCGTGTTCGCGCAGCAGGGCCGCGGCCACGTCATCAACGTGATCTCCACCTCCGGCATCAAGATACTGCCGACCCAGGGCGTCTATGCAGCCACGAAAAACGCGGTGCGTACGGCGACCGAGGCTCTGCGGCAGGAAGCAGGGCCAAACCTGCGTGTAACCGAGATATCGCCTGGCGTGATCGCCACGAACTTCGCCGACTCCATCACCGACGAGGCGACAAAGGCCGCGGCCGCGGAACGTTTGAAAGGCCTCGCAATCCCCCCGGACGCGATCGCGCGCGGCATCCTTTTTGCGCTCGAGCAGCCGCCCGAAGTGGAAGTCGGCAGCATCGTCATCCGGCCGACCGCACAGGGCTAAGCGGTCAGGCTCGAGACTTGCCCCTCGGGCGTCTTCGAAATGGCGTACAAGAGCCGCCCGTCGGAGTCCAGGTGGCGCAGCTCCAGCGCCCGTTTGGTTACCGACAAATGGCTGAATCCGTGCACCTCCTGCGCGTAGGGGCCGCGTTCCAGGCCGTCGGTGCGGAGCACGTACAGATCGGCGCCGCCGCCGCCTGATAAAAAATGCGTGGTGGGGTGGCCGGCAAACTCCAGGTGCTGGAGGTCGTGGTCGTGCCCGGCCATGTACAGGTCTACCTTGTACTTTTGGAACAGGGGGTCCCAATCGCGCACCAGCACCGGGTGGTCGCCGTGGGGGCCGTTCGAGTAAACGGGGTGATGCGCCGACACGGCCAGGAAGGGCGTCCGGCGGGGCTTCGCCAGCTCGGCTTCGAACCAGCGCATCTGCTCGGCGTACTGGTCCGGCGTCAGCAGGAAATCCGGGGTGTGCGCGGGTCTCCCGTAGCCTACGTTGCTGTCAAGCACGACGAAGCGGACGAGCGGGCGGTGGGTCGGGAGTCGAAGGCGTACCAGCGCGCCGGCAGGGTCCAGCGGGTGGGTTTGCCGTCGAGCCCGCGGCCGGTTTTCGCATAGGCGAGTTCGGCTTCTACTTTGTTTACCTCGGGCGGCATGGTTTGGTAGTCGTGGTTGCCGAGCATGGTGTAGACCGGGCCGGGGAACACGTCCGCCGGGTACATCTGCTCGAAACCCTCAACCCAGCGCGGCGATAGGACTCCTCCGGGCAAGTCGCCGTACCAGCTGTCGCCCAGCATCAGCAGGCCCTCCGGACGAAGCCCCTGCGCTCCCGCGTAGTGGCGCATGCCGCGTGCGACCTGGCTCTGCGCTTCATGGTTGGTCTTGGCGTCAGCGTTGTCGTGCGATCTTTTATCGACGTAGCCCCAGTCCCCGAGCACCAGCGCGTGCGCCGCTTCCGGGTCGGCGCCGGGCGCACCGAAACTCGGAAGTGCGGGCATGGCGGCCAGGGCGCTCCAGCTAAAGCTCTGGCGTAGAAAGCGGCGGCGGGACAGAGGCGTTCGGGTCAGCGATTCCATGCTGTCGGTTTTAGCAGAGGGACGTGAAAGTACGGCGAATCGCGCGTACAGCCGGGTGAAGGCCTCCGCTACACTAGAACCATGGCTACCACACCGTTCGCGACACAAATCCAGCCACGCACCCCGCGCGGCAAGTTTGTCAATGAACCGTTCACGGATTTTTCGCACGGGCGCCACGCGCACGACATGGAAGCGGCCCTAAACTGGGTGGCCGACCAGCTGGGGCGCGAGTACCCGTTGGTGATCGGCGGCGAGCGCGTGTCCACCGCCCAAAAATTCGAGTCGCGCAATCCGGCCTCGCCTGCCCAGGTCATCGGTGTGCACCAGTCGGGCGGCGCGGGCGAAGCGGACAGGGCGGTCAAGGCGGCGCAAAAAGCGTTCGAAGGCTGGCGTTTCGCGCCCTTGACCGACCGGGTTTCCCTGCTGTTGCGGGCCTCCGAAATCATTCGCGAGCGCAAATTCGAGTTTTGCGCCTGGCTGGTATACGAGGTCGGCAAGAACTGGGCCGAAGCGGACGCGGATGTGGCCGAGTGCATCGATTTCCTCGACTTTTACGCCCGCGAGGCCTTGCGGTTGGCCGGGGCGGAGACGCCGATTCAGCTCCCGGGCGAGCGGGACGAACTGGTCTACATCCCGCTGGGGGTGGGCGCTGTGATCCCGCCTTGGAATTTCCCTCTGGCCATCGCCATGGGCATGACGGCGGCGGCGATTGTGACCGGGAATACGGTCGTGCTCAAGCCTTCGCCCGACGCCCCGACCATCGCGGCGCGGTTTGTCGATGTTCTGGAGGAAGCGGGGATGCCGCCGGGGGTTGTGAACCTGCTCCAGGGCGACGGGCCGATTTGCGGCAACGCGCTGGTGGAACATCCGCAGGTCCGATTTATCGCGTTTACCGGCTCGCGGGCCGTGGGCCTTGAGATTAACGAAAAGGCGGCCAAGCCGCGGCCGGGACAGATCTGGATCAAGCGAACGATCCTGGAGCTGGGCGGCAAGGACGCCGTGGTCGTGACGGCGGACGCTGATGTGGACGCGGCAGTTGAAGGGGTTCTGGCGGCGGCGTTCGGTTTCAGCGGGCAAAAGTGCTCGGCCGGCTCGCGAGCCATCGTTGAGGACGCGATTTACGACACGTTTCTGGACAAGATTCGCGATGGCATCGAGGCAATCTCTGTCCGGGACCCGAAAACGAACCCGCGCATGGGACCGGTGATCAATGAGGCCGCGCGCGCCAAGATTTTGGGCTACATCGAACGGGGCAAGAGTGAGGGACGCCTGATCGCGGGAGGCAGCGCGATGGAAACCGAGGCGGGCGGGTATTTTATCGAGCCCACGGTGTTTGCCGATGTCGACCCGGATGCGCGCTTGGCCCAGGAGGAGATTTTCGGGCCGGTGCTGGCAATCTTAAGGGTAAAAAACTTCTCGGAAGCGATGACGGTCGCCAATGGGACAGAGTTCGGGCTAACCGGCGCTGTCTATTCAACAGCGCCGGAAACGCTCGACCGGGCCCGGCGCGAGTTTCACGTGGGCAACTTGTACCTGAACCGCAAGTGTACGGGCGCCATGGTCGGAGCGCATCCGTTCGGCGGCTTCAACATGTCGGGGACCGACTCAAAAGCGGGCGGCCCGGATTACCTGCTGCACTTCACCCAGGGCAAGACAATCGCCGAGCGTTTAACGCGGTGAGTTGAAAAGCGACTGATGCGAGCTTGACCGCCTCCATTCGTGGGGGTGGTAGCCAAGCTCGCACCGACCTCGCGCGGGCTACGCGGTTTGGTGGATCAGACTGCCGGCCGCGGCTGCCGCTTCCGCCAGGAGGCGGTGGTGGATGGTAAACAGGGCGAGTTCGAGCCGGTCGGAAACGCCGGTCTTGTCGTATACGCCGCGCAGGTAGTTTTTGATGACCTGTTCGGTGGTGCCCAGTCGAACCGCGATTTCCTTGTTCTTGCATCCCTGCACGATCAACGCCACGATCTTCATTTCCTTGGGCGTGAGGCGGTCGCGGACGCGCGCGCCGACGACATCTTCATCGGAGATGACCGGAGCGGCATTGGTGGCGGAGTGGATGGCGCGTTCTCCGCGTCCGACGCGCCGGACGCAGTCGACCAGGGTGGGGCCGGTGATGGAGCGGAAAAAGAGCCCGTGCACGTGAGCAGTCAGGTAGGGCTGCTGCACCTCGTTGTTTTCGAGGATGGCGATGCCGCGGCTGCCGACCGAGCAGATCTGCTGCATTAGTTGATGTGGGTCCTGCTTCAGCGTGGAACCAAATAAAACTGTGGCTCCACGAAAGGTGACCAGAGCGCTTTGGAGCCGCTCCGCATCGGGGCACTGGGCAATGATGCGGAAGTCGTCTTCCATCGAGAGCACCTTGGCAGTGCCGGTGCGAAAGATGGCCTGGTTGTCAGCGAGAATTACCTTGTTCATCGTTGAAAGATCCTTGTGGCCTGAGCTGCCCGCCGGAGTGCGCGGGTTACTACGCTTTGGCTCCCGCGGGCCGGTACGAACCGGGGAAGTTTTTTTGGCTCACAGAATCCGGGGGCAAAATGATTCAATTTGGGACACTTATAACCAAAGAGTACTGAGTTGACTTGGAACCCTCTGGCGCGGTTTGGCGTTTCATGCTTGTGGTGAAGCAAGAGTACAGCGAATCCGATTCTTTGCAAGAACTTTTTTCATTATTTTTTTGCTACAACCTTCGTGTAATCAGCGGAATTGCAAACACGTCCGTACCGGGGGGTGTATTTTTTACAATAAAGAAAAGTAACTTCTAGCCGCTCTCCCGGCCCGCGCTCCGCATACAATCGAGATGCCATGGCAAAGCCGGTTATTCTCGCCGTCGACGACGACATCAGCGTGCTGGAAGCTGTGGTTCAGGACCTGCGACGACAGTATGGGGACCGGTATCGGATCCTGCGCGCGGGTTCCGGGCAGGCGGCGCTCGACACCTGCGAGCAGCTCAGAAAGCGGGGCGACTCGGTCGCCCTGATCGTCTCGGACCAGCGCATGCCGGGCATGACGGGTGTAACTCTGCTGGAGCGGGTGCAGGGTATCTACCCCGACGCGAAACGCACCCTGCTGACCGCCTATGCGGACACCGAGGCGGCCATCCAGGCGATCAACAGCGCGCGCATCCATTACTACCTGACCAAGCCTTGGGACCCGCCGGAGGAGCGTTTGTACCCGGTACTCAACGACCTGTTGGAGGCCTGGAGAAGCGGGCATAAGCCGCGATACGAAGGGCTGCAGGTGGTCGGCACGCGCTGGTCGGCCGAGGACCACCGGGTGCGCGACTTCCTGAGCCGGAACCAAGTTCCATTCAAGTGGGTGGACCCGGAAAAGGCCGATGGAAACGCGGCCGCATTGTTGGCGCAATATAACGTGGATGATAGCAAGTTACCGGCAGTGTTATTCCCCGACGGGACGGCGCTTTCCCAGCCGAAGCTGCCGGAGCTGGCGGCCAAGGTGGGTCTGAAGACCTCGGCGGAGAGCGATTTCTACGACCTCGTGATCCTCGGGGGCGGCCCCGCCGGGCTGGCCGCCGGGGTGTACGGCAGCTCGGAAGGGCTGAAAACGCTGCTGGTCGAGCCGGAAGCTCCGGGCGGCCAGGCCGGGTCGAGTTCGCGCATTGAGAACTACCTCGGGTTCCCGGCGGGGGTGAGCGGGGAAGACCTGGCGCGACGCGCGACCACCCAGGCGACGCGGTTCGGCACCGAATTTATTACCCAGTCGGCGACCGGAATCGCCAGCAAGGACCAATACCACCATGTGCAGCTCGGGGACGGCCGGGAGGTGAGCTGCCGGGTGTGTCTGCTGTCCACCGGGGTGCGCTGGCGGCGGCTGGACGTGCCCGGGGCGGACCGGTTGCTGAATGCCGGCGTGTACTACGGCGCCACCTTGAGCGAAGCGCCGACCTGCTCCAACGAGGAGATCTATATCGTGGGCGGGGCGAATTCGGCCGGCCAAGCCGCGGTTCACTTCGCCAAGTACGCCCGCAAGGTCACGATGCTGGTGCGGGCTCCCTCGCTGGTCGCGAGCATGTCGAAATACTTGATCGACCAAATCGCGGGGACGCCGAATATCGAAGTGGAAACCGACGCCGAAGTTTCCGAGCTGGCGGGCGATACACATCTTGAGTGCATTGGGGTGACCCGGAACGGGCAGCTCAGCCAACGCCCGGCATCGTCCTTGTTTATCTTTATCGGCGCGGCGCCGAAAACAGATTGGCTGCCGGAGTGTGTATTGCGGGATGAACGGGGCTTTGTGCTGGCCGGCCCCGACCTGAAAAAAGGGGGCAAGCTGCCGACGTGGTGGGCGGAAGAGCGCGACCCTTACCTGCTGGAAACAAGCGTTCCCGGCATTTTTGTGGCCGGCGACGTGCGGTTCGGTTCAGTCAAGCGCGTGGCGTCCTCGGTGGGTGAGGGCTCGATCGCGGTGCAGTTTATGCATCAGTATTTGGCGCAGTTTTAGCGCCGGAAAGCGGGTCCGGCGCTCGCCGGGTGAGGCAAAGCGGATGGCAAACGAGAGGGAAACCGGGGCTGCGGCGCGGCCGGCGAAGCTCGATGAGGAGCTGCTCGCCGAGCTCAGGCAGAGCCATACGCTTTGTTCTCTGCGCCGGGAGGACCTCGCTCTGCTTGAAGGCGCCGAGCGGGTCGATCTTCCAAAGCACAGCCACCTGAATCCCTTCCAATCGGGCCGCTGCGCGTTTTACGCGCTGCTGGAGGGCGAGTTGCGCATCAGCAGGATCGAGGGCGGCCGAGAAGTATTTCTAATGAGCCAACGCGCGGGGGAGACTTTCGGCGAGGTCCCCCTGCTTTCCGGTTGGCGCACGGTGACGGCAACCTGCCTGGCGATCAAGCCCTGCCGGCTTCTGCGCATGCCGGAGCAGACTTTCTGGAGACTCCTGGCGGGGTCGCGCACGGCGCGGGAAGCCATCCTCGCCAATCACGCGCGGAGGGTGGAAGGCTACCAGGTGATGGAGCTCCATCGGCAAAAGCTGATCTCGCTCGGGACCTTGGCCGCCGGGCTGATGCACGAGTTGAACAATCCGGGCGCCGCGGCTCGCCGGGCCGCGGCGCAGCTGAGGGACAATATGTCGCGTCTGCAGCAGATTTCGCTGCGAATGACGCGCACGCCCCTGAACCCGGACCAGCTGGAGTGCTTGGCGCGTCTCCAGGAGGAGGTTTTCGCCCTCGAGCGGCCAGTGGCGCTGTCGGCGTTGGAGCAGTCGGATCGCGAAGATGAGCTGGCGGAATGGCTGGAAAGTCTCCACGTGGAAAACGCCTGGGCTCTGGCGCCGACCATGGTGAGCGCGGGATGGACTCGCGAGCATATCGAGTGCGCGCGCGACCGGTTTCCCCCAGCGACCCTGTCCGACACACTGAATTACCTCCAAGCGCTGATCGGCAGCATGCAGCAGGTGGGCACCATCGAGGAAAGCATCGGGCGTGTGACGGACCTGGTGAGCGCGGTGAAAAAGTACGCCTACGACGACAAAAACCGGCAAAAAACCGTGGACGTCCGCGACACGCTTTTGAGCACGCTGACGATCCTGGGCCACAAGTTTCGGCAAAAAGGGATCGAGGTGGTCCAGGAGCTGCCGCCGGGGGAGACCAAGATCACCTGCGTGGGCGCGGGGCTGGCGCAGGTGTGGACCAACCTGCTGGATAACGCGATCGACGCGGCGCCGGAAGGTGGGCAAGTCGGGGTGCGACTCTGGGCCGAAGGCGGCTCGGTGTGCGTGGCGATCCGCGACAATGGGCCGGGCATCCCGCCGGAGCACCGTGAGCGGATTTTTGAGCCGTTTTACACGACTAAGGAGGCTGGGCTGGGCACGGGCCTGGGCCTGGAGATCGCGCACCGGATCGTGGTGGGCAGCTTTCGCGGCGAAATAGGCTTTACCAGCGAGCCGGGTGGGACGGAGTTCCTGGTGCGGCTGCCGATGGAGAACGGCACGGATGCGAAGGGCTGCGTTGTGGCGGCTGGGTAGGCTTTAAGCGGTCTCGATTCGGTCTCTCCGCTGTTCGTGATTCAGGATGCCTTGGACGATCTTGTCCGCGGTCGCGGTCAAAGAGTCGACCTTTGTTGCTAGAAACTCCACTCAGTCGCCATTTTTTTACGGTCTCGTCGGTTTTTCTTCCGCGGTCGACCAGCTGGTGCACGTCGGCGGTCAGCAGCTTCACACTTTGTGCCAGCGCCTCGTGGCGCTCGGCAAGTCTCTCGATTCTCTCGTCAATGGTCATGCCGGGCCGCCTTCGAGCCGGGTGATGCGCTCGTCGTGATTCAGAATCAGTTGAACGGACCGGTCCACGATTGCTGCCAGCTTGTCGAGGTTCTCGCTCTGCCGGCGAAGACCCTCTTCGAAACGCCGAAACCCCTCTTCGCGCTGCTGAAACGCCTCTTCGTGCCGCTGAAACACCTCTTCGTGCCGCCGAAATCTCTCTTCGTGCCGACGGAACCCCTCTTCGATGGTGTGAGCCAACAGCTCCACGCTCTGCGCAACAGCCTCGTGGCGCTCCGTCAGTTTTTCGATGCGTTCGTCAATGGTCATAACGACAGCTTACGCCACGCAGGATTCGGGAAACCAGTCCTGAATCATTGGGAATTGCCTCACGCAGAAGGCGGGGGCGCGCCGCGCTCGTACGGGCAGCCGCAGGAGTGGCGCAGTAGCAGTTCGACCGGCAGGATGACCTGTGACGCTTTGCCGATCGGCGCCTGGCCTTTAAGTTTGGCAAACAAAATGCGTCCGGCGGTTTGCCCCAGTTCTTCCGCGGGCTGGCGCGATACGGTCAGGGCGGGGTGCAGCAGGTCGCCGAGTTCGAGGTCGTCGAAGCCCACCAGGGCAATGTCCTCCGGGACCCGGCGCCGAAGGCGCAAAAGGGCCGAGAGAATGTGGCGGGTTGTCAGGTTGTTGCCCGAGCAGAGCGCCTGCGGCGGTTGGGGCTGGCTGAGGGCTTCGAGAAGCACCTTGCGAGTGTGCTCCTCGGAAGCGCAGTGGAAGTTGCCTTTCGGCCGGCGGCGGGCGGCGCGCATGGCCGAGGCATAGCCGGCCCAGCGGCGCTCCATGGTGTACAGGTCGGACCTGTGGCCGAGGAAAAGGATGCGCGAAGCCCCATGGACCTCGAGGAGGTGTTCGGTGAGCAAACGTGCACCCTGCTCGTTTTCTGTGAGGACTGCGTCGACCTCCCCCGCGCCTTTTCCTGGAAGAGGGCGGTCGAGCATCACCACAGGGATCTCGCGAAACTCTTCGTCGCCCAATCGGCAGCGGTCCGCTCCGGCGGGGATCACGACCATGCCCTCGACGTGGCGCTGCAGCATGCGCTGGGCTTCGCGGTATTCGAGGTCGGAATCGTCGTTGGTGAGGGTCAGCAGAACGGTGTAGTCGTGCGCGGCGGCTACCATGTTGAGCGCGTGCGCGCAGGTGGCGTAGAAGGGGTCGTGGAGGTTGGGCAGGAGCAGGCCGACGGTGCGCGACTTCGAGCTGCGCAGGGCGCGGGCCATTTCGTTCGGGCGGTAGCCCATTTGGGCGACGGCTTTGCGGACGCGGGCGGCGGTGGCCTCGGATACGTGCTCGGCGCCGTTAAGCACGCGCGACACGGTCATGGTGCCGACGCCGGCTTGGCGCGCGACGTCATTCATGGTGGGTTTTCGTGGCATGGGCGGCGAGAAAAGCATACAGCAGCGGAGCGGTTGGGGGCTTCGGTCGAACCAGGCCTTTCAGATCCCAGGTTGCACATGTGAGACCTGGGAAACCCGATCCAACGCAAGTCGAGGAAGTGTTTACGGCGCGAAGCGGGGCACCATGGCCGCGCCCAGCAGGCCGGAGTCGGAGCCCAGCATGGCGGGCAGCACGTTGGTTTTGCCGGGCGTAAAGGTGTATTTGTCCTCCGGCATGGTGAGGCGGTACACGTAGCTGGCGCGCTCCAACTCCCGGAACAAAGCGGGCGCGAACAAGGGCCACGCGGCCGCCGCGCCGCCGCCGATGACGTACAGGGGAACGTTGAGGATGTTGACGAGGCCGGCCAGGCTCAAGCCCAGGGCGCGACCCACGGTGTCGTAGACGACCAACGCGCCTTCGTCGCCTTCTTCGGCGAAGCGCGGGGCCCCCCCGGGGGGGCCGGGCGCCCCCCGGGGGCCCCGA
>CAXTRW010000072.1:0-13274 GCA_964246765.1 uncultured Acidobacteriaceae bacterium | reverse complement strand
GGGGGGCAGCGTTCGGGCTGGTGCAGGGGGGCGGGCGGGTTCCGCTCGGGAGCATGGCTCTGGTTGCGTTTTGGCCGGGATCCGCCGCGCTGCGGGGCTCCCGGTTGGGGCCGTATTTTGTGGCGGCGGCAAAAGGCAGCACGGTGGGCACGCCCGCCGGGCTGCGGGACAAGGTGGAGTACGGCGCCCGGCTGCTGCACGAGCGCACAAGTGGATTGCTTTTACGGTAGGCCGGAAAGTGAGTAAGCACGAGTGAGACGCGAACTGGATTCCCTGGTTGCCCAGATGTACGCCGGCGGCATTACCTACGCCGAGGCGGTGCGTGAGTTTCGCAAGCGCTTTCTGCTGGAGGTGCTCGCCGCGCACCGCGGAAACCAGTGCAAGGCGGCCACGGACCTCGGGGTTCACCGAAACACGTTGAGCCGCATGATCGCCGAACTCGAGATTGATCCGGCCGAGCTGCGCGCGGGCATGAGACGTCCGCCCCGGTCGGTGAGTCCAACCGTCGAGGTCCGGCGCACCGGTTCCCGCTAAGGGGACCCCCACCGGTGCTTTACCCTTGCAGCTATGGCTCAAACGGCGTTAGAAGTACACATCCAACCCGGCTTCCAATGGGACGAGCAGGGCGCATACCTGTTCGACATCGACGGGACGCTCGTGCGCTCGCGCGACCGGGTACATTACGACTCATTTTTCGCGGCGGTCGAGCAGGTATTGGGCTGCCCGCTGGTGCTCGACGGCGTGACTTTGCACGGCAACACCGACCCAGGCATCCTGCGGGACGCCTTTCGGCTGGCGGCGATGGAGGAAGCGGGCTGGCGGCCCCATGTGGCGGAAATCTTCGCGCACATGAGCCGAGGCGTGCGCGCGCGGCGGGCGGAGATGGACCTCCTGGTCATGCCCGGGGTCCAGGCGACGCTGGACCACCTAAAGCGCAAGGGTGCGTTTCTGGGGGTTGCGACCGGCAATATTGAGACCATCGGCTGGATCAAGGTCGAGGTCGCGGGCTTGCGGGACTGGTTTACCTTCGGCGGCTTCAGCGACGACTACGAAGTCCGCTCGGCCATGATTGAACACGCACTGGGGCTGGCGCGGGAGGCCGCTGGGTCAAACGCGACGGTGTGCGTGGTGGGCGACACGGTCCACGACGTGACGGCGGCGCGGGCAAACGGGCTGCCCACGATCGCGGTCGCAACCGGCAACTACACCTTCGACCAGTTGATGCAAGCCGAACCCGAGGTGTGCGCGGCATCGCTCGAAGCGCTGCTGGCCGCGACCGAGCGCGAGGTGCGGTAGTTGCGTTTCCGCGCTGTCACGATGCTTGCGCTGGCCGCGACCGCCGCGTCTGCCCAGCAGCCCCCGCCGGCGCACGTGAGCAACCACGACCGCGACCGGGCCCAGCGGGCCTTTGTGGAGGGCGCGAAAGAAGTCGACGCGAACCACCTGGCGCTGGCGGCGGACGCGTTTGCCAAGGCCGCCGCGCTGGATCCGGGCAACCGAGATTACGAAGCGGCGCTGGCCATCGCACGGGACAACCTGGCCACGCAGCTGATGCAGCAGGCCCTGAAAGCGCGAATCCAGGGCAACCGCACGGGCGCGCAGGCGCTGATGAAGCAGGCCGCCGCCGCGGACAGCCGCAATCCGCTGGTCATGGAGCATCAGACCGATCTGCTGGATGAGGCGCCGCCGCGGGACGCCACTCTGAACCCGGTGCGCGACGACGCAGGGCCGATCGTGGAGCTCAAAGCCGACCCGGGCGCGCACACATTCCATGAAATGCTGCCAAAAACGGAGCTTCTGAAGCAGGTGATGGAGGCATACGGCATCACGCCGTCAATCGACAAATCCGTCGACACCGAGCGGGTCCACTTCGACGCGGACGACGTGACCTGGGCGCGGGCGGAGCAGATGCTGCGGCTCGCGACGGGGACGTTTTTCGTTCCCCTTGACCCTCGGCGGGCGCTGGCGGCGGTCGACACCAAGGAAAACCGAGCCGAGTTTGAGCGGCTGGCGCTCGAAACCGTCTACCTGCCCGGGCTCACCACGGCGGAGCTGAACGACATCGGCAACATCGCGCGCAATGTCTTCCAGGCGCAGCAAGCCACGGTACACGAGTCGAATAACACCCTGACCATCCGCGCGCCGGAGCAAAGCGTCGACGCGTTCAACACGGAAGTGCATGAGCTGCTGGCCGGCCGCAGCGAGATCTCGCTCGACGTGGACATATACGAGGTGCAGACCCAGCGCATGACCGACGTGGGCGCCGAGCTGCCGCAAACCACTACCATCTTCAACGTGACCTCCGAGATCAACAACCTGATCCAGAGCAACCCGTCGCTGGTGCAGCAGATTATATCGAGCGGCCTCGCGAGCCCGGGCAATGTGGGGGAGATTGCGCTCGCGCTGATCGCCTCGGGCCAGGCCGGATCGACGATCCTGTCGCAACCTTTCGCATACTTCGGCGGCGGGCTCACGACCACCGGCCTGACGCTGACCTCGGCCACGGCCAACGCGCAGCTCAACACGTCCGACACGCGCATGCTCGATAAGCTGCAGCTGCGTTTGCTCGACCAGGAGGAGGGCACGGTCAAGATCGGCGAACGCTACCCGATCGTCACCTCCTCGTACACCAACCTGGCGACCGGCCCGACCGGCATCGCGGGCATCAATTCGGCCGGGCTCTCGAACACGCTGCAAAACCTGGGCATCAATCTGTCGGCGCTCAACTCGGCGCAAACCGCGGCGGTGCCGCAGGTGGACTACCAGGACATCGGGCTGCTGCTGTCGGCGACCTCGCGCGTGGAACAAGGGCGCGCCGTTTCGCTCAAGCTCAAGCTGCAGCTCTCGTCCCTGAGCGGGCAAACGCTCAACAGCAACCCAGTCATCAACAACCGCGAAACCGAATCGATCGTCAACGTCAAGCCGGGGGAAAAAACGGTGCTGGTGTCACAGCTTTCCAACCAGGAAAGCGCGGCCCTGATCGGGATTCCCTTTCTGAGCGAGATCCCGGGGCTGGACCTATATACAAATCACAACCTCAACACCACCCGCGACAGCTTGATCATCGTGCTGACGCCGCACATCGTGCGGTTGAGCCATACCCACCCGCAAGGCACGATGGTACTGCTGCCGGCGCACTCGTAGCGCTATTGCACCGCGCGAAAGCTGCGGCCGCGCTGTTCGGGTCCGAAGGCAAAGATGAACATGAGCGAGATAATAACGACCAGCTCAAAGGCGGTGAGGGCCCATGGGTAGCCGAGATGGTCGCGCAGCAGGTACTCGATCCAGACCGCCGGCGAGGCGACCAGGACGCCGAGCTGGTACACGAAGCCGGGAAATAGGGAGCGCACCGCGTCCGGGGAAAGCTCGTTGAGGTGCGCCGGGATGACCCCGAAGGCACCCTGCACCCCGGCCTGCATCAGGCATGAGCCCAACACCAGAACCATCACGGTGCTGCCGAACGCCCAGGCCGGAATAGCCACCAAAGCGAGCACCAGCGCCCCGATGATTGCGGCGCGGCGGCCTCGACCCTCAGAGAGGTGGCCGAACACGAGCGCTCCCAGAATGGCCGCGATGTTGTAGAGAATGGGAATGCCGAACAGCGGCTGCATGCCCAGAACGGTTGCGCCGTGGATGGCGTGGAGTCCTTTCAGGAAGTCCGGGTACAAATCCTGCGTACCATGCGAGAGGCAGGACATCGCCGTCATAACCAGCAGCAAATAAAAAAAACTGCGTTTGTGCTGGAACAGCGTCCGGAAGATGCCGCCGATCGATCCCATGCGGTGCAGCTTCCAGGCTTCGGACTCGGGCGAAAGCGCGGTGAGCACGACGATGACCAGCGCAAGCACCGAGCCCACCGCGAACATGAGCTGCCAGCCCAGCCAAGGGCGCAGCGTCTGCATGGCCACCGCGGCCAGCAGGTAGCCGAACGGGTAGCCGCTCTGCATCAGGCCGGAAAGCAGGCCGCGGCGTTGGCGCGGGGCGTTTTCCATGGCGAACGACGCGCCGATGCCCCAGTAGCCGCCCATGCCGATACCGTACAGCGCGCGCATCGCGAGGAAAAAGCCATAAGTAGGTGCGAATCCGCTCAAAACCGTGACGGTTGAGAAATAAACGACGCAGGCTATCAGCGGTTTTTTTCGACCGAAGCGGTCAGCCAGCACGCCAAACAGAAGCGCCCCCACGGGCCGCATAGCGAGGGTGGCGGTAATCGTGAGGACCACGGCCTGCTTGCCCACGTGGAGGTGGCCGGCGAGGGTATCAAGCAGAAAGATGACCACAAAAAAATCAAAGGCATCGAGCACCCAGCCGAGGATCGCGCCCGTGACGGCGAAACCCCAGCCGGGCGCGCTCTGTTCGATTGTGTCGGGAATGGAGGCTTCCTCTATGTGCAAGTGCGGTCCTCGAAGGCAAGTGTGACACGAACGTAAGAGTTAAAAAACCACTTTCGCGCCGAGCTGGATTTGGCGCGAGGTGCTGGAGGTTTGGTTGAGCGCGGTCGGAAGCGCGGCCCCGCCTGCATCGTAGGCGGAGTTGTTCTGGCCGAAGGTGTTTAGGAAGCCGGGCGAAAGGAAATTGGTGTGGTTCAGGACGTTGAAGAACTCAGCCCGCAGTTGCAGGTTGAAAGCGTCGGAAATGAAGCCCATTTTGGTGTTTTTGAAGAGGGAAAAGTCCAGGTTGGTGAGCCCGGGGCCGTAGAACTCGTTGCGGCCGGTATTGCCCAGTACGTTGGAGCAGAACTGGGTGCCGGCCGGGGCTGGGGCGCCGGTGTAGTTGCGGAATGAGTTGGGCGCGCAGCCGTAGGGGTTCGCGGCGCTCGCCGGCGCCAGGGATGCCGGCGCGGTGGGCGGCGTAAAGCAGTTGGTATTCAGGTAGTTGATGCCGCCGTGGATGGGTTTGCAGCCGGGCCGGATGCCTGCGAAATCCATGGAGTAGTCGCCGTTGAAGCCGGTGCCGAGAGGATCGCTGCCGCCGCCGACCGTGACGGTAAAGGGCGCGCCGGTCTCGGCGGTGATGATGCCGCCGACCTCCCAACCGTTGACCGCGGACTCCACCGCGGAATTCGCGAATTTAACGGGAGGAATGTCATAGATGAGGCTCCCGGTCGCTACCTGGCGCAAATCGAAGTCGCAAGCGCCGACCCGGGCGCGCTTAACCAGCAGCAACGGCACGGCGATGGAGTTGAGGAAGGTGTCGCCGGTCACCGGGGCGGAGCTCAGGTCGCGGCACTTGCTGAAGGTGTAGGAAAGCTGCCCTTGCAGGCCGCCGGCCATGGCCTTTTTCAGCTGCGCCTGCAGCCCGTTGTAGGAGGCCGCGCCGTCGAACAGGACCGGGCGGATGCCGGCGCCGCCGCCCCAGTTGGAGTCAATGCGGGTGCCGGTTTGCGTGTCAGCGCAGGTGCTGCCCGGGGCCAACGCCGAGGGGTCGCAGGGAAAGACCAGGCCGACGCCGGCGACAGCAGCGGGCTGCACGAGATTGATGTCGTCGGCGGCGACCGAAAGGTGGACGGAGCGCGAGCCCACATAGCCGACCTGCCCGGTGAAGCCGCGTCCGAAATCCCTCTGGACGTTGAGATTCCAGTCGTACACGGCGGCGCGCTGCGGGTGCGGGGTGACGTAGCGGTTGCGGATGCGCTGGCGATTGAAGCTGACATTGAGGTCGAGCGTACCGGTGCCCAAACGGGCGCTGGGGTCTGCGCCGATAATCTGGAAGGGCGCGGTGGCGGCGTTGTTCAGGCCGAACTCGTAGGGCAGGGGAAGTACGTCGAAGATGCCGGCAGCGGCGCGAATCACGCTTTTGCCGTCGCCGAAGGGATCAAAAGAGAGCCCGATGCGCGGCTCAAAGTCGTACTTGGTGGGATTGGACTGAATGGGGCTGCTGCTGCCGATGGGGCCGCAGGCGGTGGCGCCGGATGTGCAGTTGCCGAGCGACTCAATCTGCTGGAACGGCGCCGCCGCGACGGTGTAGCCGTTGACGGTGTAGCCGGGCACGTTATGCGGGTTTGTCGGGCGGGTGACGCCCTCGTAGCGCAGGCCGAGGTTCAGGGTAAGGCTGGGCATCACGCGCCAGTCGTCCTCAAAGTAACCGCCCAGCAGCAGCTCGCGCAGGCCGACCTCGGTGGAGCCGCCGGGGGCCAGCGCGTTGAGCTGGGTCGGGGCGTTGCTCAGAAAGGCGGCCAGCGTCGGATAGGGGTTCATGCGGCCGTTGGGGCTGAGCTGCTCGAGCACGTTGTAGCGCATGTTTTCAAGCGCGAAGCCGAGCTTGAAGGAGTTGGTGCCGTGGGTGAGAAAAGCGTCGTCGTAGACCTGAAACGAGGTCCACGCGTGATTGAAGCGGTTGAAACCGCCCAGCCCGTACGCAGTGGTGAGCCCGGAAACCGCGATCTGCGGCGGCGCCTTGGAACCGGGCGCGATGGCGAGCGCCGCGTCGGTGGCGACGGCGTCCCCGGAAACCGGGGTGTTGATGAATCCCAGGATCCGGCTTACGCCGATGCGGAAGGTGTTGGCCGCAGCGGGGCTGAAGATGTGCGTTTCCTCGGCGCTGCCCAGCTGCCGGCGGGAAAACACCTCGCTCACGGTATTGCGCAGGGGGTCGGCCTGGCTCTGCGGGCCGGAGTCGAAAAAGTAGGTGCCGTCGAGCGAGTCCGGGCCTTTCAGCTTCTGGTCGTAGCGGGTGATGACGTAGTTTTCCGACGCGGTGGTGGAGAAGTTCTGGTTGAAGGTCTGGATGCCGTTCGCGTCGGGCGAGCCGGCCGGGGCAATGGGCCACAGGGCCAGGTAGGGCTGGATAGCGGGAACCGCGGCGGCGCGCGACGCCGCATCCGGCACCAGCAGCGAACCGGACGAGGACTGGCTCTGGCGGATGCCCTCGTAATCGGCAAAGATGAACGCCTTGCTCTTAACGATAGGCGCGCCGGCCGCGCCGCCGAACTGGATGCGGCGGAATGGCGGAATCGTGGGGCCGTCGAAGTAGTTGCGGGCGTCGAAAATGCTGTCGCGGTCGAAGAAGTAGGCGGTGCCGTGGAGGGCGTTGGTGCCGGACTTGGTGATGGCGTTGATGACCGCGCCCGAGGTGCGGCCGTACTCCGCGGTATAGGTGCTGGTCAGTACGGAAAACTCCTGGATGGCGTCGACGCCGAGGTTGACTCCGGTCGAGCCGCCAGGGGCCGCGTTGGAGTAGTCGTTGATACTCATGCCGTTGACGCGGTAATTATTCTCGTTGGGGCGGTGGCCGCCGTCGGCCAGCTGGTCTCCGAATCCGCGGTTGCCCTTGTTCGCGCTGAAGCCGGTGGTCGCCTGGTTCGGCACGTTGACGACGCCGGGCTCAAGCGTGGCGAGCGAGGTCCAGTCGCGGCCGTTCAAGGGAAGCTGCCGCACCGTGGTGCCGTCCACCGTCGCGCTCACCGTGGAGGAGGAGGTCTGGATGGAGGGCGGCGCGGCGGTGACAACGACCGTCTGCGTGTCGGCGCCGACTTGCAGGGTTAGGTTCAGGGTCTCTTCCGCGCCGACCGTCAGCGTGATGCCCTTCTGAAGCAGCCGCGTAAAGCCCCGGGCGGTCACCTGCACCTGGTAGGGCCCGGGCAGCAGGTTGGGCGCGGAATAGAACCCCTGCGCATTGCTGACGACCGATCGGCCCACTCCTGTGGCGACGTTTCTAATCGCGATGCCGGCGCCCGGAATCAGCGCGCTGCTCGAATCAGTGATAGTGCCCGATAAGTTCGCGCCCGCAACCTGCGCCAACATCTGCCGGCTGAATGCCATTGCCAGACAAGCTACCAAGACAATGGCAGCAATCCATCCCAGCCGGTTCCCTGCGTTCGCTCGTCTCATTGCGCCTCTGGCAAGCTGATGAATTCAGCGCACTTGCAAGGCGAACACTGCACCCCGCAATGCAGCTTTGGCAAGCATTATTTTCAGTGCGATCGCTCTAAGTCGAGCCTTAAGCCGCACTTAAGGAAGGGGATGGTTGAAGCTTAAGCGGCAATTAAGATGAGGCGCGCCTGGTAGTTACTCCTCGGCTCTTAGCGAACCATTGGAAAGCTGACCAACAGGCACGCGCCCCGCCTTCATAAGCGGCAGATCAGCAGCTCGCGCTCGTAAACCATTTCGGGCGGCAGATGGTCGTGCAGGGTGATGAACAGCTCTTCGTGGGCCATCACTTCGCCTCGCCAAGCGCTCCGGTCAATCGCTTGCAACTGGTCGAAGCGCTCTCGGGGAAACGCGAGCCCGCGCCACTCCATGTCCTCGTAAAACGGAGTCCATCCAATGGGCGACTCCTTGCCTTGAGCGCGGCCGCGAACCCGGTCGACGATCCACTTGAGCACGCGCATGTTTTCGCCGAATCCCGGCCATAGGTAATGGCCGTCCTCGTCTTTGCGGAACCAGTTGACCTCAAAAACGCGCGGCGTCGCCGACAATGTGCGCTGCATCTGGAGCCAGTGGCGGAAATAGTCGCCCATGTTGTAGCCGCAGAAAGGCAGCATGGCCATGGGGTCTCGCCGCACCCGGCCTGTGGCGCCGGAGGCGGCCGCCGTGGTTTCCGAGCCCATGGTCGCGCCCATGTACACGCCCGCGCTCCAGTTGAACGCCTGGTACACCAGCGGCACGGTGCTCGATCGGCGGCCTCCGAAAACGATCGCGCTGATGGGCACGCCATCGGGCGATTCCCAGTCGGAGTCGATGGTGGGGCACTGCCGAGCAGGCGCGGTGAAGCGGCCGTTGGGGTGGGCCGCGGGCGCGCCGGTTTCGCGGGCGATTTCCGGCGTCCAGCGCTCGCCGCGCCAGTCCAGGCACTCTGCCGGCGGCTCGTCGGTCATGCCCTCCCACCACACGCCGCCCTCGGGCGTGAGCGCCACGTTGGTGAAAATGGAGTTGCGGCTCAGGGTGGCCATGGCGTTCGGGTTGGTTTTGGCTGAAGTGCCGGGCGCCACGCCGAAGAAACCAGCTTCCGGGTTGATGGCCCGCAGCTGGCCGCGGGCGTCGGGGCGAATCCAGGCGATGTCGTCGCCGACCGTATACACCTTCCAGCCCTCGAAACCCGCGGGCGGGATCATCATGGCAAAATTGGTTTTGCCGCAGGCGGAAGGAAAAGCCGCCGCGACGTAGGTCTTTTCGCCTTCGGGGCTTTCGACGCCGACGATGAGCATATGTTCGGCCATCCAGCCTTCATCGCGCGCAATCGCCGAGGCGATGCGCAGCGCGAAGCACTTCTTGCCCAGCAGCGCGTTGCCGCCGTACCCGGAGCCGTAGCTCCAGATCTCGCGCGTTTCCGGGAAGTGCACGATGTATTTCTCGTCGTTGCAGGGCCAGGCGACGTCTCGCTGCCCCGGCGCAAGCGGCGCGCCCACAGTGTGCATGCAGGGCACCACGCGCTTGATGTCCTTGTCGATCTCGGCCAGGACCTCGCGGCCGACCCGCGCCATGATGCGCATATTCACGACCGCGTACAGCGAATCCGTCAGCTGCACCCCGATCTGCGACATGGGCGAGCCGACCGGGCCCATGCTGAAGGGCAGCACATACATGGTGCGCCCCCGCATGCAGCCCTGGAACAGCTGCTTGAGCTTGCGGCGCATCGCGAACGGGTCTTCCCAGTTGTTGGTAGGCCCGGCGCTGTCGCGGGAAAGCGAACAGATAAAGGTGCGCTCCTCCACGCGGGCCACGTCGCGCGCGTCGGAGCGGGCGTAGAAGCATCCGGGCCACAGCTCCGGGTTTAAACGGGTAAAGGTACCCGCGTCCACGAGCCGATCGCAGAACCCGTCGTACTCGGCCTCGGAGCCGTCGACCCAGTGGATGGAATCGGGCTGGGTGAGCTCCGCCATTTTCTCAACCCAGCGGACGAGATGCTTGTTGGTGGTGGGCGCCTGTTGCTTTTTCATGACGCTGCTTACTTTACATGCACAGCGCGACGGCTTTCCCCAACCCTCAGTTCCGGCCCAAATTAGAGGGCGATCTCCATCCCGGGGTGACGCCGTTGCGGTCAGATTGCGCTGACTCGAAAGAGCTACACCTGTGCTTTCGCCGCGATGGGAAAGCGGCGGCCCATGCCGAAGGCTTTGGGCGTGACTTTGAGCACCGGGGCGGCTTGCTGGCGCTTGTACTCGCTGCGCTCGACCAGCTTGAGCACGCGGGCGATCTCATCCGGCGCGAGTTCAGTGTGAGCGGCAATTTCGTCCGCGGTTTCGTAGTGCTCGACGTAGGCCGAGAGCACGGGGTCCAGGTGCGCGTAGTCCGGGAGCGAGTCGAGGTCGACCTGGCCGGGGCGCAGCTCGGCGGACGGAGCTTTGTCGAGAATCGCTTGCGGGATCAGCTCGCGCTCGCGGTTGGCATAGCGGCACAGGCGGTAGACTTCGGTCTTCATCACGTCGCCGATGACCGCGAGCGCGCCCACCATGTCGCCGTACAGGGTGCAGTAGCCGGTGGCCATTTCGCTCTTGTTGCCAGTGGTCAGCACCAGCGCGTTCCACTTGTTTGAGAGCGCCATGAGCAAAGTTCCGCGAATACGCGACTGGAGGTTTTCCTCGGTGAGGTCGCTGGCCGCGCCCGCGAACAAGGGCGCGAGCGCGTGGTTAAAGTCCGTGAACATGGGCGCGATGGGGACGATTTCGAAGCGAATTCCGAGGTTTTCCGCGAGTTTGCGGCTGTCCTCGACCGAGCCGGGGGAGGAGTATTCGCTGGGCATGCCGATGCCGGTGACGTTTTCGGCGCCGAGCGCTTCGACGGCGATGGCGGCGACCAAAGCGGAGTCGATGCCGCCGCTCAGGCCTACCAGCACTTTGCTGAAGCCGCACTTGCGGACGTAGTCGCGGACGCCCATGGCGAGGGCTTGGTAGACCAGCGCGTCTTCGTTCTCGAAGGCGGGGCGCAGATCGCCGGTTTGGGTTTCGGTGTCGAAGAAGAGGAGGTCTTCGGCGCAGGAGAGCGCGCGGGCCGCGACTTCGCCTTTGCTGTTGAGGGCGAGTGAGGTTCCGTCGAACAGCAAGCTGTCATTGCCGCCTGTCTGGTTGACCATGACGACCGGAACCCGATAGCGGCTGGCGATGGCTGAGAGCATCTGCTCGCGGGTGGCGCGCTTGCCGCGCCAGAAAGGGGAGGCGGAGATGTTGAGGATGAGCGACGGGGTCGTGCCCGAAGAGCTGGGGCGCATGAGCTCTTCGATGGGGTCGACCTGGTAGCGGCGGGTTTCCCAAAAGCTTTTGTCGTTCCAGGCGTCCTCGCAGATGGTGAGGGCGACGCGCTCGCCGGCGATCTCGCAGATGCTTTGCGAAGGGGCGGGGGCGAAGTAGCGCTGCTCGTCGAAAACGTCGTAGAAGGGGAGCAGGCGCTTGCTCTGCGTAAAGACAATGCGGCCGTGTTCGAGCACCGCGGCGGAGTTGTAGACGCATTTGCCGGAGGAGCGCGGGGCCTGGGAGGGGTAGCCGCAAATGATCGCCAGCTTCAGGTCGGCGGTTTCGCGGGCGAGCTCTTCGACGCATTCCTGGGCGCGCTCGATGAAGGATGGTTTTTCGAGGAGGTCGGCGGGTGGGTAGCCGCAGATGGAGAGCTCGGGGAAGATGGCCAGGTGCGCTTCCGACTGGGCAGCGCGTGTTGCGTAATCCAGCATTTTGCGCAGGTTGCCGGAGAAATCGCCGACCGTGGGGTTGATCTGGGCTAGAGCGATCTTCACTTATTCAGTTTAGCGGGTCGTGCCTGCGCGGTCCTGAGCTTTCGCTCAGGAGAACCCACGTGGCAGAATCGAGACGTGGGGCACCCGTGTTGCTTCTGTCTCAAAGGCAAGACGTGTGGTAAACCGCATTGGTGAGTTGACGGGAACGTCAACGGCCGCCGGGTTGGCCGGGGAGGACGAGTTCGTCTTGTTCGAGGAACTGGCACAGGATTTCATCGTTTGACGCGCGCATTTCGTCGAGGGTGCCGAAGAAGCGGGCGGTGCCTTCGTGGAGGAACAGGACGCGGTCGGCGAGGCGCTGGGCGAAGCGCATGTCGTGGGTGACGACGATAGAGGTGAGCTTGAGCTGGTGTTTGAGCTTCTGGATGAGGTCGCCCATGCGTCGGGCGATGAGCGGGTCGACCATGGTGGTGGGCTCGTCGTAGAGGATGGCTTGGGGCTGGGCGGCGAGGGCGCGGGCGATAGCGACGGAGCGCTTCATGCCGGTGGACAGCAGGGACGGGAGCTCTTCGGCGGTGGATGGGGGCACGCCGACCATTTCGAGCAGGCCGGAGACGATCTGCTGGATCTGGTCCTCGTCGAGCTGCTGGTTGTCGCGCAGGGGAAAGGCGACGTTTTCGCGGACGGAGATCGAGTCGAAGAGCGCGCCGTTTTGGAAGACCATGGTGAGCTTTTTGCGCACCTCCTGCATTTGGTCTTCGTTGAACCGGGTGATGTCCTCGCCCGCGACCAGGATGCGGCCGGAGTCGGGCTTGTAAAAGCCCATGAGCTGCTGGAGCGAGACGGATTTGCCCACGCCGGAGCGGCCCAGGATGCACATGGTTTCGCCGGGGTTTACGAAGAAGTTGACGTCCTTGAGCACGACGAAGTCGCCGAAGGACTTGGACACGTGCTCAAAGGCGATGTAGGGCTGCTCGTTTGGTTTTTCGGCTTCGTGGGTTTCTTCGCGGATCTCCTCGTCGGAGGGGACGGGCTCCTCGACCAGGCGCTCGATGTACTTGTAGCCTTGGGGGAGGTTTTCGAGGTCGGCTTTTTGTTCCTGTTCCTGCTCTTCGGGCTGGTCGGTTTGGTCGGCCATCTTGTGAGTGTACGATTACCGAGCGCCCGCCTTGATGTTGGCTATTTCGACGTCGTGCACAGCCTGTTTCGCGTGAAAATCCTTTTGAGCATTCTGAATCCGGTCAATGGAGTCCTGCATGCGATCAAGGCGACGATCAATACCGTCCATACGCTTGTTAAAGCCCTGATTGGTGATGAAGAACGTAATCAGGCTCGTCACAATTCCCAAGAATGCGATTGCCGACGGGATCGCCATCGCGAGATAGAGTTGCGCGTTCGACATAGTTCGACTCTACGCCGGACCCGTGCTGCGCGCCAAGCCCTGTCATTACCAAAGATTCCTAAACGCTCCCCGCAACGGATTGAAGCCAGGCTTGGTCGGCAGGGGTGTTCAGGTTGGTGAACCAGCGGTGGATTCCCTGCCAGCCGTGGAGCGACGCGAGAGCCTCGACGCGGAAAAGGTCGAGGCGGGCGGGCGGGACGAGGGCTTGGAGGACGCGCATGACTTTGCGGTCGCCTTGGTTGAGGGCGTGGGCGATGCTGGGGGTGAG
>CAXTRW010000071.1:0-13331 GCA_964246765.1 uncultured Acidobacteriaceae bacterium | reverse complement strand
AGGTAGAGGTCGTGGAGGTTGCGGGGGTCGCGCTGGAACTGGGGCTGGGTTTCGAGGATGACGTGGTACTGGTTGAGCTCGGTGTAGAGGGTCGAAATCTGGCGCTGGCCGAAGGCGTCGTAGAGGGTGTTGTCGATGGTGGTGGGGGCGATGCCGAGGCGCGAGGCGGTGATGCGGTCGATGTTGATGGAGGCGGCGAGGCCTCCGGTTTGCTGGTCGGTGGCGACGTCTTCGAGGCCGGGCAGCTGTTTGAGCTGGTCCACAAAGCGGCCGGTCCAGAGATTGAGCTCGGTTTGGCTGGGGTCTTCGAGGGTGAACTGGTACTGGGTGCGGGTCACGCGGTCGTCGACGGAAATGTTCTGGACCGGCTGCATGAAGAGCTGCATGCCGTCGACCTCCGTGAGCTTGGTTTGGAGGCGGCGGATGACGTCGGCGGCGCTGAGACTGCGCTGGGAAAGCGGCTTGAGGTTGATCGAAAAACGGCCGCTGTTGAGGGTCGTGTTTGTGCCGTCCGCGCCGATAAAGGAGGAGAGGCTCTCGACGGCGGGGTCGGCGAGGATAATCCGGGCCAGCTGCTGCTGCTTTTGGGCCATCGTGTCGAACGAAATCGTTTGCGCGGCCTGGGAGATGCCCTGGATGACGCCCGTGTCCTGGACCGGGAAGAAGCCTTTGGGGATGATGATGTAGAGGAAGACGGTCAGGACGAGGGTGGCGACGGCGACAAGCAGCGTGACCACCTGGAAGCGGAGCACGAAGCGCAGGGTGCGGCCGTAGAAGGCGATCATGCTCTCAAAGGCGCGCTCGGAGGCGTGATAGAGGCGGCCCTGCTGGGAGGCCGGTTTGTGGCGCAGGATGCGGGAGCACATCATGGGCGTCAGGGTGAGCGAGACCACGGCCGAGATGATGATGGTGACCGCGAGAGTGACGGCGAACTCGCGGAACAGCCGGCCCACTACGTCGCCCATGAACAAGAGCGGAATGAGCACCGCGATGAGCGAGACGGTGAGTGACAGGATGGTGAAGCCGATCTGGCCCGCGCCTTTGAGGGCGGCCTGCAGCGGTTTGTCGCCTTCCTCCAGGTAGCGCGAGATGTTTTCGATCATCACGATGGCGTCGTCGACCACGAAGCCGGTCGAGATGGTCAGCGCCATCATGGAGAGGTTATCAATCGAGTAACCAAGCGCGTACATGGCCCCGAACGTGCCGACAAGCGAAAGCGGCACGGCGACGGACGGGATGATGGTGGCGGCGAGCGAGCGCAGGAACAGGAAAATGACCAGCACGACCAGCGCGATGGTGAGCATGAGCTCAAACTCGACGTCGTGAACCGAGGCCTGGATCGAGGTGGTCAGATCGGTGAGGGTGGTAACGCGGAGGCTGGCGGGGAGCGTGGCTTGGAGCTGGGGCAGCAGCTGCTTGATGCTGTTGACGACCGCGATGGTGTTGACGCCGGGCTGGCGCTGGACGTTGAGGATGACCGCGGGGGTCGTGTTCATCCAGGCCGCCTGATTGGTGTTTTCAATCCCGTTCATCACGGTCGCGACATTGCGGAGGAACACCGGCGCGCCGTTGCGGTAGGCGACGACCACATCGTTGTACTGGGTGCCGGTCGAGATCTGGTCGTTGGCGTCGATCTGCCAGTCCTTCGTCGGCCCGTCGAAGGAGCCCTTGGCGGAGTTGACACTGGTCTGGGTTAGGGCGGTGCGGATGTCCTCCAGGTTCATGCCGTAGGAGGCCAGCTGGGTGGGGTTGACCTGGATGCGGACCGCGGGTTTTTGGCCGCCGGAGATGGAGACCAGGCCGACGCCGGTGAGCTGAGAAATCTTCGGCGCCATGCGGGTGTCGATCAGGTCCTCCACCTGCGAAAGCGGCAGGGTCTTCGAGGTGATCGCCATGGTCAGAACCGGGGCATCGGCAGGGTTGGTCTTTGAGTAAACAGGTGGCACGGGCAGGTCCGACGGCAAGAGCGATTGCGAGGCGTTGATCGCGGACTGCACCTCCTGCTCGGCGACGTCGATGTCGAGGGTGAGGACGAACTGGAGCACGATGACTGACACCCCGCCGGCGGAGGTCGAGGTCATCTGGCTCAAGCCCTGCATCTGGCCGAACTGTCGCTCCAGGGGGGCGGTGACGGTGGTGGAGGTGACGTCGGGCGCGGCGCCGGGATAGAAGGTGAGGACCTGGATGGTGGGGTAGTCCACCTGCGGCAGGGCGGAAACCGGCAGCTGCGTATACGACACGATGCCGGCGAGCAGAATCGCCACCATCAGCAGCGAGGTGGCTACCGGCCGCAGGATAAACGGGCGCGAAATGCTCACGGCGTGTTCGATTCCTCGTCGCTGGGGGCGAGTTTTTGCTGGACCACCCGGACCTTGCTCTTGTCCTGGAGCTTCTCAAAGGAGCTGTCGGCGAGCTGGTCGCCGACCTCGAGGCCGGTCACGGCGGAGTTGGTTTGGTCCGCGGCGACTACCTTGATGTTGACGATGGTCGCCGTGTTGTTCTTAAGCACATAAACGTAGTTCTGGCTGCCGTTGCGCTGGATGGCCGAGTTGGGGATGAGCGTTTGCCTGTGGAGCACATCGACCAGCAGCTCAGTGTTGACGAACTGGTTGGGAAACAGTGTGAGCTTGGGGTTGGCAAAGCGGGCGCGGAGCTTCAGAGTGCCGGTGGTGGTGTCGATCTGGTTATCGGTCGCTTCGAGAGCGCCGGTGGCGAGCAGGTGCTGCTGCGTGCGATCGTAGGCTTCCACCTGCAGGGGGCGGCTGTGCATCGCCTGCGTGACCTGGGCGATGTTGCCCTCCGGGATGGTGAAGACGACCGTGATGGGCTGGACCTCGGCGACCACCACCAGAGCGCTGGTTCCGTTGGCCTGCACCACATTGCCGGGATCGACCAATCGCAGGCCGACCTTGCCGTTGATGGGCGAGGTGATATGGCAGAAGTCGACGTTGACCTGATCGGCTTCCACCGTGCCTTGGTCGGCGTGGACCAGCCCCTGGTCCTGCTCGACCAACTTGGATTGATCGTCGAGCTGTTGCTTGGCGATGGCGTTGCGGGCCCAGGCGGCCTGGTAGCGCGCGAGATCCATTTGGGCCTGCGCCAACACTCCCTGATCGCGCAGGAGGGTGCCCTGCGCTGTGTCGAGCGTGGCCTGGTAGGGGCGGGGGTCGATGTCGATCAGCGGGGCACCCTTGCGGACGGTCTGACCCTCGCGGTAGTGAACGGCAATGATTTTGCCGGCCACCTGGCTGGTGATGGAGGCAAGGTAGGTCGGGGTGACGGTGCCGATGGCTTGCAGCTTGATAGCCATTTCGCCGGTGTGGGCCTGGGCCGCATTCAAGGTCACGGTGCCGCCCTTTCCGTGGCGGGTCTGGGCCTGCTGCTCAGCGCCGCCGCCGGGCTTGTGACGGAGGATAAGGAAAAAGGCAAGGGCGAAGATGGCGAGCAGCACGATCCACACCCAGCGGCGGCGTTTTTTGGGCCGGTCCGGGCGAGGGCTCTCGGCGTCGGCATAGCCCGTGCGCTCACGGTCGGGCGCGGCTTGCCGGTAGGCCGGGAGCGGAGACGCGGGTGGTTGCTGTTCCATGCGTGCGTGGTGTTTCCTTGATCAGGAGTGGTTGCCGGAACCCCGCCCCGGTGGATGGGCGACGGGAATAAACCCCATCGTACCCCACGGCCGCCGGTCCTGGTGATGTGTACGGATGGGCCGCTCAAATGGTTGCACAGGAAAAGCAACCAGAAAGCCCCGCCACGGCTCACACTCCCCATGGCAGCCCTCATCACGTCGCAAATTCCGCTTTCCCTGACCACGATTCCGGGTATCGACCCCGGCCCGCTCGATCCATCTGTGCCGGGCGGAGAGCCGCCGTTCGACCCCAACCCATTGCCCGATCCCGATCCGGATCCGCTGGACCCGGCGGTGGGCGTTCCGGGCGTGGACCCCGGTTTCCCGGCCCCCAGCATCCCGGGCGGCCCGGCTCCGGCGTACTGAACGGATTTCGCTAGGGCGAAGGCCGGGCGAATTGTTACAATCCTGTAAATATGTTCCCCGGAATCGCCTCATCATGAATGTCTATATACTTCGCCACGCCAGCGCAGGTACCCGGCGCGCCAACCCATTGGTGGATGTAAAGCGTCCTCTCGATAAGGAGGGGAAGGGTCAGTGCATGCTGGTGGGCAGCTATCTGAACGCACTCAAAGTGCAGTTCGACTTGATTGCGTCGAGCCCATTGAAGCGAGCCATGCAGACCGCTTCTCTGGTGGGGACCGAAGTTGGCTATGACTCCAGAATCCAGGTCACGGACGCGCTGAAGCCGGAAAGCTCCACGGCAGCTTTCCAGACCTTCATGAACGAATTACATCAATACGAAAATGTGCTTTTAGTGGGGCACAACCCGAACCTGCCGCTGTTTTTGGGTTCGCTGATCATGAACGGGAGCGCGGCTCCGAGCCGGGCGGCAATCCGGCTGCGCAAGGGGGCTATCGCGCGCATCGACCTTTTGCGGCGGCCGGGAATGCTGCACTGGCTGGTAGATCCGCGGATATTGCGCGGAGTGTACGGCAGCGCGACCAAGCCGGTGCGACGGCGGGCGCTGAAGGCGACCCCGGGCAAAAGCTAGGCAGCGGACAAATCAGCTTCGCGCTCCATTATGGCCAGCGCTTTTGCGGTCAGCTCTTCGAGCAAGGGCCGCACTGCCGCCCCGCTCGGCAGCTCCTGAACAACGGCTTCAGAGGCGTGCCGCCATCGCGAGCGCGCCGTGGCCAGAACACCATCCCGCACGGACAAGTCCGCCACTGCCTCAGCGAGATGCACGCACCGCGATCGTCCCATAGCCATCGCATCGAGCATCGGCAAGGTCCACAGGCCCGCGGCTCGGTCCCGGCGCAACGGCTTGCCGGCTGCGCTCGCATCGCCGTACAGATCGGCGGTGTCGTCCAGGTACTGGAACGCCAGCCCGAGCCCGCAGCCTGCTTCGTGCAAGCGCCGAGCGGCGGCCGGGTCGCCGCCCAACCAAGCCGGGGCGCTCAAGGCCAGGCCGAACAGCTCCCCGGTTTTGCCGCGAGCTACCTGGGTCGCCGCAGCCCTCAGCTCCGAAAGGCCGGCCGAGGCCGGGCAGGTGAACTCGCGAGCTTCCGCTGTGATGAGCGCTTCGGTGCAACGGCTCAGGGCTTCGCCGAACTCAGAGCTAAGCCGGTACGCGGACCGGATCGCCTCGGCCAGCATCCAGTCCGAGGCGAGCGTGGCGATGCGCTCGCCGAAAACGCAGTGGGTCGCCGGCCGGCCTCGACGGAGGGAGCTACGATCGAAGATGTCGTCCTGCACCAGCGTCGCGGCGTGAAGCAGCTCGACCGACGCCGCGGCCCGCAGCAGCAAGTTTTCCGGCAAGGCGGTTCCCTGCCCCACAGCCGCCAGCAAGAGCCCGCGAGCGCGTTTGCCCCCCTGCAGGGCGTGCTCGACGGGAGCACGCAGTGGCGCGACCGCTGGGAGCAACGTGCGCAGTTCCCGCTCAATCCCGGCACAGGTGTCGTCCCTCATGCGGCCCCTCCAACAGCGGTAGGATGACGCCGCAGACCGCGGCGTAGCTCGTTGAGCGCCATATGGGGCACGGTCAAGGCGCTGAGCACGATGAAAAGCCGTGCTTGGTACACTTCGGCGCCGTGCCGCCCGTACGCGAAAGCCAACCCCAGAAACCCGAGCGACAAAAGCCAGGGAAGAAAACCGGCGCGCAGATTGCGACGCAAGCCCCCCGGCTCGCCGACGCTGGTCGCCAGGAGGTGCTCCGGCGTGTGCCAGCAGCAGAAATACACGGCAAAGGCCACCAGGGGATCGCACAGGACAAAAAGCGCGACCTGAAGCACGGCCACGGCGAGCAACTCGCCACGCTGGGCCGGCGAGCGCCCCAACAGCCCGCCGGCAATGCCGAGCAGAGCCATGCTGAGCACTGGCCAAAGAGCGAAGCCGAGCGCGCCGCACAGCGCGCCGGCGGCCGACCCATGTCGCCCGAGCATGGCCGCGAAGATGGGCGTGACCGCAGTGCCCTGCCACCGGCAGGCAGCTAGGATCGGCACGGCGCCCCAGGCAAGCCCGGCCAAGGCCACCGCCGGCCCGGGGGTCCGCTCTTCCGGCTCCGTCCCGAAATGCCAGGCGGAATACAGCAAAAAGAGCGCAAGCGAAGCCACGGGCGCCAAAAACCAGCCCACCAGGGTGAGCCCGAACAGCAGGAGATAGCCGCCCAGAAACCAAACCAGCCAGCGCCGACCCAAACGCGCCCGCAGCAGCTGCTCGCCCTGCACATGGTCGTACGCTCCGTGCCACATCGCGATCGCAACGGCCGCCAACGCAAAGGGCACAACCGCGGGGCCGCGGAGCCACCCGGCTACGGACAACCCGCAACACGCAAGGGCCACAGCTGCGAACAGCCCGAGCCGCGCGGGCAGCCAGAACCCTCGGGCGCTCGCCTGATCCGCCGGCGCGGGCGGGTTCCAAAGCGTCGCCGGGTTGCTCATCGCCGCGCCCCGGATCGGGCTTTGCCATTCAGGGCAGCGGCCATCGCACGCAGCATCGGGCCCTTCGGCAGCGACCAGGCCACCCGCAGGATTTCGCCCGGTCCCGCACTCCCCTCGCTTAAAAAGCGCACCAGCGCATCTGGGTCGGAGCGGGCGAACATCCGCAAAAACAGCTCCGAAGCCGCATCCGGGCGGCTCTGAAGCGCCTGGAGGAACACGGCGTCCATCGCGCTGTACACACCCGGCTCCGCGGTCCCGAGCAGCGGGGCGCCCAAGCGCATAGCCCGCGCGAGCGCGCGGCTGTGGCGCTGAATCCGCAGAAATCCGTAGCCCGAGGAGGGCTTCAGCCGTCCCCCTCGCACACCGATCGGGATCACCCCAGCCTCTCCGGCGTCTATCCGGGCCACGCTCATAGGCAGCGAACCCTGTTCCGTGTACAGCACCTCCCAATCGTCGGTCTGCTGCCGCAGCCAAGCGTCCAGCTCGCGATCGTACGCAGGCGGGGGCAGCGTCGGCGCGTCGAGATACGTCATCTCCACCAAGGCTTCGGTCGCGGAAAACGGAAGCAGATACAGAAAACGGATCCGGCCCGGCACATCCGAAGGCAGAAAGCGCATGAGCTCCACCGCTTCCGGGTCGAAGCAGGCCTGAGCGGTCCGCACGTGCCGGCCCAGGAAGCGCTGCAGGAAGGCCGGCTGCGACGCTTGGTCGCCGGCGGCAGGGCGGCTGTCGAATACTTGCCGGGCAAGAAGGCGTCCCTGGTCGGTTTCCACGGCCTGCAGGCCGTTTGCCTCGCGCGCGATGGACCGCACGGAAACGCCGCGGCACAGCTGCTGCTCCGGCGCCCGGTCGACCCGCTCCACAGCGTCGCGGTAGAAGCGGTCCCCGGCGATGTGGCAGTAGCGGTAGCGGCGGCTTTGGCGCAGCACCGCGCGGCCGTTGGCGCTTACTCCCCACGCATTCCAGGAGTGCGAGACGGCGGAGGTGAAAGGGTGCTCTTCCGTGTTCCAAAAGCACCAGGTACGGTCGCGCGTGTAGACGGTGCGCGGCTCCAGCAGCAGTACGCGGCCGGGGACTCGTTCCAGGGCCAATGCCGCCGCGAGGCTCAGGCCCGCGCAGCCCGCGCCTACGATCACGATCTCCGCGTCGGGCGTCATGAGCCGCTTTCCGCAGGCTGGAAGGCTGAAGCGCCGCGCCGGCCTGCAACCGGCGCCAGAAGACATGCGCGCGCCGCCAAGACTGCCTTGCGGCGACCGGAGACCACCGCGCGCCGACGCCACGAGGCTGGGATATCGCAGGCGACCACGACCCCAATCTCTCGGTAGCAGGCCGCGGCGGCCAAAATGCCCACCCGCGCGCGCAGCGGCAGATAGTGCATGCCGGAGTGAGCGCTCGCGTAGTACCGATCGGCCAGCTTCAGCAGTTTGCGGATCGCGGCAGCGAGCGGCTCGGGAGGTCCTCCGTCGAGCGCCCGATCCACGCCGGCAAGCTCGATCCAGGCGGCCGGCAGGTAGATTCGGTCCCGTTCGCGGTCTTCCCGGGCGTCGCGAGCGATGTTGGTCAGCTGCATTGCGATGCCGAGGTGGGAGGCGGCTTGGGCGCCCTCAGGCGGAGCGCCCAGAATGCGGCACATCATCAATCCCACCGTGCCGGCGACCCCGAAAGCGTACTCGAGCAGTTCGGCTTCCGTGCCCATGCGGCGCGGTCCGGCGTCTGCGGCCAGAGCGCGGGTGAGGGTCGCGGCCACTTTGGCGATCGCGGGGAACCGCCGCTCCAGGTCCACGGGCCAACCGGCCGCGGCGGCTTCCTCGCCCAGCGGGTCGCCCTCGAGAGCCGCAATGGCTCGGGCCAGCTCACCACCGCCTTCGCGGGACTCGTCCGCCAGATCGTCCATGCGGCGACAAAACGCATAAAGCTCCGTCGCATCCGAGCGCATGGCGGCGGGCAGCAACCGCGAGGCGAGGTGAAACGTACGCCCGGAGCGCGCCAGCACCGCTTCCGCCCCATTCCCGCTCATGCGTGCGCCCGGATTTCGTCGAAGTAGTGCTCCAGCACCTTGGCCGAGCATAAAACCCCCGGCAATCCCGCGCCGGGGTGCGTTCCGGCGCCCACTAGGTACAGCCCCCGCACGTCCTCAGAACGGTTGTGGAAGCGAAAGTAGGCGGACTGGCCGAGCGTCGGCTGGATGGAGAACCCCGTGCCGTGCTCGGTACGCAGATTGTCGCGGAAGTGCTCCGGCGTGACGTGGAATTGGACCTCAATGGCGGACCGCAAACCCGGGCAGAGCGTATTTTCGAGCACATCAATGGTGTGCGACGCCAGCCTGGGCCCGGCGCTCGCCCAGTCGATAGCGCGCTCCGGGTGGATCACCTCCAAGTTCGGCGCCGGCACCAGCGCGTACAGGCTTTCGCAGCCCGGGGGCGCGAGCGTTGGGTCAGTGCGGGTGGGCGCGTGGAGGTACAGGCTGATGTCGTCGGACAACAGCTTGTGGTTGAAAATCTCCGTCAGCAGCTCCTTGTAGCGGCGTCCGAGCAGGATGGTGTGGTGGGCCAGGTGCGGGTACTGCCGCCGAACCCCCAGGTACAGCACAAACAAACCCATGGAGTATTTCTGCCGCCGGACGCGGGCGTCGGTCCACTTGCGGCGGTGCTCCGGCTTGAGCAGACGCCGGTAGACGGCGGGCGCGTCCGCGTTCGCGACTACTGCATCGGCCGCGACCTGTTCACCGCTGTCCAGCTCAATACCGGTCGCGCGGCCCCGGTTGACGGAAATTTGCCGAACGCCGCAGCTCAGGTGCAGGTTCACGCCCTGTTCTCTCATCAGGTCCGCCATGGCGGCGACCAGCGCGGCGGTTCCGCCCATGGCGAAGGAAACCCCATCCTTGCGCTCGAGATGCTGGATGAGCGAGTAGATGGAGGTGGTATGAAACGGATTTCCGCCGACCAGCAAGGGCTGGAAAGAAAAGACGCGGCGAAGGGCTTCGTCGCGAATGTACCGGCTGACAAAGCTGTAGACCGAGCGATCGCTGCGAAGGGCGAGCATCCGGGGCAGCACGGCCAGCATTTTCATGGCCGAGTCGAACGGAACAGCGCCCAACTCTTCAAAGCCGACCTTGTAAATGCGCTCGACCTGTTGCAGCAATGCTTTGTACCCGGGGACGTCGCCGGGGGAAAATGCCTCAACTCGGGCTACAAGCTGCTCATCGGTGCCGCCGTAGTCGAAGGATCGTCCGTCTGCAAAGCGAATGCGGTACCAAGGCGACAGCTCGCGGAACTCTACGGCTTCGCGGCGATCCTTGCCGAAAAGGAACCATAGTTCATCGAAGAGAAACGGAGCGGTGATAACGGTGGGCCCGGCGTCGAAGGTATAGCCGTTGCGGCGGTAGACACCGGCTCGGCCGCCGGGCTGGGCTTGGTTGTCGTAAAGGTCGACCTCGAACCCGGACGCACGCAAACGCAGAGCGGCTGCCATACCGCCGAATCCCGCGCCGATGACCGCGATCTTTGGCAAGAGAGCATCTCCAGACGCAGAAAACCGGCGGGAGCGCGTATGGCCCCCGCCTTGCTTAAAGTTTAAGGTTAGCGAACCGTCGCGGTGCGCGTGGTGCTGTAGTCCACAGGCAATGCGGCAGAGGACTTTTTGGCGAGCGAGACCGCCCAAAGACCGTAGACGACCTTGGCCAACAGATCGAGGATGGTGAAAAGGGCTGCGTCCACGGTGTAGCTCCAGAGGCGCAAACCTTCCTGGCCAAGCAGGAACACAATGGGGTACGCGAACCACAGGATGAAAAGCACGCTGGCCTTCTTCCGGTAATCGGCGCCGTGAGGTCCCGTCGCGGTCAGCTTCTTATACGACCCGAACAGCAAGGCGTAAATCGCGATGAAACCGAACCAGGAGCAGACGTAGAAGCTCCACTTCAAGTTGGGATTGTCGCAAAGAGCCGCTACAAAGCCGGTCACGATCATATAAAGGTCAGCTGCCAGCAGGCCCACCAGCAACGCCGGGCGCTTGATCCCGGTGCCGTGCATACCCGAGGCCACCAAGCTGAACAGCAGCAGCGGAGTGGTAAAGCTCCAGTCGATGTAGCGTCCATAGTAGAAGAGCCGGCCCGCCGAGGTGGTCAGAACGCCGCCGCCCAGAGCCATTAAGAGGTAGAGCGTAAAGGCGATCAGCGGCACGTAGAAGTGCGCCATCAGATCAGCTTCCTGGCCTTCCGCCCGATTGCGAGCGAGCGGAAAATACAGCGCCACCCACCCGATGAACATCCCGATTGTGCCGATTACCAGCCATGCCTCAACGCCCGCCATACGCATTCTCCAGGGGAAAACTAACTACTTACCGGGGTAGGATGCCTGGATCCGTCCATTGTTGGGTGAATAACTAGCAAGTTGCTGAGATAGCTACTGTTTGTCTCCTGAAAGCGGGCTTGGCGGCTCGGGCGTGACCCGGGATTTGGGTTCCGGGACATTGCGCAGCACGCGCGGTTTGGGAACCGGCGGATTGGTTACAGGCCGCGGCACGATCCGGACCGGGTCTCGCTGGGCGTCCAGCATACGCCCGTGATTGGAAACGTGCTCGGTCCACACTACATACTGCGACTGGTTGACCCGATCGGTGAATGTGATTTCGCGCTCGCCGTCGAGCATCAGGCGGAGCTGCGGCGGGGGCGCGGTGATGATGTCCTCGCTCAGGAACGGCTCGTTGGGGACGTGCGGGTAAGCGCCGCCCAGCTCCGCGATGCAGGCCGAGGCGGCGATCCAGCCCTTGACCGGTTCAAGATTGGCGTAGAGCACCGCGGGCGGCAGCGCCTCGTTCACCACCGCCCCGCTCGTCCGGGCGCCGAGGATGGCGTGGCCGCCCTCCGCGCTGTCATGGGCGACCGCGATGACCCGCACCGGACGCGAGCGGTCTCGTGGCATCACGGCGGTAAACGTCGAATCCTTGCCGTCGCCCTCGCGGATAAAGTGCAGCAGGATGACTCCGTCGCGCGCGGCGGGCACGCCCACCACCTGCTCCGCATCGGTCTGGGTGGCCGGGCATACCCCCTGCTGATACATCCAGCCCGGCCGGCGCAGGTCGTAGCCGTGAAAGGCCGCCGCGCGCACCAGCTCCGCCTGCCGATCGGCCAGACTCGCGCGATCGCCTTCCGAGATACCGTCCCCGGAGCGGTGCGGCAGCGCGAAATACACCATCCTGGGATTGTCGGGCACACTCCTCGACAGCATTCCCAGCGGCGTCACCGGGAGAATGTGGTGGCCCAGGTCGATCTCGGGCGCGGCGCCCAGGCCCAGGTCCGGAGGCGTCTTTGAGGAGTCCTCGGTGTAATCGATGGCGGTGTGCGGTTTGGAGTCGAGCCGCACGTTGGGCTCCTGCACGGGCTGGGGAGCTTTGCTTGCCGGCTTGATCTGGGTGGACTGTGTTCCCGGCTGGCTGTACCCCGGCCGGCTTGGTTCGTCGCTCTTCGGCAAAGACTCAGGGGGCGCCTGCTGAGAATACCCGCGCAGCCCGAAGCCGAAGAGCAGGACGCATCCCAGCACGGCCCGAAACCATCGCGAAGCTCTCATGTGCCTACACTACCACTGGCCGCCGCAAAAAAGAGGGCAGCCTGTAAGCTGCCCTCTCACGTTTCCCGAATCGGGAATAGGCGCTAGCGCCGACGACGCGTGGTAGTCGCCCTCCGAGCCGGCGCGGTCGGCTTGGGGCCGCCATCCTTGAGCACGATCATGGCCGGGTTCTGCGTATAGGAATCGAACGTCGCCACATAGGTGACATCGGCGCCCGGCGCGGGAACCGTCTTCAGCGGCGTCTTCATATTCACCGTGAAGTCCGGCTTATTGGACTGTTGCGCGTCCTGAGAAACCGCCATCTGCACCTGGTCCGCGGTGGCCGTCACCACCTTGCCCGGGATGGCAAAGGTCTGGCCTTTCAGCACGTCCCACACCTTGGCCGCGTCGTCCGGCGAGCCGTTTGCCAGCACAAACTCTTTATCCGACAGCGGCATGGTTTTCAGGTCCGGGGTGCTGGTCACGGCATTGTGGGCCAGCTCCGCGGGCGAGGGCGGCGGCGGCGCGGGAGTCGGCTTGTAGTCGGCCGGCGGCATCAGGTTGGCTTGGGCCAGGGTTTTGATTTGGTCGAAGCCGTCCATACCGCCGTGATACTTCTTGTACCAATACTCGGCCGCCTGCTCGATCTGCGCCTGCGAAGGGCCCTGGGCGAATTGCGCCGCGCGGGTCAGGTACCAGATCGCGTTCACCTGGTCGGGCGGAGTTTCCTGTAGGTAGGCCTGGCCCAGCAGGTAAGTATCCAGCAGGCCCGGGCCGGTCTGGGTCTGAGTGGGGTCGGTGTAGGCCTTCAACTCAGCCTGGTAGGCGTCGATCGCGCCCTTGGGGTCCTTCTTGGCCGTATCGTCGGCCGCAATCGCACTTTCAAAGATCGGCGTGGCCAGATTCTTCAGCTTGGTGTAGTCCGCGTCGCTCATGGTGGCGGGCTTGGGCGAGGCCAAGCCCTTGTTGGCCAGTGCAGCGGAGTCGTCCAGTTTGCTCTGATCCGGCGGATTAGCCGCCTGGGCCTGCTGTTTTTCTACATAGACGATGAAGGTCAGCGCGCGCAGGTTGGTCGGGTCCACCTGCAGGAGGCGCCGGGCGGCGTCCACTGTTTTCGGAGTGTCGTTGGCCTGCTGGTAGGCCCCCACCAGCTGCTCCAGCATCTCCTGCTTCACCTGGGAGTTGGGGTACTGCTGCAGGAACTGCTCAATCGCCGCGGCCTTGGCCGCAGGCGAGCTTTGCCCCACTGCGTTGGTGTAGGCGTTGTACTCGGCCGGATCC
>CAXTRW010000070.1:0-13505 GCA_964246765.1 uncultured Acidobacteriaceae bacterium | reverse complement strand
GGGCGACATCATCCGCAACCGGTCGCCGTTCATTGTGGTGGGCGAGTATCTGCTCAACCTGACCCCGAGCATGATCTACCTCATCGCGCCCCTGAGCGTTTTGATCGCGGTGCTGGTGGTCTTCGGCGGGCTCAACCGGTCCAACGAGCTCACCGCGATGAAAGCGACCGGCATCAGCGTGTACCGCGTGGTCGTGCCGATTCTCGCGATCGCATCGGTGCTCGCGGTCTCGCTTTTCGTGTTCGAGGAAACCTACATTCCCGGCGCCAACCGCCGGCAGGAAGCCTTGCGCGCCACCATCAAGGGCCGCCCCGCGCAGACCTTCCAGCGACCCGATGAGAAATGGATGTTCGGCCTCGAAAAGCCCGACGAGCCGAGCCACATTTTCTACTACCAATTCTTCGACCCCGACCACGACCGCTTTGCGAACATCAGTGTGTTTGCCTTTCGGCCCGGCACGTTTCAGCTGGAAAAACGGCTTTACGCGGCCAGCGCGGCCTGGGATCCGGCGCGCAACGCATGGGTGTTCCGCAACGGCTGGCAGCGCACCTTCGCCGGCGACGAGATCCAAAGCTACTCCACCTTCGCGATCGCGACCCTGCCTGAGCTCGGGGAAACACCGCAGTATTTTAAGAAGGACCCGCGGCTCTCCTCCGAGATGAGCTTCGGCGAGCTGCGCCGCTACATCCACGACCTGCGGGAAAGCGGGTTTGACACCATGCGACTGCGGGTCCAGCTCAACCACAAGCTGGCTTACCCGCTGATCACGCTGGTGATGGCGGTGCTGGCGGTGCCTTTTGCGCTTTCCATGGGGCGCAGCGGCTCGCTCGCGGGCATCGCGGTGGCGATCGGCGTGGCCATTGTGTATTGGGTGGTTTCAAGCACGCTCGAAGCCATGGGCGACGTGAACATGCTTCCGGCGGTGCTGGCTGCCTGGTCGCCCGATCTCTTGTTTGCGCTCGCGGGCAGCTATCTGCTGCTGCGGACCCCTACGTGATCTTTTGAGCAGAGATATGGTGCCCCACGTCTCGCTTTTGAGACGTCGGATTTGCCGCGCGGCAGCTCAGGACCGGCCCGAGTAAACTAGAGAGGAAGTGCTCGCCGAACTCAAACCCCTCGCGCCCTACCTCCGCCGCTACCGGCGCGAGTACGCCTGGGGGGCGCTCGTCACGGTGCTCTCGAACGCGGTCTGGATTTTCTTCCCGCTGGTCATCCGGGCCGCGGTCAACGACCTGTCGCATGAGGTCACGCGCGCAAAGCTGCTCCACTACGGCGCGCTATTAGTCGGGCTTGCGCTGGTGAAAGGTTTTTTCCTTTTCTGGACGCGCTGGATCCTGATCGGGATCTCGCGCGATATCGAGTTCAATTTGCGCAACGACCTGTTCGCCACGCTTGAAAAGCAGCCCGCCGCGTACTTCCAGCGCAATCGAACCGGCGACATTATGGCGCGCATGACCAACGACCTGAACGCGGTGCGCATGCTGCTGGGCCCGGCGATCATGTACTCGGCCAACACTATCCTGTTCACCATCGGCGCGCTCTACTTCCTGCTGCGCATCTCGCCGTTTCTTACCCTGGTCGCGCTTGCGCCGCTGCCGCTGGCGAGCGTGCTGGTGCAGGCGCTGGGGCGCAAGATTCATGACCGCTTTGAGCGCATCCAGGCCATGTTCTCGGACATTTCAGCACAGGCCCAGGAGAACTTCTCGGGCGCGCGCCTGGTGCGGGCGTTCGCGCAGGAGCAGCCGCAGATCGACGCCTTTGCCGAGTCGAACCGCGAGTACATCCGGCGCGGTTTGCGGCTGGTGCAGCTGATGGGCATGCTGTGGCCGACGCTTGAGTTCCTGCTCGGCCTCGCCATGGTGGTGGTGCTGCTGGTGGGCGGCCGCGAGGTGATTTCGCACCGCATTTCGGTCGGCGATTTCGTCGCGTTTTCGACCTATACCGTCATGCTGACCTGGCCTGTGATCGCGCTGGGCTGGGTTGTAAATCTGCTGCAGCGCGGCAAGGCATCGGTCGTGCGCATTCAGGAGCTGCTGGAAGAAAAACCCACCATCGACGACCGCGACGCCGACCCCGCACTGACCGGTATCGGCGCGGGCGCGATCGAGTTCCGCGACCTTTATTTCCGCTATGAGGGCTCGCCGCAGGAGGTGCTGCACGGGATCAACCTGCGCGTGCCCGCGGGCGGCTCGCTCGCGCTGGTGGGGCCAACCGGCTCGGGCAAAAGCACTCTTGCTAGCCTGCTCGTGCGCCTGCACGACGCGCCGGAAAGTACAGTTTTGATCGACGGCCGGCCAGTCCGCGAATACCCGCTCGATGCACTCCACGCGGGCATCGGCTACGTCCCGCAGGAGACTTTCCTATTCTCGACGACCATCCGCGACAACATCACGTTGGGCCGGCCGAACGCGATCGAGGCCGAGTTGCTCGCGAGCGCTGAAGCCGCGCACATCCGACGCGAGTTCGAGGAGTTTCCCGCCGGGTTCGACACGGTGATCGGGGAGCGCGGGCTCACGCTGTCAGGCGGCCAGAAGCAACGTTCGGCGCTGGCGCGCGCCCTGATCCGCGACCCTCGCATCCTGATTCTGGACGACGCGCTGGCTTCGGTCGACACCTACACCGAGGAGCAAATCCTGAGCGGTCTGAGCCGCGCCATGGCCGGGCGCACCACAATTCTGATCGCGCATCGCGTGTCCACCATCCGCAACGCCGACCAGATCGCGGTGCTGCTGGAAGGCCGCGTCGCGGAGCTTGGCACCCACGATGAGTTGGTCGCCCGCGGCGGCTACTACGCCAGCCTGTACGAGAAGCAAATGCTGGAGGAAGAAATCGCGGTAGTGAGCTAAACGCCCAGTATTTTGACGATGACCCGCTTGCGCCTCTGCCCGTCGAACTCCGCGTAGAACACCCTCTGCCAGGTCCCCAGGTCCAGCTTGCCGTTGGTGATCGGCAGCGTGGTTTCATGGTGCAGCAGCAGCGCCTTCAGGTGGGCGTCGGCGTTGGTCTCGCCGGTTTGGTGGTGGCGGTACTCGGGCCGCGCGGGGGCGAGCTGCTCCAGCCACTCGCCGATGTCTTCGATCAGGCCGCTTTCGTTGTCGTTCACATAAATTGCCGCGGTGATGTGCATGGGCGAGACGAAGCACAGCCCGTCCTGCACGCCGGAGGCGCGCAGGATCGCCTCGATCTGGGGCGTGATGTGCACCATCTCGCGCTCTTTTGCGGTGTTGAACCAGAGGTAGTCTGTGTACGTCTTCATCCTGCAAACGTAGATGCAGGCATGCGTCAAAACTTTGTGCCAAGCATGATTTCTCGGGGTGATGTGCAGCTCTGCCGGCGAGCGATCGTGCATCACGGATCGGCTATAGCTTCATGTACACTCGAGTCCAACGCAAGGCGGGAGGATAGGCCCATGTCGCGCAAGTTCGGGACGCTGCTGGTGGGGATTTTCTTCGGTACCACGGTGCTGCATGCGCTGACGGCGGAAAAGCTGTTTGACCCTGGCCGCAAACCCGCGGCGGACCTTGAAGCGGCGGAAGCCAAGGCGAAAGCCGAGCACAAGAATATTCTAATGGACGTGGGCGGCAATTGGTGTCCCTGGTGCTTGTTACTCGATCAAACGCTCGAGACGGATTCATCGCTGCATACACAGCTAAACGACAACTACGTTGTGCTGCGCGTGAACTGGAGCCGGGAGAACAAGAATGAGGAGTTTCTGTCCACCTTTCCGAAGCCGAAGGGTTTCCCGGCGTGGTATGTGTTGTCGCCCGATGGCAAGCTGTTGAAAGCCGAAGATACGAGCAAGCTTGAGAGCAACCACAACCTTGATGCGGGCTACAACAAGGAGCTCCTGGCGAAATTTCTCACCGCAAATGCTCCCGTGAAGTAGTTCCATCTCGCGGCTGTCGTGGTCAACGGGTGTTCGGCGGGCCTGCTCAGTTCGTCGCGCTTCGTCGATCTTTTAGGATGGAAGAAGTGCTGCTGCACCACAACGACGCTGAAAACTTGTACTACGCCGCGCTCGACGATCTAGCCGAGGGCCGGGCCGAGGAGGCCGCAGCAGGTTTTCGCGCGGCCCTCGCGGCTGATCCTGCCTTTCACGATGCGCATCACGGACTAGTCCGCGCCCTCCAGGACGCGGGCGCTTACGAAGACGCGCTCGCCGAAGCCCACGCGCTCGCGGCGCTTGCCCCCGAGGACGTCCTCGCTCAAACCGCCTTATCCATCCTTTACCAGCACAAAGGCATGATCCCGGAAGCCGAGCAAGCCGCGACCCGCGCCAAGCTGCTCGGGTGGAAGCTCGAGCTGCGCCGGGGCTCCGAGGCGAAGGCGGCCGAGTGAACGCGCCCAGGCTGCGGCTCTTCTACGACGCGCTCGCGCAAGTGTACGGCCCTCAGCACTGGTGGCCGTCGGACAGCGCAATGGAAACGGTGGTCGGGGCATATCTCACGCAAAACACTTCCTGGCGCAATGTGGAGCGGTCGATCGCCAACCTGAAGGACGCCGGTGTGCTGTCGGCTGCCGGGCTGCGCGGGCTCTCAAACGAAGAGCTGCGAGCCTTGATCCGCCCGTCCGGCTACATGGTTCGCAAGAGCGCGGCGGTGAAGGCCTTTGTCGCCCTGCTCGATCGCGACTATGACAGCTCGCTCGACCGGATGGCTTCCGCGCCCGTGGACGAAACCCGCGAAGCCCTGTTGCATCTGCCCGGGGTTGGTCCCGAGACCGCCGACGTTATCCTGCTCTATGCGCTGCACCGGCCGGTCATGGTCGTCGATGAGTACCTGCGCCGGGTTGTGACGCGCCACGGCCTGATACCCGAGCCGGCTCGCTACGCCGATGTGCAGCTGCTGGCCCTCGACGCGTTTGCGGGCGACGCGCCAGCCACGCTGCTGGCCCACTACAACGAGTTCCACGCACTGATCGTGATGGTCGGCAAAACCCATTGCGGCGGCGTCCCGCGCTGCGCCGGCTGCCCGCTGAACCGGCCTGGTTTTGCGCCGCCGCCAGTTCCCGAGAAAGCTCCGCGAGTTTCCGCATGAGAACCCTGTACGTGGCCACCGGCAACCCCGGTAAGCTGCGCGACTTCGGCCTTGCCGCTGCCCAGGTGGGCGCGGAGTGGGACCTGACCACGCTTCCCGGCCTAGATGGAATCGAGCCTTCGGACGAAGTGGGCGAAACGTTTGAGGAAAACGCCCGAGCCAAAGCGCTGTACTACGCCCGGTTCGCTCCCGGAGGGCTGGTCTTGGCGGACGACTCGGGACTCGAGGTCGACGCGCTTGGCGGCGCGCCCGGCGTGTACTCCGCCCGCTATGCCGAGCGAACTGGGTGCGCCGCAGGCACACCCGACACTCGCAACAACAGCTGCCTGCTTGCGGCGCTCGCCGAAGTCTCTGCACCCCGCACTGCCCGATATCGCTGCGCGCTCGTGGTCGCACGGGACGGCGCTGTCGTGTGCATCTCGGAAGGCACGGTCGAGGGCGAGATACTCGCCGCCCCGCGCGGGAACGAAGGCTTCGGCTACGACCCGCTTTTTTGGCTGCCAAGGCTCGGCAAAACGATGGCCGAGATCGATCGGGAAACTCGGTTGGGCCTCAGCCATCGAGGCGCGGCGCTGCGGGCGCTGCTGCCCCGGCTCGCCTCGCTGGTGTGAACCCTACTGCCTGCTGCCCGGCGTTGCCGCCGAGTCCTCCAGACCGCGATATTTCAGCATCGGCGCCGCGTTGGGCTCGGCCCCAAGCCAGGCCCGGTACATCGCGGGCAGGTCCTCGGTGTAGCCGCGCGACAGAACCATGCGCCGGAATCGGTCGCCATTCGCGCGCGTCAGGCCGCCGTGGTCTTCAAACCACTGGTACGCGTCGTCGTCGAGCATCTCGCTCCACAGGTAGGCGTAGTAGCCTGCCGCGTAGCCATTGCCCCAGATGTGCATAAAGTAGCTGGATCGGTAGCGCGGCGGCACCTGTTTGAGCGCGAGGTGCGTGCGCTCGAGCGCCTGCTGCTCAAATGTGTCGGGATTTTGGAGCGGCGCATCGGCGGGCAGCGTGTGCCACTCCATATCCAGGCGCGCGGCGGCGAGCAGCTCCGTGACTGCATAGCCCTGGTTGAAAGTACGGGCGCGCTTGATCTTCGCGACCAGCTCGTCGGGCATGGGCGCGCCGGTTTGGTAGTGCTTTGCGTAATGGGCAAACACGGACGGGTACAGGGCCCAGTGCTCGTTGAACTGCGATGGGAACTCGACGAAATCGCGTGGGACGGAGGTCCCACTCAGGCTCGGGTACTCGGTATCGGCAAACATGCCGTGCAGCGCGTGGCCGAACTCGTGGAACATCGTGGTCACGTCGTCGAACGAGACCAGGGCCGGCTGGCCCGGCGCGGGCTTGGTGAAGTTCGCGACGTTGTAGACCACCGGCAGCGTCCCGAGCAGCTTCGACTGGCCGACAAACTCGCTCATCCACGCGCCGCCGTTCTTGTTGTCGCGCTTCCAGTAGTCGCAGTAGAAGAGCGCGAGCGGTTTGCCGTCCGTGTCGAACACCTCGAACACGCGCACGTCGGGCTGGTAGACGGGCACGTCCTTGCGCTCCTTGAAGCTGATTCCGTAGAGCTGGTGGGCCGCATAGAAGACGCCGTTTTCAAGCACGTTGTTGATCTCGAAGTAGGGCTTCACCTGTGCCTCGTCCAGGTCGTACTTCTGCTTGCGTACCTGCTCGGCGTAGAACTCCCAGTCCCACGGCTCGACCTGAAAGCCGCCGCCCTGGGCATCGATCACCTTCTGCAGCTCCCCGGCTTCCTCGCGAGCCTTGGCGGTCGCGCCCGGCTCGAGTGCGTCCATAAAGTGGATCGCGGCTTCGGGCGTTTTCGCCATCTGGTCTTCGAGCTTCCAGGCAGCGTAGGTTGGATAGCCCAGCAGCTTTGCTTTCTGTGCCCGGACTTGCGCCAGCCGCGCGATGGTCGCCCGCGTATCGTTGTCGCCGCCGCGCTCGGCCCGGGTCCAGGAGTCCTGAAACAACGCCTGCCGCGCGGAACGGTTGCTCATCAAGGCCAGATCGGGCTGCTGCGTCGTGTTCTGGAGCGGCAAAACGAAGCCCTCCTGCTTGCGCCCCTTTGCCGCGCCCGCGGCTGCCTGCACCTGCGGGTCGCTTAACCCGGCGAGCGCGTTCTTGTCGGTCGTGGTGTACGCGGCGGCCTTGGTGGCGGCCAGCAGCTTGCTCTCGAACGCGTTGCCGAGCGTCGACTCTTCCTCGTTCAGCGATTTCAGCTTCGTCTTGTCGGCGTCCCCAAGCTGCGCGCCCGCGTGCACGAACCGCTCGTAGGTGACCTCAACGAGACGCAGTTGCTCCGGCTGGAGATGGAGGCCGGCGCGCTCGTCATACACAGCCTTGACCCGCGCAAACAGCTTCGGATTCAGGTAAATGGCATCGGCCAGCGCCGCGCGCTTAGGCGCTTCGGTCTTTTGCACGGCCTGCAGGGTCGGGTTCGTGTTCGCGCCCGTCACCCCGCCGAAGACCTGCATCACGCGCCGGAGCAGCGCGCCCGAGCGCTCCATGGCGACGAAGGTGTTCTCAAAGGTGGGCTTGGCCGGGTCGTTCGCGATGGCCTCCATCTCACGGAGCTGCGCGGCCATGCCCGACTCGATGGCCGGCTGGTAATCCGCGTCGTGGATGCGGTCGAACGGCGGCGCGTGGAATGGCAATGTGCTTTCCGCGTAAAACGGGTTCGCAGGCCCGAAACCCGCCTGCTGCGCTTGCCCGCCCGCGCTCGCTGCTGTAACCACCCCTGCCGCCATCAAAACCCCCGCCCATTGCATTCGCATTCCCAGATTGTACGGTGGTCACAGCCGAGTGGGCCCAAATCCTTGACGCTCGCGCGAGCACAACGAATAATCAAGAGTTGGCCGCCACTTCGTGGCCCGTCTCAGGCACAAGGAGCCCATGGCGACTACTGTTACCCAACCCGTTTCCGGTCCTCCCTCAGGCGCTCGCAAAGGCACCCGCGATCGCGGCGTACAGCCGCTGCGCGCGGGACAGGGCCACTCGTTTCTCTTGCGCCGCCTTCATTCGCTCACCGGCATTGTGCCCATCGGCGCGTTTCTGATCGAGCACCTGGTCTCGAACTACGAGGCCTTGAAAGGCCCCGCTGCCTATGCCGCCCAGGTCAAGTGGCTCAATGCCCTGCCCTTTGTGCGCGTGCTGGAGTGGGTATTTATCTTCCTGCCGCTGCTCTACCACTCGCTTTACGGCATGTACATCTGGCTGCGCGGCAAGTCCAACATTGTGTACTACCCATGGGCCGGCAACTGGCTGTACACGCTGCAGCGCTGGACGGGCGGCATCGCGCTGGCTTACCTGATCCAGCATGTGTGGCGGCAGCGGTTCTCAGGCGTGAGCCTGCCCGACCACCCCGGCGCGGCCTTCCACAAGGTACAGATGGAGCTGCTGCATCCCTGGATGTTCGCGATTTACGCCATCGCCATGATTGCCACCTGCTACCACTTCGCCTATGGCGTTTGGCTCTTTTGCGCGAAGTGGGGCATCACCTCCGGGGACCGCGCTCGGCGCGGGCTGGGCTGGGTGTGCGGGGTCGCGGGCGTTCTGCTGTGCGCGATCGGCATCGCCAGCATGATCGCTTTTGTTGAGCCGAAATATCGCAATGCACCTTCTGACCTTACGCCGGCTCAAATCACTGAGGGCACCCAAGCCCCCGCGCCTATCGGCATTGGGCACACGAGAGACTAAACCATGGCAGCAGCACCGAAAGTTATTGTCGTCGGCGGAGGCCTTGCAGGCCTGTCCGCTGTAATCAAGATCGCCGAAGCCGGCGGCAAGGTCGACCTGTTTTCGATCGTCCCCGTGAAGCGCTCGCACTCGGTGTGCGCGCAGGGCGGCATCAACGCTGCCAAAAACCTGAAGGGCGTGGTCTACACGACCGACGCCCACTTCGACGACACCATTTACGGCGGCGACTTCCTCGCCAATCAAACCCCGGTGAAAGGCATGTGCGAGGCCGCCCCGGCGATCATCGACCTGCTCGACCGCATGGGCGTGCCGTTCAATCGCACCCCCGAAGGGCTGCTCGACTTTCGCCGGTTTGGGGGCACGCTGTACCATCGCACCGCCTTTGCCGGCGCCACCACCGGGCAGCAGCTGCTGTACGCGCTCGACGAGCAGGTCCGGCGCTACGAGTCCGAGGCAAAAGTTGCGAAGTGCGAAGGCTGGGAGTTTCTCTCGGCGGTGCTCGACGGAGCGGGCGTGTGCCGGGGTATTTGCGCCATGAACCTGCGCGATATGTCGGTGAAGGTGTTTGAGGCCGACGCCGTGATCCTCGCGACAGGCGGTATCGGCGCGATCTTCGGTAAGAGCACCAACTCGGTCGTCTGCACCGGGTCAGCCCAGTCCGCGGTGTACCAGCAGGGCGCGTTCTACGCGAACGGCGAGTTTATCCAGGTCCACCCGACCTCGATCCCCGGCGAGGACAAGCTGCGCCTGATGAGCGAGAGCGCGCGCGGCGAGGGCGGGCGCGTGTGGGTTCCACGTAAGTTGAATGACCCGCGCGAGCCGAAGCAGATTCCTGAAGCCGACCGCTGGTACTTTCTAGAAGAGTGGTACCCCAAATACGGCAACCTCGTGCCGCGCGATGTCGCCACGCGCGCCATTCACAAGGTGGTTTACGAGCACGAGCTGGGCATCGACGGCCAGCCCATGGTCTACCTTGACCTCACGCACATCGACCGCGCGACGCTGGACCGCAAGCTCGAAGGCATTCTTGAAATCTATGAGAAGTTTGTCGGCGACGACCCGCGCGAAGTGCCCATGAAGATCTTTCCCGGCATGCACTACACCATGGGCGGGTTGTGGGTCGACTTCAATCAGATGACCAACATCCCGGGCCTGTTCGCCGCGGGCGAGAGCGAGTACAACTACCACGGCGCGAACCGGCTGGGCGCGAACTCGCTGCTTAGCTGCATCTACGGCGGCTTTCAGGCTGGACCCAACGCCATGCAATACGCGCGCGGCTTGCAGGGCGCAAGCGCGAACGGCTACGGCGAGAACGAGCGCAAACGCCAGGAGGAAATCAACGGCCGGCTGCTCTCGTCGAGCGGCACCGAGAACCCCTTCCGCCTGTGGCGCGAGCTGGGCGACACCATGACCAAGAACGTCACGGTGATCCGCTACAACAAGGGCCTGGGCGAAGCGGACGAGAAGATCGTCGAACTGCTGGAGCGCTTCCGCAACATCAACCTGAGCGACAAGAGCCAGTGGGCGAATACGTCGTTTGCGTTCACGCGGCAGCTGGGGAACATGCTGCAGCTGGCCCGGGTGGTGACCCAGGGCGCGCAGCTCCGCGACGAAAGCCGGGGCGCGCACTACAAGCCCGACTTCCCCGAACGCGATGATGAGCGCTTCTTGAAGACCACAAAAGCAAGCTTTGCCCCGGATGCGGACGAGCCGCGCTTTACGTACGAGGCGGTGGATACGCAGTTCATCACACCCAGGCCGCGCCGCTACGACGCCGTCAAGTAAAGAGCACGGGTGCCCCACGTCTCGCGTTTGAGACGTGGGTTTTCCTGAGCGGCAGCTCAGGACCCACTCTCCCCCAAGCAGCAAAGGACACAAACATGGCCACCCAACCACTCGAACTCACCGGCGCAGCGATTCCCCTCTCCAAGCCCTCCGGCAAAACCGTCCGCATCGAGATCAAGCGCCAGGCCTCGCCCGATGCCGCGCCCTACTGGGACCGCTTCGACCTGCCCCGCCGCACCGGCATGAACGTGATCTCCGCCATGATGGAGATCGCCACCAACCCGGTCACCACCGAGGGCCGGGAAACCACGCCGATCGCCTACGACGCCAACTGCCTGGAAGAGGTGTGCGGGTCGTGCGCGATGCGCATCAACGGCAAGGCCCGGATGGCCTGCTCGGCGCTGATCGAGAACGTCATCGAAAACGGCGTTGTAAAGGTCGAACCGCTTTCGAAGATGCCCGTGGTCCGCGACCTATCCGTCGACCGGTCGGTGATCTTTGAGAACCTGAAGCGCGTCCAGGCCTGGGTACCCATCGACGGCACCTACGACTTGGGCTCCGGCCCGCGCCAAACGCCGAGTGAGCAGGAAGAGTTCTACCCCATCTCGCGCTGCATCTCCTGCACCATCTGCATGGAGGTGTGCCCGCAGTTCAACGAGGAAACCGGCTTCGTGGGCGCGGCCACGATTGCCCAGGTCAAGCTCTTCAACCAGCACCCCACCGGGAAAGCGTTGAAAACCGAGCGCCTCCACGCCCTGATGGGCGACGGCGGCATCCAGGAGTGCGGCTACGCCCAAAACTGCGTCCAGGCCTGCCCCAAGATGATTCCGCTGACTAAGGCTATTTCGGACGTGAACCGGGATGTGATGGTGCAGGCGGTGAAGGATGTGTTTACGCGGTGAGCGGCTACTTTTCGAAGTTGACTCCTTTTTCCTATTTCTGCCATTTCGCGTACATGAGTGCTTGTCGAACGTCTGGCTTTTCCAAATAGGGGTAGTCGGTAAGCAACTCTTCGATGCTGCGCCCAGCTTTAATCTGGCCGACGATCATTCCGGCGGTGACGCGCATGCCCCGGATGCAGGCCTTGTCGCCCATAATCTGTGGGTTGCGTGTAATGCGATCGAGTTGGTTCATAGGTTGGCTTCCTCGGCCAGTCTCTCTCGAACGGCAAATCTCGGACGTAAAGCAACTGTGATCGTGCCGACGGTGAAGGATGTATTTACTCGGTGAGAGGAGTCTTTGCAGACTTAAACATGCTGTCGGCTAGCTCGCCGTCGCTCATCCACTTTGCCCACAAGCGTGCTACCCCAATGTCTTGGTCCTCCAAATCGGGATTTTCGGCAAGAACTGCATCAACACTTCTTCCGGCTTTAACCCCAGTATGAATCTGTTCGGCAAGATGGTAGGCAATATCGTAATTGTATTTTGGGCGGCCCTCGTCGGTTTTGAATCCTGCTGCCTGCCTGTCGCGATCCAGACGTTCCATCCCGCACCTCCGCGTCACCGCCCCATAATACAGGTCTGCGCACCCGAGCAAACCACCATCCGTAACGTTACCCGCACGAAATAGACGGAAGAACGCCATTGGAAAACTGCCCGATGGCGGTATTCTCTCTTGACGAACAGTCGGAGATAATGTGCATGGATCAGGTTTACTATCTGCAGCAGGATGATACAGCAACACCACTTCAGCGCATCGCGTGCCGCAATGAGGACAGAGAGTTGCAGAGGCTCTTGGAACGAAACCTCCACCTTCTACCGACAAGCCAGATCAGTCCCGAGAAACAGCTCCGTTGGCTGTTGGTGAAGCGTGAAATGCCTGTGATCAACCCAGCTTCCGGGGCGCCTGATTGGTCCATCGACTTTCTGCTTCTGGATCAGGAGGGTGTACCGACGCTTGTTGAATGCAAGCGTCGGGATGATCCTCGGTCAAAATGTGAAGTCATCGGTCAAATGATTAAGTACGCCGCGAACGGCCTTCATTATTGGACGGCCGCCGAACTTCATCGACACGCTCAGAATACGGCAGGAGCGGAGGCCATTCTAAACGAGGCTCTAACACAACTGACCTGCGCAGACATCACTGCTAGTGAATTCTTCGAAAGAGCCGAGGAAAACATGAAGCGTTCAAGGATGCGCTTGATTTTCTTCCTCGAAGAATCGCCTTTCGAGCTTCGAAGCATGGTTGAGTTTCTCAACGGGCAGTTCAAGGAGACAGAAGTCCTTATTGTAGAGGCGCGGCAATACTCCTACGGAGAAAACCGTCTTGTAATCCCTTGGGTCTTTGGGTTTACCGAACGAGCCCGCGCGGCCAAGAAAGAAGCCAAAGCTGAGGCGACTCGCACTTCCATCGTTAAGGGGGAAGCGGCTTTCTGGGACTCACTCGAAAGTTCGCTCACAGATAAGGAACAACCTGGTCAAGTGAGACAGTTTTTTGCGGAAGTAGCGTTGATTCCGAACGTTCATGTTCATTGGCTGAAGAGTGGCTTGATCAAGATGCCGACGCTCCTTCCTGGGTGCTACCTGTTCTCTGTTCGCGGTGACGGCTCCATCGAGGTTAACCTTGCCGCCTGGTGGCCCTCGAAATTTCCCGTCATGACGCTGGAGCAAATCAAGGCACGCGCTATTTTCAGTTCGTCCACAGAAGCGATATTTGGCATATCTGTTTCAGTGCAAGAGGAGAAGCAGTACCGGATGTTCAGCCTTGAGAAATGGCTGGGTCGCAAAGGCGACCTATTGCACCTGTTGAGAAATTTGGGGGATCTTTGCGGGCCCGTAGAAATGGAGCACGATACTGTCGATGTGCTGACCACGACGTGAGCTCACGCCACCCGGCTCACCCCGTCCAGCGACATCGATGCAAGCATTCGCTCTGAAAGAGGCTGAACGAAACGGGTTATGGCGCTCCCCAGCGCGATTCGATACCCTTAGAAGCGGCATGAATCACGCATTCCGCTCCCTCCTGCTCACCCCCTTCCTGCTGGCCGCCTCAGG
>CAXTRW010000069.1:0-13528 GCA_964246765.1 uncultured Acidobacteriaceae bacterium | reverse complement strand
CCCCATCCGTACCCGACGCGCCCATAGCCGTAGCCCCAGGGATGCCCGTACCAGCCGTGGTACCAGGGACCGGCGCCGATAAACAGGCCGCCCAGGAACCAGTCGGCTCCGTAGTAGCCGTAAGGCGCGCAGGCATAGGGGTAAAAGCTGTAATACCCGTACTCGCAAACCGGCGCCGCGTCCACGTAGCCATAGCCGTAGCCGGGGTAATCGACGTCCGGCCCAATGCCGATGCCGACCGCAATTTGGGCTTCGGTTGCCCGAGGCACGAGCGCCAGGGGAACGGCCAGGAGGGCAGACAATCCAATTGCACGGAAGACGCTTTTCATCTCGATTTCTCCTCACGGGTCCCGGGTGGAGCTCCGTACGCCTCGCGCCGCGGGTCCCGAGCGGCCTGCCGAGTCACCGGGAAGCCGCGTCGGTTATGGGAACCCGAAACGTCTCCGTAAGTTGCGCCGGGTCTGGGGTAAGCTGCTTTGAGAGCTAAACATGTTTGCCAAAGCACAACGCGTTCACTTTATCGGCATCGGCGGGATCGGCATGAGCGGGATTGCGGAAATCCTCCTGACTCTGGGCTACCAGGTCTCCGGCTCCGACCTGAAGACGAGCGCGGCCACCGAGCGGCTCCAAACGCTTGGGGCGAGCGTGTTCGTGGGCCACGCGGCGGCCAACGTGGTGGGCGCGGGCGTGGTCGTCGCTTCCTCGGCCATCGACGAGGGCGCGAACCCCGAAGTCGCCGAGGCGCGCCGGCGCAAGATTCCCGTGATCCAGCGCGCCGAGATGCTGGCCGAGCTGATGCGCCTGAAGTACGGGATCGCCGTCGCGGGCATGCATGGCAAGACCACGACAACCTCCATGATCGCGAGCGTTTTGGGCGCGGGCGGCTTGGATCCCACCTTAGTGGTCGGCGGACGGGTCGACACCCTGGGCTCAAATGCCCGCCTGGGCAAGTCGCAGTACCTGGTCGCTGAAGCCGACGAGAGCGACCGCTCGTTTTTGAAGCTTTCGCCCATTCTCGGGGTGGTCACCAACCTGGACCGCGAGCACATGGATTGCTACCGCGACATGGCCGACGTCGAGGCCGCCTTTGTGGAGTTCATGGATCGCGTCCCCTTCTACGGAGCGGTGGTGGCCTGCTGCGATAACGATCGCCTCAACGCCCTGCTGCCAAGGGTGCGGCGGCGGGTGTTTACCTACGGGCGCGGCCCGGACGCCGATTATCTGGTGCGCGTTCTCCCGTCGCACCCGCGCGCCGACGCCCCGGAATCGATGCCGGTGCGTTCGCGGTTTGAGGTAGTCGCGGACGGCGCGGTTCTGGGCCCGTTCGATCTGCTGGTGCCGGGCGCGCACAACGTTCTGAACGCCGCCGCGGCCGTGGCCATCGGGCACCAGCTCGAGATCGCCCCAGCGGACATCGTGAGCGGGCTGCGGTCGTTCCGCGGGGTCGACCGGCGCTTCCAAACCCGGGGCGCCGCGCGCGGCGTGACCGTGGTAGACGACTACGGGCACCACCCCACGGAGATCGTGGCCACGCTCCAAGCGGCGCGGGAGTGCGGCTATGGGGCCGTGCACGTGATCTTTCAGCCGCACCGGTATACCCGAACCCGCGATCTGCTGCCTGAGTTCGCCGCGGCGTTCGCCGGGGCGACCACGGTCGAGGTGCTCGACATTTATGCGGCCAGCGAGCTTCCCATCCCCGGCATCGATGCTGAAACCCTGGTCGCCGCCGCCGGCCACCCGGGGCCCCCGCCGCGGGCCACCCGGGCTGCCCCCCCGCGCGGCGCTGCCCGGCGGGGGCCGCGCGCGCGGCGACCCGGGCCCGGGCGGGCGACCTCATCCTGACGCTCGGCGCGGGCAGCGTGTCGCAGGCCGGGCCCATGGTGCTCGATGCGCTGCGGCCGGCGGCGACTCCGGTTACCAAAGGGGGTCGCGCCCCGAGTTTTTCTCCCGCTCCGATCTAGAATTGCCTTCCCGCTCGGGCTATAGTCAGGGTGGCGACTCTCTCACGACCTGGCTCGGGCGTGGCGAAACTGAATCAAGACGTCTGGAACAACCGGCAAAGCTCTCCCTCCGCGGTGGTGGACGAGGCGGACGAGGCGTTTCTGCGCCCGGCGGCGCCCGCTCCGACGCGCAAAGGGGGCCGCGCGCCCAAGGCCGCGCCCGAGCTGGTGCCCAACTACGACCCCGTTGCAGACGCCGAGCAGTTCCTGCGGACGCGCCGACGGGTCGCGCCCAAGAAAACACGTTGGCGCCGGCTGCTCGGCAGCCGATTGGGGCAGGCTCTGCTGCTGATAGCCGTGCTGGCATTGCTGGCCGCCCTGGGCGCCGCGGCGTGGGCCGTCCAGTCCTTTCTCAAGCACGACCCGCACTTCCGGATCGAATCTTCCGCGCAGATTGAGGCAGCGGGCAATGCGGAGCTGAGCCGGGCCGAGCTCCTGAACGTGTTCGGGTCGGATATCGGACGGAATGTCTTCTTTGTTCCCCTTCGCAAGCGCGAAGCCGCGCTCGAAGACGAGCCCTGGGTGCGGCACGCTACCGTAATGCGCCTGTTGCCGAACACCCTGCGGGTCACCATCGTGGAGCGCGTGCCGGTCGCTTTTGTGCGCCTGGGACGGCTGATCGGGCTGGTGGATGGCGACGGCGTGCTGCTCCCAATGGCGCCCGCGACGCTGGCCGCCCGGCACTACTCCTTCCCGGTGGTGGTGGGGCTGGACCCGAAGGCGACGCCCGAGGCGCGCGCCGAGCGCATGCGCCTGTATCAAAGCTTCATTTCCGCTCTCAACGCTGGTGGCGCTCACGTGTCTTCGCAGCTGAGCGAGGTGGACCTGAGCGACCTGGAGGACGTGCGGGCGGTGGTTCCCGCGCAGGGTTCGGACCTGCTGCTGCACTTCGGCAACAGCGACTTTCTGGAGCGCTGGCGGTCCTATCAGGAGCATTTGGCGGAGTGGCGGCAGCAATACCCCAATCTGAGCGCGGTGGATTTGCGCTATGACCGGCAGGTGGTGCTCAAGATGGCCGATGCCGCGCAGATGGATGAGGCAATGCCGGCCAAGCCGGTCGCCCAACCGGCCGCGGGCGCGCCGCGCCGTGCTGCGGCGCCCGGGCGCGCTGCTCCGAGTCATCTCGCCGCGGCCGCCCAGAAACCGGAGACCCATGCCTGGTACACCGAGCGCCGCGGGCCGCGTCACTCGGTCCGCTGGGTGCCGCACTATCTCCCCAATGCCGGACGAGGAGGCCCCTCCCGATGACCCCCAAGGCGAATCCCGCGCTGGCGGTGCTGGACGTGGGCAGCGCGCAAACGCGAGTATTGGTGGGCGAGTTGCATGAAGGCTCCTTGCGGTACCGCGGCCATGGCGCCGTGCCGAGCGTTGGGATCCGGCGCGGGGTGATCGCCGACCTGGAGCCGGTTGCAACCGCGATCGGCCGGGCCTCGGTGATGGCCGAGTCGGCTTCCGAGCTGGTGATCGAGCAGTGCGTGGCCGGGCTTGGCGGCGGGCATGTGCGAGGGGTCAACTCCCAGGGCGGCATCGCGTTGGGCTCCAAAATGCGTGAAATCACCCGCGAAGACGTGCGCGCGGCGGCGGATCGGGCGCGGGCCATTTCGCTCCCCGGCGATCGCGAGATCCTGCACCTTCTGCCGCGGCATTTCCTGCTGGACGACGTGGCAGGGATCCATGACCCGGTCGGCATGGTCGGCCACCAGCTGGAGGTTTCACTCCACCTGGCCACGTGTTCGGCCTCCGCGCACCAGAGCCTGGTGACCTGCGCGAACAAGGCCGGCCTCGCCGTGACCGAAACGGTGTACGAGGCGCTGGCCGCGGCCGAAAGCACCCTGAACTCGGATGAGCGCGAGCTGGGTTGCTGCCTGATCGATATCGGAGCGGGCTCCACCGAGCTGATCGTGTTTTTTGAGGGCGCGGTGGCCTACACGGCAGTGGTTCCGCTCGGCGGCGACCACTTTACCAACGATCTGGCGATGGCTCACCACTTGAGCCTGCCGGAAGCGGAATACCTGAAGTGCGAGTACGGCCATGCCGTGGTGACCAGCGTGTCGCAAAGCACCGAAATCGAGTGGCAGGCGGAGGACGGCGGGCAAGGACGCGGCAGCATCCGGCAGCGCGCCCTGGCCGAAATTCTGGAGCCGCGCGCGCGGGAGCTGTTTTCCCTGATCCGCGAAAGTCTGCGCAACGGCGCGGTTCTGGAGGCTTTGGGCTCGGGGTGCGTCCTGGTGGGCGGCGGCGCGAAACTCGCCGGGCTTTTGGACACGGCGGAGAGTATTTTGCGGGTTCCCGCGCGCATCGCGACGCCGGTCCCCTTGTCGCGCATGCCCGCCGAGCTGCAACAGCCGGAATACGCGGCCCTGGTAGGGCTGATGCTGTATGCGCACCGGACCGGAACCATGCGGGCCCGGGAGGAAGGGTCCCTGCGGGCCAAGTTGCGATCAATGTTTGCGGGAAGTATTTAAGAAATCGGGTTAGGTTATAGGGAGAGGGCAGGGCATGAATCAAGGGGAAGAGATGCGGATTCAGTATCACGATGAGGTGCCCGCGGGCGCCAAGATCAAGGTGATCGGCGTGGGCGGCGGCGGCGGCAACGCGGTAAACCGGATGATCGCGGCGCGGGTGGAGGGCGTCGAGTTTATCGCGGCCAACACCGACGTGCAGGCGCTGCAGCTGTCGGCTGCGCCCGTGAAGCTGCAGTTGGGCGTCAAGCTGACGAGCGGTTTGGGCGCGGGCGCGAACCCGGACGTAGGCCGTCGGGCGGCGCTTGAAGATTCGGAAAAAATTATCGAAGCGCTGGAAGGCGCCGATATGGTGTTTGTAACCGCCGGAATGGGGGGCGGCACGGGCACGGGCGCGGCGCCGGTGATCGCGTCGCTGGCGAGCGAAATGGGCGCGCTGACCGTTGCGGTCATCACCCGGCCGTTCGGGTTTGAGGGCAAGCGCCGCATGGCGCAGGCCGAACGCGGCATGCAGGAGCTGCTCGACTCGGTGGACACGATGATCGTGATCCCGAACGAAAAGCTGCTGGCCGTGGCGCAGGATGCAGGGTTTTTCGAGTCGTTTCGTGTGGCCGACGACGTTTTGCGGCAGGGGGTACAAGGGATTTCGGATATCATCACGATCCCGGGGATCATCAACCGCGACTTCGCGGACGTGAAGACCACCATGTCCGGCATGGGCTATGCCGTCATGGGCACGGCGCAGCGCGGAGGCGAGAACCGCGCTATCGCGGCGGCGCAGGCGGCCATGGCGTCGCCGCTGCTCGAGGACGGCGCGATCGACGGCGCGCGAGGCATTCTGATCAACATTTCCGGCTCCGCCAACCTCAAGTTGAGCGAGGTCAACGCGGCCTCCACGCTGATCCAGAGCGCGGCTCACGAGGACGCGAACATCATCTTCGGTGCGGTGCTCGACGAGACCATGGGCGATGACGTCAAGATCACCGTGATCGCGACCGGTTTCCGGCAAAACGGCCCGGAAAAACGCAACGGAGTGGTGGCGGCGCTGGTGCAGAACTCGGCCCCGAAGCCTGCTCCGGCTTCTCCACCCCCGACGGGCAAGCCTCGGTTCGCGAGCGAGTTCGAGGAGAGCGAGGGGCGGTTTACGACGGCGCCCGTCCGGCACACGGCGCTGCTGGAAGAGCAGGAAATCTTTTTGCCCAGGGAGGGGGGCAGTGACTCGTTCTTCAAAGACATTCGCCCATCTGAACCGTCGCGCTCGTCTGCGGGTGGGGAAGGAGAGCCCAGGGCGGAGGAGGAATTGGACGTGCCGGCCTACTTGCGACGCGGAGGTAACTAGAGGGGCACACTTTTTCTTGCGTAGGCGCAAAGGTTTGCTAGAGTGGGTGCAACACGTACACACAATGAAGCTCAGGTTTGCCGAACGGAAATGGCGGTCTCGAATCGCCATTCAGGCGTCTCAGTACGCAAGCGGCAAACCTGAACAACACTTCTGTTCCGGCTTCAACGCCGGACTTTGCAGCGGGCGAGCTCCGCGGCGGATTTGAGAGCTTTTCGATGAATCGTTGTTTGCGCCTTTTCGCGGTGTTCGCTCTGCTTCTGCTGCCGCTCAGCAGCTTCGCCTCGGCCAGCTCGCGTCGCCACCACGCTCGCACGGCACGCCTGCAGGAGTCCTCGCGGGCGAGACGCCACTTGGCCTCGCTCCAGCACAGCCGCCGCGCTGTGGGTCAGCTTCGCTATGCATCCTTTACCACCAGCCGGCTGGTGCGCGGGCGCAACGGCCGCCTCCGGCACGTGATCGTGCACCGCCGTCGCCGCTTTAGCGAAGTGTTCACGGCGGACTCCTTTACCGATGCCAGCGTGGCGCAAGGCGACATCACCACTGGCGAAGACCCGGTCGTGCGCCAGGCCGCGGTCGATGCGCTGGGCAATATGTACGGCACCGTGGTCGCGATCAACCCGGACAACGGGCGCATCCTGGCCATGGTCAACCAGAAGCTCGCATTGTCGAGCGGCGCCGAGCCCTGCTCGACCATCAAGATTTCGGTGGCTCTGGCTGCTTTATCCGAGGGCATTGTCACAAAAGATACGCCCGTGAACCTGGGCGGCCACTACTCCGTAAACATGACCTACGCCCTCGCTCGCTCCATTAACCCCTACTTTGAGGAGCTCGGCCGGCGGATGGGCTTTGAAAAGGTGCGCCATTACGCTAACCAATTTGGCTTGGGCGAGCTGGCTGGTTACGACATCCCTAATGAACAGCTCGGGGTGTACCCATCGCAGCCGCTGCCGGAGTCCAAGGGCGGCGTGGGCCGCATGTGCTCCTTCGGCGAGGGCGTTTCCATGACCCCTCTGCAGCTGGGCGCGCTGGTTTCGGCCATCGCGAACGGGGGCACGCTGTACTACCTGCAACACCCGACCACCGCACAGCAAATCGCTTCCTTCCAGCCCAAGGTAAAGCGGAACCTGAACATCAAGAATCTGATCCCCGAGATCCAGCCTGGAATGGCCGGCGCCGTGGACGCGAGCTACGGCACCGCGCGCTCTCTCCGGGCCTCCTTCAACCAGTTCCCCGTGCTGGGCAAGACCGGAACCTGCTCCAACAACGGGACCCGCTTCGGCTGGTTCGCCAGCTACGCCGATACCCAGCAGTACGGGCGCATCGTTACGGTGTTCTTCCTCGAAGGGGGTCGCCCCACCTTCGGGCCTAAAGCGGCGGAGCTGACGGGCGTCTTCTATAAGGACCTGTGGGACCACAGCTACTTCGCTTCCCGCGAGGCCAGCGGGCTCCCCATGGCGGGGAATGCTTCGCGCTAGAGTCGGCATCTCAAACAAACAACAGGCGGCCTTCCAGGGCCGCTTCTGTTTGCGCTGAGGAGCCTGATGAAAGTCTTGACTGCGGCGGAAATGCGCGAAACCGATCGCGCGACGACTGAGAACCACGGGACGCCTTCCGGGCAGCTGATGCGCAACGCGGGTGGGGCGGTCGCGCGCTTTGTGCTTGAGCAGTATCCGGCCGCGCGCGCCGCAGTGGTGATTTGCGGGCTTGGCAACAACGGCGGCGACGGGCTGGTCGCGGCCTCGGCGCTGCTGCGGGCCGGGCGCGCGACCCACATTCTGCTGCTGGGACGTGCGGCGGACCTGAAAGGCGATCCGGCCGAGGTGTTCCTGCAGATGGAACCCAAGCCGCCCCTGACAGCGCTTCTTTCCGAAGCGGACCTGCAGCAGCCCACGGTTGAAATGCTTTTCGCGAACGCCGAGCTGGTCGTGGATGCCATTGTGGGCACCGGGTTCAAGCCGCCGCTACGGGGACTCACCGCGCTTTTGCGGGACAAAATTGCTGCGATCCGGACGCCGGTCATCGCGGTCGATCTGCCCTCGGGCTGGGACGCGGACTCGATGGAATACGAGCAGCCCGGGGCCATGCGCGCCGACGCGGTCGTGACCTTTACCGCCCCCAAGCCGGCGCATGCGTTCGGAAATCTCACCGGTTCGGCGACCAAGCCCATTGTGGTTGCGGAGATCGGGTCGCCGGAGCAGACGATCGTTTCGGCACAAAACCTGCGCTGGACCGGCTCAGCCAAGCGCGTCACAGAAGCGCCCCGACAGGCGGACGACAACAAAGGCAAGCACGGCCATGTGGTGCTTTTCTCCGGCAGTGCCGGCAAGGCGGGCGCGCCCTCGATGGCCTCGCTCGCGGCGCTGCGGGCGGGCTCGGGGCTCGTGACCGCGGCCATCCCGGCGTCCGTCCTGAACACCGTCGCGCTGATTGCCCCGGAACTGATGACGACGCCGCTGCCCGAGGACGCGCAGGGGCAGCTGGATACGCGGTTTTTCGGCGAAAAACTCGGCAATTTGCTCGAAAAGAAGACGGTTATCGCCGCCGGACCGGGGCTGGGCGAGAGCGACGAAGCCGCCGCCCTGGTTCACGCGCTGGTGGAGCGAGCCGAGGTCCCGCTGGTGCTGGACGCGGACGCGCTTAATATCTTATCCAAAGACATGGACCGGCTGCGGAGCCGCCCCCGGCGAGACGTTCGGGTCGTGCTGACGCCGCACCCGGGCGAGATGGCGCGACTGGCGGGTCTGTCGGTTCCGGACGTGCAGAAAAACCGGCTAGGCCTGGCGCGGCGGTTCGCTGCCGAGTACAACGTCACCCTGGTGCTGAAAGGCTGGCGCACGCTGGTGGCGCATCCGGGCGGGGCGGTCGCCGTGAACACCTCCGGCAATCCCGGCCTAGCCAAGGGCGGCTCAGGCGATATGCTGACCGGGCTGGTCGCCGCGATCGTCGCGCAATACCCCGAAAAGCTGGAAGAAGCGGTTGAAGCGGCGGTGTACCTCCACGGTATCGCCGCCGATTTTGCCGTGCGCGAGCAGGACGAGCACACCCTGCTGGTTACCGATGTTCTAGCCGGCTTGTGGCGCGCATTTCGGTTCCGCCCTCGCGACAAAAACGGGTATGTTTGGTGGCAGGGGATGCCGAGATGAGCGAGGAAGCGGCGGCGCGCAAGCTGGAGTTTACGACGGAAAACGCGGCCGACACGATTCGTATCGGGGGCGAGCTGGTGCAAGCCCTAAACCCGCCGGTTCTGCTGATTCTGACCGGAACGCTCGGCGCGGGGAAGACGACGCTGGTGAAAGGAATCGCGGAAGCCCTGGGCGCCGCCGAACGCGACGAGGTCACCAGTCCGACTTTTACGCTTGTGCACGAGTATGAAGGCGAGCGCGACGGCAAGCCGGTGTATCTGTACCATCTGGACCTGTACCGCCTGGAAAGCGAGCGGCAGGTAGAGGCGTTGGGGATCGACGAACTGCTGGAGGACGACGCGGTCGTGCTGGTGGAGTGGGGAGAGAAGTTTGCGTCGATCCGCAGGCGCGCCGCGGGCGAGATCGTGATGGAGCCGGCGGGCGGCGACCGGCGCAGAATTTCCGTGACTTTGCGTTGATTCAGGGCTGGGCGTCGGCCTCGGTGTACACAAATTCATACGAATGATCGCCGTTCGCAATGTTGATGGTGGACGTGCCTTCAATCCCGGTCAGCTGGCCCGTGCCCGAACCGGGAACCACAAGAATTTGCAGATTGTGCCCTCTTTTATCCATGGTCGCGAAGTGCTGCAGCGCGAAATTTCCCTTTTTCCCGTCGAGCGTGCCGGTGACGGTCTCCATGGCGACGTAGCCGGCCGAGCCGGTCTTCGGATTTCCGGCTGAGATCATTTCGCCTTTGAAGTCCCTTCAAGGCCGCCGTGGATTTCCTTGTCGATGGACATGTGTTGAAGGCCGTCCGAGGAGGAAATCGGTTGCAGCCGTACGGTAAAGCTTCCGTGTGCGTGGTGGGCCAGAAAATGCTCCTGGTGAGGCGGTCCAGATTGCGTGAGAGCTGCCGTGATCGAGATCGAAAGCAGGAGTGCGGGCAGGCTCGTCATCGGCTCAGAATGCTGGAAAGCGGCCCTAAGCCGATAAAGGCTGATGCTTGCCGGACTCAGCCAGGCGGCGCTCCAGCTCGGTATTGCGCCGCTCGGCTTCGGCCAGGCGCCGCTCCGCGTCGCTTGCCTTGATGAGCGCCTTCAGCTCGTTCGAGTTGAGCTCAATGGCGCGCAGGGAACGGGTTTCCGCCAGTTTGATTTCTTCCCGGACGAGGCCGAAGCCTTCCTTCATGTCTTGGCGCTGCAGCTGCATGTCCTCCCGCAGTTGCTGCTGCGCTTCGCGCATGTCCTGGCGCAGCTGCTGCTGGCTTTCGCGCATATCCTGGCGCAGCTGCTGCTGGCTTTCGTGCATGTCCTGGCGCAATTGCAGCATATCCTGCCGGATTTGCTGCTGGCCTTCGTGGAGCGAGTCAAGCATGGTCTTGACCGAACCCAGCTCCGGCGCGAGCAAGTCCTGAAGCATCTTTCGAAGACCGCCCAGCTCCTCGCCCGTGTTCGTCAAATCCAGTGCCATGGTCGCGCCTTGCGAAAAGAATACTCCTTCACGGGCTTCGGCAATCGCCTATTTTGCGAAACCGGCGCGCGAAGCCGTCCCGTGCATCGCTCATTCTCACGCCGCGTTGCCGCTCGTGTCCGTGGACCAGACTTGCTCCTGGAACGCGATGTAAGCGGCGGCCCACTGGGAAGCGTCGGGCATGGAAAAGAGCAGCAGACCGTCCTGCCAAACGCCGTTGTCTTGTGAGTGATCTCCCGCCGGATTGCCCTGGTTCATGTGGATGTCGTGGATGCCTTGCCCGGAGGTGTACTGGGCTCCGAAGGCGTAGATGGTCCCGTTTCGGTCGGCGATGGCCTGGTTTAGGAACTGGACGACCGCATTTTGCAGGTTTTGCGATGCGGTTTTGCCGGGGAGCGGAAGGGAGGTCATCTCGTCGCGGGTGACCAGCGGCGCCCCATTGGCGCGGCTGCGGAGATAGTCGATCGCCGGGTTCGCGTCGCGACCGGCGAGCACGGTGACTCCAATCGGGAGGGCCTCAAGGGCGGCCTGGTCGGGCGGGGTCCAGTTTTCGTCGATTTTGTAGAGAACCTCGGCGCTGGAGCCCTGGCCGGTGTCGGATTCGACGTTGACGGCGATCTGCCACCGCGTGCCGTTCGCGTCGAGCTCGATGAGGTAGTGCGGGCGGGACGCGCTGTTGATCGCGCCGGAGAGCGGGGTTCCTTTAAGGACGCTGTACTGGTGGACGGGCATGGGGTGTCCTTTCCGGTGTTGAGTTGGCGCGCAGCGGTGAGTTTTCGCTCATGAGCACCCACGTCTAAGTCCCTCCAGCGAGCAAACATCGCTCGTCGGGACCCCGGACGCGAGAGGTGGGGCGCCGTGTTCTTGTTTACTAATACTTAGGAGAGGTTACAGCCCCATGACGTTGTAGCCGGCGTCGACGTAAGTGATCTCGCCCGTAACGCCGGAGGCGAGATCGGAGGCCAGGTACACGGCGGCCCCGGCGACCTCGAACTGTTCAACGTTGCGGCGGAGCGGGGAGCGCTCGGCGTGGCCCTTGAGCATAGTGGACAGATCGCCGATACCGCGGGCGGCGAGGGTCTTAATGGGCCCGGCGGAGATGGCGTTGACCCGAATGCCGCGGGGCCCGAGCGAGGCGGCGAGGTAGCGGACCGTGGCCTCGAGCGCGGCCTTGGCGACGCCCATCACGTTGTAGTTGGGGAACACCTTTTCCGAGCCGTAGTAGGTGAGGGCCATCACCGAGCCGCCCGCGGTCATGAGCGGGGCGGCGGCGCGGGTGAGGGCGATGAGCGAGTAGACGCTGATGTCGTGGGCCACGCGGAAGCCTTCGCGGGTGGTTTCGAGGAAGTCGTTCTTGAGCGCATCGGCGGGGGCGTAGGCGATGGAGTGAACCAGGGTGTGGATTGTGCCGTAGCGGGATTTGAGCTCGGCAAAGGAGCGCTCGATTTGCTCGTCGCTGGTGACGTCGCACTGAAACACGGTGGCGTTGGGGAGGCCTTGAACCAGGGCGTCGGCTTCGGACTTGAGGCGCTCGTTCTGATAGCCGACGGCAAGGGTGCAGCCGGCTTCGGCGAGCTTTTGCGCGATCGAGTAAGCGATGGATCGCTTGTTGGCAACGCCGAAGACGACCGCGACGCGGCCTTCCAAATTCAACATTCGTACTCCTTGTTCACCCTTGCCGCTTGAAAGCGGCGGCCACGGAAAAGGATAGCAGGCCTGTGCGCGGTTGGACTGGCGCTCGGCACCTGGCAACGGACGGAAGCGTGTCCTGAGCTGTCGCCCAGGGTGCTCCACGTCTCTGACGCGAGACGTGGGGCACCCCTAGTTCCCCAATGTCCGAGTGAGCACTGTTAACCGCCGAGGTCGATGAGCTCGACTTCGGGGATGGGTTCGGAGAGAAAGCGGCTGCCGAGGGCGCGGAAGCGGTCTTGGCCGTCGGTGGCGAAAAAACGGATAGGTGGGGGCTCGCCGGATAGGGAATTCGGGCCGAGGGCGCGATATACCTGGTCGGCAGTGACCTGGGCGGAATCGATAACGGCGGCGCCGGGCGGGGCGAGGACTTCGAGCTCGGCGCGGAGCAGGGGATAGTGGGTGCAGCCCAGAACCAGCGCGTCGGGGTGGAGATCGGCGGCGCGGGCTTCCGCGTGGGCTTCGGCGAGGTAGATGCGGAGAACGTCGCGGGTGACCGGGTGGGCGGTCCAGCCTTCCTCGACCAGGGGGACTAAAAGGGGACAAGCCTTCTCAAGAGCGCGAAGACCCCGTGCGCGGCAGGCCCGGGCATAGGCGTGGCTGGCGACGGTGGCGGCGGTGGCGAGCACGCACACGTCGCCCGACCGGGAGTGCGCGCGGGCCGCGTCGGCGCCGGTTTCGATCACGCCAAGCACCGGGACAGGCGCGGCGGCGGCGCAAAGCTCGGGCATGGCCAGGGCCGAGGCGGTGTTGCAGGCGATGACCAGGTATTGCGCGCCGTGCCCGATGAGGAAGCGGGCGCTTTCAACGGCGTAGCGGGCGACTGTCGCCTGGGATTTCGACCCGTAGGGGAGCCGGGCTGTATCGCCGATATAGAGGTAGCGCGAGGCCGGCAGACGTTGCCGCAGCGCGCGAAGCACGGTGAGGCCGCCGACGCCGGAGTCGAAGACGCCGATGGTGGGTCCGCTCACGGGCGCACCGTGAAGGCTTCGCGCGGGGCGATTTGGCCGGGGCCGGCGAGGTAGATCTGGTCGAGCGCGGCGTGGCCCGCCAGGGTCGCACGGGGCTCGCCGTCGACCAGGAAGCGGACCTCAGTGACCTCCGGGAGGTTGGCGTGGAGGGTGGCGATAATGGACAGAAGGGTTAGGGTTTCAGGCTCGATGCCGGATGGATGCAGGTGGACGAAGTTGCCGGTGAGGTCCACGGTGGCGAGCCGTCCGCGCGCGCCGGGCGCGGGGGAAAGATACACCTCGTCGACGCTTTCCGCGCCCGGCGGTAGAGCGTGGAGCGGGTGCGGCGATTGCTGGGCGGTGTACTCCGCGAGCAGCTTTTGGAGCACGACGCGGGCGCGGGTGTTGGGGTCCGGTGGGAGCGGGAAGGCGAGCGGGCGCTCGGTGAGCGCGCCGGTTTGGTCGTTGGCCAGCGAGAGGGTGAGATTGGCGA
>CAXTRW010000068.1:0-13641 GCA_964246765.1 uncultured Acidobacteriaceae bacterium | reverse complement strand
GCTCCGGCGGCCGCGCCGGGCGCCAGTGGAACGCCCGAGAGCAACGACAATCGCGTGGCGCCCCCGCCGAGCGGTTCGGCCGTGGGCGCGCCCTCGGAGGGCGGCAACAGCTTGGCGCCTCCGGCTGCCAATGCCGCGCCCAACCCGGACCGCGTGTACGGACTGGCCGCGCCCGTGGGCGGCTCCAACGCGCCCGCGCCGCTGCCTCCGGTCGATAAACCCGCGGCCGCGCCGGACCAGATCAATGACGTGAAGTCAAACGGGCAGCCCCAGGTTTCCACCGGGACCAGCACCGGTAAACCGGGCAAAAAGCATCCCAAGCCCGCCTATGACTCAAGCGATGAAAGCTCGAGCAAGCACCACAAGAAAAAGGGTGTCGATAAGCTGAACCCGTTCTAAACGGGTGGGCATTGCCGCATGGAAAAGGCCGCGATCGGATCGCGGCCTTTCTTGTGTATGGTGGATTTTGACGACTATGCCTGACGAACTCCAGAAAACCTATGATCCCGACGCGATAGAAGAGCGCTGGGCAGCGCGCTGGGCCCAAGAAGATCTGTGGAAGCCTACCGGGGACGGTGCTGCCTTCACCATGCTGCTGCCGCCGCCCAACGTGACCGGCCGGCTGCACATGGGCCACATGCTCAACCAGACGGAGATGGACATTCTGGCGCGGTGGCACCGCATGCGCGGCGACAAAACGCTGTGGGTTCCGGGGACCGACCACGCGGGGATCGCAACGCAGATGATGGTCGAGCGACAGCTGGTGAGCGAGGGCTCGTCACGCGAGGGCTTGGGCCGCGAGCGATTTACCGAGCGCGTATGGGCGTGGCGCGAAGAGTACGGCGGGGCCATCCTGGACCAGATGCGGCGCCTGGGCGTGAGCGTCGACTGGTCGCGCGAGTACTTCACCATGGATGACGGGCTTTCGCGCGGGGTGCGCGAGGCGTTCGTGCGGCTGCACGAGCAGGGGCTGATCTATCGCGGCAACTACATCGTGAACTGGGATCCGGTGCAGGGCACGGCGGTTTCGGACCTGGAAGTGACGCACGAAGAGCGGGTGGGCAAGCTGTACCACGTGCGCTACCCGCTGGCGGACGGCTCGGGCGCGGTGGTGATCGCGACGACGCGGCCGGAGACGATGCTTGGGGATGCGGCCGTCGCGGTGAACCCGTCCGACGCGCGGTACGCGGCGCTGGTGGGCCGGGTGTTGACGCTGCCGTTGAGCGCCGCGGCCTCTGGCGTGGACCGTGAGATTCCGGTAATCGCGGACGAGTGGGCGAATCCCGAGTTCGGCACGGGCGCCGTGAAAGTAACGCCCGCGCACGACCCGAACGACTTCGCCATCGGCGAGCGGCACGGCCTCGCGCAGCTCACGATCATGGATGCGACGGCGCGGATCGACCTGCCGGGGTCGCCGTACCACGGGCTGGACCGGTATGCGGCGCGGGAGCGGATCGTCGCGGACCTGAGCGAGGCGGGGCTGCTGGTCGAGGTGAAGGAGCACCCCATGTCGATCGGCTTGAGCCAGCGGACGGGCGCGGTGATCGAGCCGCGGCTCTCGACGCAGTGGTTTCTGCGCATCGCGCCCTTGGCAGAGAAGGCGATCGCGGCGGTGGAGGAAGGCCACATCCGCTTCACCCCCGACCAGTACCGCAAGACGTACATGGAGTGGATGAGGAACATCCACGACTGGTGCCTTTCGCGGCAACTGTGGTGGGGGCACCGGATTCCGGCTTGGTTCTGCGGGAAGTGCGGCGAGGCGACCGTAGCGCGCGAGACGCCCTCGGCCTGCGCGCACTGCGGCGGCGCGGCGCTGACGCAGGAAACCGACGTGCTGGATACGTGGTTCTCCTCCGGGCTGCTGCCGTTCACGGTCTTCGGCTGGCCGGACAAAACACCCGATTTGGCCGCGTTTTATCCCACTTCCCTGCTCGTGACCGGCTTCGACATCCTGTTTTTCTGGGTGGCGCGGATGATCATGTTCGGCTGCTGGTTTATGGGGGCCCCGGAGGAGGGGCGCTCGCTTGCGGAGGCGGTGCCGTTCCGCGAGGTGTACATCCACGCGCTGGTGCGCGACGCCGACCGGCAAAAGATGTCGAAGACCAAGGGCAACGTGGTTGATCCGATTGCGATTGTGAAGCGGTACGGGACGGATGCGGTGCGATTTACGCTGGCGTCGATGGCGTCGCCGGGGACGGATATTGCGTTTAACGAGCAGCGAACGGATGGGTATCGGGCGTTTGCGAATAAGATATGGAACGCTGCGCGATTTATTTCCATGCAGCGCAGCCGCGCAGCCGAAGCGGGCATTACTGTTGAAGCAGCAACGCTGCACACGGGGGAACAGTCCGATACACGCGAAGGACGCTATATACGTTCGCAGCTCGGGAGTTTTGCAAGCAATCCGCTTAGTAAGCAGCCAGCCCAGGTAAATGGAGAAGAGTTCCCATCCAGCATTCGGCAGGCCTTGGAAAACTACCGTTTCGATAATGCCGCGAACCTGGTTTATTCCTATTTCTGGACAGACTTTTGCGACTTCTATTTGGAAGCCGTCAAGATACGGTTGGAAGCGCTGCTTGAAACAGACAAGCGGGAAGCGGAGAAATCACTCCGGACTCTGATAGCGACCTTTGAGAGTTCGCTCCGGCTTCTGTCGCCGTTTATGCCTTTCATCACGGAAGAGCTTTGGCATAACCTATATAACGGCGCGCCCCCGTGTAAGTCGATTGCCTTGGCGGAGTATCCGGCAGATAAAGAACCATTTCAAATTCAGGCCGGTGTGGCTGCTGAAGTAGCCGACCTGCAGGAGTTCGTTTCAACGGTAATGTCTATCCGGAAAGAGCGCGGGGTGGAAGAGAAGGATCGGGTTCCGGTCCTCGTGCGGACCTCGGACGGGTTTGCGAAAGTGCTGCGGGAAGAAGCCGCCTTTGTCGAGCGCCGGGGGCGGATCTCATTTCTCACTTTTGTGCAGCATGAACTGCAAGGGCCAGGAACGCGATCCACGCCCCTTTTCGACGCGCAGGTTGTGTACGAGAAGCAGGTGAACGCGGCGGCGGAGACCGAGCGGCTCACGAAGGAGCTCGCGCGGCTGGAAAAAGAGCAGGCGAACGCGGAGCGGCAGCTGGGGAATGAGGCTTTTCTCGCCAAAGCGCCCGGGCCCGTGGTGGAGGGCATTCGCCGGCGCGCCGGGGAGTTAGTCGACCTGATCGCAAAAGCGCGGGCGGCGCTGGACGCGCTGGGGCCGCGCAGGAGCTAAACTGGAGCCATGAAGGAAATTGTGAGCAATCTGGAAACCGTCCGCAGGGCGCTTCAGGATTTCCTCGCGCCGGAGCTGCGCGGAATCGCCGTGTGGCTGGAGGCGATCGACAAGCGCCTGGAAACCATGAGCGGCGACATGACCGGCATACGGGACGAGTTGCGGAACGAGCTGCACGCCGTGGAAGGGCGCATGAAGGAAGCCATCGAACAGGCCAAGCGCGAGCTTCTCCTTACCGTCCGGCTTGCGGATGCGGAGGAGCGCATTGCTGTGCTCTCGCGCAAGGTCAGCGAAAAAGAACAGAAATCGCCCCAGTAGAATTGGCGGCCCCAATGGACTGGAAATCAAGACGGGTAGACGCGATCGTGGAGCAGGCGCTGGCCGAGGACAAGGCCACCGACGACCAGACTACGCTCATTACCATCGACGCCGCCCTGCGCGGCACGGGGACGGTGGTCGCGAAGCAGGACTGCGTGGTCGCGGGCCTGGGCGTGATCCCGCGGGTGCTCGCGGCGTTTGCGCGCATGGAAGGCCGTGACCAGAAGAGCTTCGACGTGGTGAGCCACCCGGAAATTTTCGACGGCGTCCGCGTGAAAAAAGGGCAGCCGCTGGCGGTCATCCGCACCAGCGCGCGTACGCTGCTCTCGACCGAGCGCGTGGTGCTGAACCTGCTGCAGCGCATGAGCGGCATCGCCACGCAGACCCGGCGCTACGCGGACGCGGTCGCGGGGACGGGCGCGACCGTGATCGACACCCGCAAGACCGTGCCCGGGCTGCGCGTGCTGGACAAGTACGCGGTGACCTGCGGCGGCGGCGAAAACCACCGGCTCGATCTCTCCGACGGCATTCTGATCAAGAACAACCACATCGCCCTCGGCGGCGGCATCGCGAGCGCGCTCAAAAACGCGCACGAGCGGCGGCGTCCGGGACAGGTGATCGACATCGAGGTGCGCACGTTTGCCGAACTCGACGAGGCGCTCGCGCACGGGGCCGAGTCGCTGCTGGTCGACAACATGACGCCCGAGGAGGTCGGGCGCGCGGTTGAGGTGGTGCGCGCGAGCGGGCGCGGCGTGCCGGTGGAGGCCTCGGGCGGCATCGATCTCGCGACCGTGCGGGCGTATGCGGAGGCGGGCCCGAACTACATCTCCGTGGGCGCGCTGACCCACTCGGCCGTGGCAGCCGACATCAGCATGCGCATCGTGGCCGAGGGCCATTGAGCGACGATTATCATCTGTCGGAGCTGGCCGCGGCGCTTTCCGGAACACCATTTGCGGGGCGCATCGAGCATTTCGCCGAGATCGGCTCGACCAATACCCACGCCATGCAGGCGGGCTCCGAGGGCGCGCCGCACGGGAGCGTGTACCTGGCCGACGCGCAAACCGCGGGCCGAGGACGTGGAGCGCACGGGTGGAGCTCGCCCGCCGGCAGCGGACTGTACGTGAGCGTGCTGCTGCGGCCCGCCCTAGCCCCGGGCGACGCCCTGCGGCTCTCGTTGGCGGCGGGGCTGGCTGCCCAGACGGCGATGCACGCGGTCTCAGGGATCCGGTCTGACCTGCGCTGGCCCAACGATCTGCTCGTCGGCAGCCGCAAGTTAGGCGGCGTGCTCACGGAAATGCAGGCCGAGGCGACCCGGGTACGCTTCGTGGTGATCGGCATCGGCATCAACATGCATCAGCGAGAGTTTCCGCCGGAGCTGCGCGCAACCTCGCTTGCACTGGAAGCGCCGGACGTCGCGGTGACCCGGCAAGGCTTGCTGCTGGCGCTTTTGCGGGCGCTGGACGCGGAAATCGCTCCTCTCACTGGCCCCCACGCGGCGGAAGCGCAAAGGCAGCTGCCGGCGCGTTTGGAAGCGGGCTCCACTTGGGTGCGCGGCAAGCGTGTGACCGTGGGCGAGGAGAGCCCCTTCAGCGGCATCACCGAAGGGCTGGACGCGCGCGGCTTCCTGCGTGTGCGCACCGATGCGGGCGAGCTGCGCACGGTGCTCTCCGGCGCGGTACGGGAGCGGGAGTGAGCGGAATGCTTTTGTGCCTGGACGTCGGCAACACGAATACGGTGCTGGGGCTGTTCGGGGCCGACGGCAAGCTGCTGGCGCAATGGCGCGTCGCCACGCACAAGGCCCAAACCGTGGACGAGTACGGCATTCTGTTCCTGAACCTGTTCGCCATGCGCGGGCTCGCATCGCGCTCGGTCGCCGCGGTTGTGATCTCGTCGGTCGTGCCGCCTTTAGACTCGACCCTGCGCCAGGTGGCCGAGCAGTATTTCGGCTGCGCGCCGCTGCTGGTCGAGCCGGCGGTCCACGCCGGGATGCCCTTGCTGGTCGACTCGCCAACGGAGGTGGGCGCGGACCGCGTGGTGAACTGCGTCGCCGCGTTTGCGCGCATCGGCCGCGCGTGCATCGTCGTCGACTTCGGAACCGCAACCACCTTTGACGTGGTGTCGCCGCGGGGCGAGTTCCTAGGGGGCGCCATCGCGCCGGGGCTCGGCATCTCGGCCGACGCGCTGTTTTCCCGCGCTGCGCGCCTGGGCCGGGTCGAGCTGCGGCGGCCCGCAAAGGCCATCGGCACAAACACGGTCACCAACCTGCAGAGCGGGATGTTCTGGGGCTACCTGGGGCTGGTAGATGGCATTTTGCAGCGAATGATCGCGGAGCTTGACGCTACACCTACGGTCCTTGCCACCGGGGGGCTCGCGGGGCTGATCGCGCCTGAGTCGCGGTTCATCACGGAAGTGGACGAGATGCTCACGCTCGAAGGGCTGCGCTTGATTTACGAGCGCAACACGGGAGGCTGAGCGCGGTTGCGGAACTACTTCAACTACTTCACCGAGATCGAGGAGCGCTTTCAGCAAAGGCGCGGTTCTCTCTTGATGCTGTCCACACTGGACTGGGCGCTGATCGAGGCCTGGCAGGATGCGGAGGTGCCTTTGGAAGCGGTGCTGCGCGGCATCGATGCGGCTTTCGACAAACACGAAGCGAAAAAAGCAAAGGGCCGCGCCCGCCGCATCAACGGCCTGGCCTGGTGCGCGCAGGCCGTCATGGAAGCCGCCGAGCAGATGCGCGAAGCCTCCGTGGGCGCGGCACAACCGACGGCGGCGCCCGACGGCGGGTTTGAAGGCAACCGCATTGCGGCGCATCTGCGCGACTGCGGCGAGCAGCTGCGCGCGGCATCAGGGATTCCCCCGGAAGCAGCTGCCCTGGTGCGCGACACTGGGGCTCGCTTGGAGGTTCTGGCCGTGGAGGCCGAGGCGTCCGCGCCTGACGCGGAAACGCTGGAAAGCTCCCTGCGCGCGCTGGAAGAAAAACTCCTGGCGATGTTGCTGGCAACCCTGCCCGAGAGCGAGCTGGAAGGGCTGCGAGCACAAGCCGCGCGCGAAATCGCCCCGTATCGCAGCCGCATGCAGGCCCTGCAAATCCGGCAGATTGAGCGGCAGTTCCTGGAACGGCGTTTGCTTGAGAAATACGCCGTGCCCCGGTTCAGCTTGTTTTACATGCGGAACGACGGGTGAGAGTTCGGAGCGACAAACCGGTATACGGCGGCGCGGGCTTGGCGCGAGCCGACGGCAAGGCTGTGTTTGTGCCGCTCACGCTGCCGGGCGAAGAGGTGGAAGCCGCGATCCGCCGCGACAAGGGCAGCTTTGCTGAGGCGGAACTGCTCAAAGTGCTCGCGCCCGCGCCCGAGCGGGTCGCCGCGCCCTGCCCCTACTACGGCGCGTGCGGCGGCTGCCAGTACCAGCACGCCGCCTACCCGGCGCAGCTCGCGATGAAGCGGGCCATTCTGGAAGAAACGCTGGCCCGCGCCGGGCTCCGAGACCTGCCGTCCGTCACCACCCACGCGGGCGAGCCCTGGGGCTATCGCAACCGCATCCGCTTGCACGTGGACCCCCACACGCACGCGCTTGCGTATACGCGGCGCGGCTCGCACACGCTCTTGCCAGTCGAGGCTTGCCCAATTGCGGCCCCGCTGCTGCAAACCGCGCTGCGGGCCTGTCAGATGGGGCTGCCCGCGCACGATGCAGGCCGGTGGTGCTCTGAGGTCGAGCTGTTCACCGATGCGGACGGCTCTGCGCTGCTGCTTTCCTTCGCGCTGCGGTCCGCGGGTGGAGTTGAGCCCGGGAGTTTTGAACGGCTCTGCGCGTCGCTCAAGCAGTCTCTGCCGCAGCTGCGAGGCGCGGGTTTGTTCGCCCCTGGGAACCCCGTGCGAGGCGGCCGCCGCGGGCGCGCCCCGAAACCGGAGCTGGCCGACGAGCCCGAAGGCGAAGCCGCCTCGGGCCGGGTGCTCGCGCGATGGGGCGAGCCGCGGCTCCCTTACCGCGTGAGGGCGGAAACCTATCGGGTCAGCCTGGGGTCGTTTTTTCAGGGCAACCGCTTTCTGGTTGAAACCCTGCTCGCTCTGGCAACGGAGGGCGGGGCCGGCCGGCTTGCCTGGGATCTGTTCGCGGGCGTGGGGCTGTTCGCGCGAGTGCTCGGCCGCAGCTTTGATCGGGTCGTCGCTGTCGAGGGCGCGCCGTTTTCAAGCGACGATTTGCGGCGCAATCTCCCCGAAAGCGGTTACCGCGCCGTCGAAAGCAGCACCCTGGCGTTTCTTCGCGGGGCTTCGCGCGAAAAGCCGGATTGCGGGCTGCTTGACCCTCCGCGGGCGGGGCTGGGCCGGGAAGCGAGCGCGCTGCTTTCCCAAATCGGGCCGGAACACGTTACTTACGTTTCGTGCGATCCGGCTACGTTGGCTCGCGATCTTCGTGTTCTGGTCGATGCTGGATATGCGATCACCGGGCTCGACCTCGTCGACATGTTCCCGCAAACGTTTCATATGGAAACGGTGGCGAAGCTGCGACGCAGGTAGAAGTTGCCCACGGGATCGCGGATCTCATGGCTGCCACGGCTTCCATATCGCACGCACTTTCCTCCGCCACGCTCAAGACTGAGGCGCGGCGCGGCACCCGGACGCTTGCGTTCACGGCGGCCCCGGCGCTGCTGCCGGCATGCGCGTTCGCGTTGGGTGTGGCCGGGGCTGGGCTGCGCTGGTTTTCGCCGGCTTTTCTGCTGCTGGGGGCGCTCCTGTCGATGGCACTTGCCGTGCTGTCCGCCTTCCGAGCGCCGCGCATGCTGCTGCCCGGGCTGGCGGCGTTGTTTCTTGTGTTGGGCTGCCTCGCGAGCGAGCTCGAGCCGCCGGTCGACCCGCAGCACGAGCTGGCTCTGCTGGCCTCCGCGGGCGAGCAGCAGACGTTCCGCGGCGAAATCGTGCGCGTCGAACCACCGCACCGCTCAACCTACACGGACTTCTTCCGGCGCAAGGCCCGCGACGCAATGGCCCAGCGGCTCGATCTTCGCCTCCACGGCTACCGAGCGGCGGACGGACGCGAAATGCCCTTAAACGGCGGACTTCGGCTGACTGTCTACACGGGCGAGCACGACGCTTTGCCTCCCCTGCTGTGCGGCACGCGGGTGGAGGCGACGCTCGCGCCGCGAGCCGAGAGCCGTTATCTCGATCCCGGCGTTTGGGACGCCGGAGAATACATGCGCGGCCAGGGTGTGGGCGCTCTCGGCTCAACCAAGGCGGCGCAGGTTCGTGTACTGGGCGCGGGACCGCCCGGGTTTGCCTGCGAGCTGCACCGCTGGCAGGGCGTGGCAAGCCAGCGGGTGATGACGCTCGCGCAAATGCCGTCCCCACAGCGCTTGCCGCAATTCCTGCAGCTTTCCGAGGACGACGCGAGCATGCTGACCGCGATGCTCACGGGCGACCGCAGCTACCTTCATCGGCAAACCCGCACGGGCTTTGAGCGGACCGGTTCGTTTCACCTGCTGGTGGTCTCGGGCATGCACTTGGCGATCTTCTCGGGCGTGGTCCTGCTTGCCACCCGCAAATTGCGCCTGCCGCGGGTTGCCGGGACTGCGCTCACCATCGCTCTTTCCTTCGCATACGCTTTGTTTACCGGCTACGGCGAGCCGGTGCAGCGGTCTTTTTGGATGGTGACGCTGTTTCTGGTGGGCCGGCTCTTGTTTCGGGAGCGACACGCTCTGCAGGCCCTCGGGCTGGCTGCGCTGCTTTTAATGGCCGCGAGCCCGCGCGCACTGGCCGCCTCGAGCCTCCAAATGACCCTGCTCACCGTGGTCGCGATCGGCGGCCTGGCCGCACCACTTGCCGAGCGAACGTTCGGGCCGTACCTCCACGGCTTGCGCGATCTGTGGAATCCCGCGATCGACGCTGCCATCCCTCCACGCGTTGCGCAATGGCGCGTTTCGCTGCGTTTGCTCGCCCGGCATCTCGGTCCGCTCACGGGCAGGTGGCTTGCAACGCGCGGCCTGCCGGCATGCCTGGGCTTTGCCCTGCGTGCGCTGGAGCTGATGCTCGTATCCGTTGTCGTCGAGCTCGTTATGGCGCTGCCCATGGCGATCTATTTCCACCGAATCACCGTGCTCGGTCTCCCGGTCAACTTCCTCGTCATTCCGTTTCTGGGTTTTCTGCTACCGGCGGCGATGGTGTGTTTCGCAACCCTGCTCCTCGCGCCCGCTCTGGCGGTCGTGCCTGCAGCTGTCACCGCAGCCCTGTTGCACGTAGTTTCCGCGATCGTGGACGGCTTCGCGAGCCTGCCGTTCGGCGACTATCGCCTGCCCGCGCCACCCACGCCGCGCGTCTTTGCCTGGGTGCTGCTGATCGCGGCCGCGGTCGCGCTGCTGCGCCGGGCCGGGCGCTGGTCCGCTCCGGCCGCCATCGCCCTGCTGGGCGGCGCGGCGGTGCTGGTGGTCGGGCCGCAACCGGTGCGCCATCACCCGGGCGTACTCGAAATTTCAGCCATTGACGTTGGCCAGGGCGACGCCATCCTGGTCGTCACGCCCGACGGAAAAACCATGCTGGTCGACGCGGGCGGACTCGTCGGCGCGCCGCCGGACAGCAAGTTCGACATCGGCGAAGAGGTGGTTTCCCCGGCGCTTTGGGCGCGCGGCATCCAGCGCCTCGACGCCATCGCCATCACCCATACCGATATGGACCATATCCAGGGCATGTCCGCGGTCATGGCCAACTTTAAACCCCGCGTTCTCCTCGTCGGCAACAACCCTCCGACCGCGAAGTACACAGCGCTGCTGCGCCAGGCGGCTGCCCAGGATATTCCGGTGAGGCAGCACCGGGCAGGCGACGCGTGGATGCTGGGCGACGCCACGCGCGTACAAACAATGTGGCCTTCACGCGACTTTGTGCCCAATCCCAAAGAAGCCAATAACAATTCGCTCGTGCTGCGTCTCCGATATGGGCAAACCTCCGCATTGCTCGAAGGCGATGCGGAAAAGCCGGCGGAGCTGGCCATGGTGAGCGCCGGACTCCCGCACACGGACCTGCTCAAGGTAGGTCACCACGGAAGCCTGACCTCGACCACGCCGGAGTTCCTGGCCGCGCTCACTCCCCGATACGGCGCCATCTCCGCAGGGCGCAGAAATCTGTACCGGCTGCCCCGCCCGGCTACTCTCGACAAGCTCGAAGCGGCGCATGTCCAAACATTTCGAACCGATGCACTCGGGGAGTCGGACTTTTTTCTGGACGGAACGCGCGTTTCGGCTTCACCCTGGGCCGCGGAGTCGCCATGAGAGCCAAGGTGAACCGTTCGCCGCGACGCGTCATCTTACCAATCATGGCTACCGCGACAAGTACTCCTGCAAGCACCACCATTCAAGCGGCCGAGAGCGGCACGTTCAAGCTGGGCGGCGACCTCTCGGTCCATCGCCTCGGCTTCGGCGCCATGCGCATCACCGGCGAAGGCGTCTGGGGCGAACCGAAAGACCCGTCGGAGGCGAGGCGCGTCCTGAAGCGGGTTGTGGAGCTCGGAATCAACCTGATCGACACCGCCGACGCTTATGGGCCGGAAACTTCTGAGCGGCTCATCGCCGAAGCTCTCCACCCCTACCCGAACGACCTCGTAATCGCGACCAAGGGAGGCAACACGCGCACCGGCCCGGGCGAGTGGCACCCGGTAGGTCGCCCTGAGTACCTGCACCAGCAGGTCGAGTTGAGTTTGCGCCGCCTCAGGGTCGAGCGCATCGACCTCTGGCAACTGCACCGGATCGACCCCAAGGTGCCGGTGGAACAATCGCTGGAGCCGATCGCGAAGCTACAACAGCAGGGCAAGATTCGCCATTTTGGACTATCGGAAGTAAAACCTCACGAAATCGAGCAGGCGCAGAAAATCCTCCCCGTCGTGAGCGTGCAAAACCAGTACAACATCGGCGACCGCCAGCATGAGGACACGCTCCAGTTCTGCGAAAAGCACGGAATCGCGTTTATACCTTGGTTTCCAGTGGCGGCCGGCAAGCTGGCGAAGGAAGGCGGCCCGCTTGATCAAGCGGCCAAACGCCACGGCGCCACGGTCGCGCAGTTGGCTCTGGCCTGGCTGCTGCACCGCTCGCCGGTCATGCTGCCGATCCCAGGCACTTCGTCGGTCAAACACCTGGAGGAAAACACGGCGGCTGCGGGATTCAAGCTCGCGGACAACGAATGGACCGACATCGAAGCGGAAGTGAAGCGGGCTCAGTAGCCCCTCACACGACGAAAGTGACCGGCGTGTTTCGGCCAGTCCGGCTTATGCTCAGAGGGAGGGGCGTCCGTGCTCTCCCTTTTATATGCCTGTCGCGACCCTGACTCTGCAGCTTCATATCGAGCACGCACACTCGCTCAAAGACCGCCGCCAGGTGGTGCGCAGCTTGAAAGACAAGCTGCGCCACGGTTTCAACGTGTCCGTGGCCGAACTTGACGAAGCGGTTACCTGGCAGTCGGCCGTGATTGGGATCGCGGCCGTCTCCAACTCGCGGGATTACCTCGAAGGCCAGTTGCGGCAGGTGGAGGCGGCGGCGGAACGCATTGCTATGGAGTTAAGCGCGGAGATTACGGACAGCTGGACGGAGTTTGTAGACTAGAAGCGCGAGAGGACTGATGATGAGCGATCGGGATCTGGCAGGCGCGGCGGAAGGGGTCAGGATTCAAGACCTGCTTGCGCCGGAGCTGCGGGCTGTGGCCGTTTGGGTCGATGCGCTGGAAAAGCAGTTCGGACTGCGCGTCGATGCCGCGGAAGGGCGTGGAACTGCCCGGATCGAAACGGTCAATGCTCGTTTGGACGCGGTCGAGAAGCGGCTGGACACGCGCATCGATGCCTTGGAAACCAATATGAATACCCGATTCGAGACTCTGGAAGCGAAAACGGACGCCCGCTTCGAGGCAGTGGACGCCCGCTTCACCGCTGTCGACATCCGCTTTAATGCCGTAGATGCCCGCTTCGAAAGGCTGGAAAAGACCATGAAGGAAACCAGGCTGCGATCATGACCCAGTTCTCGACTCCGATCAACTTCAATATCGTCAACGAGCGACTGAGCCGCCTGGAGGACAAAGCGCGCGCGCACGCTCCCGGCGAGGTCGCTTAGACGTCAAACAAAGTTCATCCCCGCCAACGCACTGGACCAGAGGAGCTTCGATGCCCGAACAACGCGCGCGCAAATACCACCAGGACCGGGTGGCCGAGACGGTTCGCGAGGAGATCGACGCCATGATCCTGGGCGACCTATCCGACCCCCGGATCAGTTCGGCGCACGTCACGCAGGTGCTGCTGAACCCGGGCGGCAAGTCGGCCGAGGTATACGTGCAGGTGGACGGCGGCCCGGAGGCCGAAAGCAGCACAGTGGAGGGCCTGATGGCGGCGCGCGGATGGATCCGGGCTGAGCTCAAGGACCGGATGGGCAAGCGCCATGTGCCCGACCTTCAGTTTCACGCGGACCGCTCCGAACGTATGGCCGGCCGCATCGACCAGCTGCTCACACGTTCACGCAAGCGCAACAAGTATCCGCCCGCGCAGCCGGTTGCCCCCGTAACGGAGTCGTCAAACGTGGAGTAAAGGTCTGTTAGCCTGAGACGCAGCAGCTGCACAGCCTTTCCGCGAGCGGGGATCCTGTTTCATGGCTGCTACACCGACGTGAAGCAGACTGCCGACTCCAAAAAGAGCGTGACCGTGACCCGGCCTTCTTCCTGGCAGGAACGATTCTGGCAGCCTACCACGGCGCGCGAGCTGTTCACGCTTGTGGTCCTGACGGCGTTCCTGTTCCTCTACGGCCTGGTGCCGATTTTCGGGGGTGCCGGCCTGGGTCTGGTAGGTGCCGACGAGCCACGCTACGCGCAAGTGGCCCGTGAAATGCTCGCCCGTCACGACTACGTCACGCCCATTCTGTACGGCAAGCCCTGGCTCGAAAAACCGGCCCTATACTACTGGCGCGCCATGCTCTCCTTCAAGGAGTTCGGCGTCCATGACTGGTCCGCCCGGCTGCCCTCGGCCAGCTTCGCATTCACGCTCGTCATCCTGATCTACCTGCACATGAAGCGGTTCCGGCCCGGCGGCCAGCTCGACGCCGCGCTCTT
>CAXTRW010000067.1:0-13728 GCA_964246765.1 uncultured Acidobacteriaceae bacterium | reverse complement strand
CCCGTCGCCTGGACGGCCAGTCCTTACTCCGAGGCAGCCAGCTCCTCGGCCTCACCCTCTTGCCGCATGATCTCGAGCTCGCGCTCCTCAGCCTCATGCTGCGCCTGGACCTCCTGCTGCACGCGCTCTGCCGCTTCTTCGAGCTCGGGGGAGAGCTGGATGTTGCGGTAGTATTCCATGCCCGTGCCCGCGGGAATCAAGCGGCCTACGATGACGTTTTCCTTGAGGCCGCGGAGGTTGTCGATGGCGCCGTTGATGGACGCCTCCGTCAGCACACGCGTGGTCTCCTGGAAGCTTGCGGCCGAGATAAAGCTGTCGGTCGAGAGCGACGCCTTAGTGATGCCGAGCAGCAGCGGCTTGCCCGTCGCCGGACGGCCGCTTTCGTTCAGCACCCGCTCGTTTTCCAGGCGGAAGCGGAACCGGTCCACCTGCTGCTCGAGCAGGAAATTCGAGTCGCCCACCTCGTCGATCTTGACCCAGCGCAGCATCTGCCGAACGATAGTCTCGATGTGCTTGTCCGATATGGTGACGCCCTGCAAGCGGTACACTTCCTGGATTTCGTTCACCAGAAACGCCTGCAGCGCATTCTCGCCCAGTACCGCGAGGATGTCGTGCGGGTTCAAGGGGCCATCCATCAGTGGATCGCCTGCGCGCAGCTTTTCACCCTCCTGCACGTTGACGTGGACGCCGCGCGGGACGGAGTATTCCTTCTCTTCCCCGTTGTCCGCCGTGACGTAGATCTTGCGCTGCCCCTTGGCCACTTCGCCGAACCGGACCGTGCCTTCGATCTCCGAGATGATGGCCGTTTCGCGAGGCTTGCGGGCCTCAAACAGCTCCACCACGCGCGGCAAACCGCCGGTGATGTCCTTGGTGCGGGTGGTTTCGCGCGGGATCTTCGCCAGGATGTCGCCCGGGAAAACCTCCTCGCCGTCCTGCACCATCAGGTGAGCGCGGCTCGGCATCAGGTAGCGCTTGTCCTTGATGCCTTCGGCCTTGATCAGGATCGCGGGCTGGCGCTTTTCATCCGGCGCGTCCGCAACCACGAGCCGCGAAAGCCCCGTGACCTCGTCCACTTCGTCGTTCAGCGTAATGCCCTCCTGCAAGTCCTTGAACAGAACCGTTCCGCCGACTTCCGTCAGGATCGCGAAGGTGTAAGGATCCCACTCGGCAAGTTCCTGCCCGAGCTCGACCTGCTGGCCCTCGATCACCTTGAGCTTCGCGCCGTACACGATCTGGTAGCGCTCCTTCTCTCTCCCGCGGTCGTCGATGATCGCGACCGAACCAGACCGGTTCATGGCCACGGTGTCGCCCGACTTCGAGCGGACCGAAACCACGTTGATGAACCGGACGGTGCCGTTATTCTTCGCGTCCAGCTTCGACTGCTCATTGACGCGCGAAGCCGTGCCGCCGATGTGGAAGGTCCGCATGGTCAGCTGCGTGCCCGGCTCGCCGATGGACTGCGCGGCGATGACGCCCACAGCCTCGCCGAGCTCCACCATGCGGCCCGAGGCCAGGTTGCGCCCGTAGCAGTTGATGCACACGCCGCGCTTCGATTCGCAGGTGAGCACCGAGCGAATCTTCACGCGCTCGATTCCCGAGGCCTGGATCGCGGACGCCAGATCTTCTGAGATCTCCTGGTTGACCTCGACGATCGCGTTGCCCTCGAAGTCCTTGATGCGCTCGAGCGACACGCGCCCGATGATGCGGTCGCGCAGCGGCTCGATGATCTCGCCGGACTCGATGATCGGCATCACGTAAATGCCGTCGGAGGTGCCGCAGTCGAGCTCGGAAACGATCACGTCCTGCGCCACGTCCACCAGGCGGCGGGTCAGGTAGCCTGAGTCCGCGGTCTTGAGCGCCGTGTCGGCCAGGCCCTTGCGCGCGCCGTGGGTCGAGATGAAGTACTGCAGCACCGTCAGGCCTTCACGGAAGTTCGCCGTGATGGGCGTTTCGATGATCTCGCCCGAAGGCTTGGCCATCAATCCGCGCATGCCCGAAAGCTGGCGAATCTGCTGCTTCGAACCGCGGGCGCCGGAGTCGGCCATCACGTAGATCGGGTTCATGGCGCCGGCCTTGTCCGCGTTCTTCATGTTATCGAACATCTCATCGGCGACCTTTTCCGTCACCGACGACCACAGCTGAATGACCTTGTTATTACGTTCGCCGTTGGTGATCGCGCCGTCCAGATACTGCTGCGTGACCGCGACCACCTGCTGCTCTGCCTCGCGCACCACCGGGTACTTCGAATCCGGGATAACCATATCGTCCAGACCCACCGAAAGCCCCGAGCGGGTCGCGTACTGGAAGCCCAGATCCTTGATCCGGTCCAACATCTTGACCGTGGTTTCCAGGCCCAGGTTCAGGTAGCAGTAGTTCACCAGCTGCCCAATGCCCTTCTTCTTGAGCAGGCCGTTGATGTACGGCATGCCGTCCGCCAGCGCGTCGTTTAGGATCGAGCGGCCCACGGTGGTCGAGATAAACTGCCGGTCGTACTGCACCGGCTCCGTGTGGGTCAGGTCCTGGTCGTCGTACGCAGTCGTCAGATCGAGCACGCGGCCCGTATAGCGCAGGCGGATCGGGGTCAGCGTTTCGACCTCCTTCGCCTCCAGCGCCATCAGCACCTCGTCTGTGTTCGCAAATACACGGCCTTCGCCACGGGTTCCCTTGCCGGCTTTCGTCAGGTAGTACAGGCCCAGCACCATGTCCTGCGTCGGCACGGTAATCGGCTGGCCCGACGCCGGCGAGAGGATGTTGTGCGACGCGAGCATCAGCACCGACGCCTCAACCTGCGCCTCAGGCGACAGCGGGATGTGCACGGCCATCTGGTCGCCGTCAAAGTCCGCGTTGAACGCCGTGCAAACCAGCGGGTGGATCTTGATCGCCTTGCCTTCCACCAGCACCGGCTCAAACGCCTGAATACCCAGGCGATGCAGCGTGGGGGCGCGGTTCAAGAGCACCGGGTGGTCCTTGATGACCTCTTCCAGGATGTCCCAAACCACTGGCTCCTGCATCTCCACCATCTCCTTGGCCTGCTTGATGGTGGTGCAGTGCCCGGTCTGCTCCAAACGATGGTAGATAAAGGGCTTGAACAGCTCAAGCGCCATCTTCTTCGGCAGCCCGCACTGGTGCAGCTTCAGCTCCGGACCGACGACGATCACAGAACGGCCCGAGTAGTCCACGCGCTTGCCCAGCAGGTTCTGGCGGAACCGCCCCTGCTTGCCTTTGAGGGTGTCGGACAGCGACTTGAGCGGACGATTGTTCGCCCCACGCAGCACGCGTCCGCGGCGGCCGTTGTCGAACAGCGCGTCCACAGCTTCCTGGAGCATGCGCTTTTCATTGCGCACAATCACCTCAGGCGCATGGAGGTCCATGAGCTTCTTGAGGCGGTTGTTGCGATTGATCACGCGCCGGTACAGGTCGTTCAGGTCGGAGGTCGCGAAGCGGCCGCCGTCGAGCGGGACGAGTGGGCGCAGCTCAGGCGGGATCACCGGAATTACGTCCAGGATCATCCACTGCGGCTTGTTGCCCGACTTGCGGAACGCCTCCACGACTTTCAACCGCTTTGAGTACTTGAGCCGCTTCTGGAGCGAGGTTTCCGTCTTCATGCGCTCGCGCAGTTCGATAGAAAGCTCCTGGATCTCGACGCGCTTGAGCAGTTCTTTGATCGCTTCCGCGCCCATCATGCCTTTAAAGCCGCTGGGGCGATACTGGGTGTCGAGCTCGCGGAACTTGGTTTCGTCCTTGATGATCTCGCGCTCCTTCACGGGCGCGTCGCCTGGGTCGACCACGACGTAGCTCTCGAAGTACAGAACGGCTTCGAGGTCGCGCAGCGAGATATCCAGCAGGTGGCCGATGCGCGATGGCAGGCCCTTGAAAAACCAAACGTGCGAGCAGGGCGAAGCGAGCTCAATGTGGCCGAGCCGCTCGCGCCGGACCTTGGACAGCGTGACTTCCACGCCGCACTTGTCGCAGATCACCCCGCGGTGCTTCATGCGCTTGTACTTGCCGCACAAGCACTCCCAGTCAGTCACAGGGCCGAAGATGCGCGCGCAGAACAAGCCGTCGCGCTCCGGCTTAAAGGTGCGATAGTTGATGGTTTCAGGTTTCGTGACTTCGCCATGCGACCACGAGCGGATCTTTTCTGGCGACGCGAGCTGGATGCGGATCGCGTCGAAATCGGTGATAGGGCCGGAGAGTTCAAACGGGCTGGAACGATACAAGGCGGTTCCTCCTGGCGCTCAAAGGCGCTTTCGGTCCCGGGGCTTAGTTTTCTGGGCCGCCGCTCGCCCCCGGGAGCGCTTGCTCACGGAACGACGGCCCTTTCTAGTGCAAAACTTTGCGCGCGCGGCCCTTATGCAGGGCCACACGGTTAGTCAGCCGCCGCCAGCAGCGGCTCCGGCGCGGGCAGCTTCGCCGCATCCAGGTCCGACTGCTTCATCAGCTCCACATCCAGGCACAAGGCCTGCAGTTCGCGGATCAGCACATTGAACGACTCCGGCACGCCCGGCTCGATCGCCGCCTCGCCCTTGACGATGGCCTCGTAAATCTTCGTACGGCCAAATACGTCATCGGACTTTGCCGTGAGCAGCTCCTGCAGGATGTAGGCCGCGCCGTATGCCTCGAGCGCCCAAACCTCCATCTCGCCGAACCGCTGCCCGCCGAACTGCGCCTTGCCGCCCAGCGGCTGCTGGGTGATGAGCGAGTACGGCCCGATCGAGCGCGCGTGGATCTTATCGTCGACCAGGTGCGACAGCTTGAGCATGTAAATGTAGCCGACCGTCACCGGCTGCTCGAACTGGTCGCCGGTCATGCCGTCGAACAGCGCCGTTTTACCCGAGCTCGGCAGGCCGGCCGCGGCCAGCAGTGCCTTGATCTCGGTTTCCCTCGCGCCGTCAAACACCGCGGTGCCGAACCAGATGCCCCGCTTCATGCCGAGGCCCACCCGCATCACCTGCTCGTCGTCGAGCTCGAGCAACTGACGCAGCGCCGCTGTGCCCGCGAACTTCTCCCGGAACGTTTCCCGGACCTCGTTCGCGTCCTGCGCGTTCTTGACGATCTCCGCGACCTTCGCGCCAAGCTCATGCGCCGCCCAACCCAGGTGTGTTTCGAGGATCTGCCCCACGTTCATACGGGATGGAACCCCCAGCGGGTTCAGCACGATCTCGACCGGCTGCCCATCGGGCAGGTACGGCATGTCCTCCTCGGGAAGAATGCGCGCGATCACGCCCTTGTTCCCGTGGCGGCCCGCCATCTTGTCGCCGACCGACAGCTTGCGCTTCATGGCGATGTACACCTTCACGAGCTTGATGACGCCCGGAGAAAGCTCGTCGCCCTTCTGCAGCTTCGCGATCTTGTCGTTGGTGATCTTGCGCAGCACATCGATCTGGCGCGAGGTCATCTCCTCGATCTCGTCGATCTGCTCGTTCACCCGCGGGTCCTTGTCGTTGTAGCGGATGCGCTTCAGGTTCTTGGTCGAGATCAGCTCGATGGTTTCCCGGTCCAGGATCATGCCCTTCGACAGCAAGCGCTTGTTGGTGCGCTCGTCGTGGAGGTCGGCCTGGACTTCCTTGCCGCCCAGGATCGACTCCAGCCGCTTGAGGCGCTCGTCGGTGAGAATACGGATCTCATCGGCGAGGTTTTTCTCAAGCTTCGCCACCTGCTCGGCCTCGATCTGCAAGGCGCGCTCGTCCTTTTCCTGACCCTTGCGGGAGAAGATCCGAACGTCGACCACGGTGCCCTCAATACCGGGAGGGCAGGTCAGTGAAGCATCGCGCACGTCGCCCGCTTTCTCGCCGAAGATCGCCCGCAGCAGCTTTTCCTCCGGCGTCAGCTGGGTTTCGCCCTTGGGCGTGACTTTGCCGACCAAAATGTCGTTGTGCCGAATCTTCGCGCCGATCCGGATCACGCCCGACTCGTCCAGGTCCCGCAGCGCGTGCTCCGAAACATTGGGGATGTCGCGCGTAATCTCTTCCGGCCCCAGTTTCGTGTCACGCGCCTCGATCTCGAACTCCTCGATGTGCACGGAGGTGTAGTAGTCCTCGCGGACCAGCTTTTCCGAGATAAGGATCGCGTCCTCGAAGTTGTACCCGCGCCACGGCATGAACGCGACCAGCACGTTCCGCCCCAGGCCAAGCTCGCCCTGCTCCGTGCAAGGGCCGTCCGCGATCACCTGGCCCTTCAGCACCCGGTCGCCCTTGCGGACAATCGGCTTCTGGTTGATGCAGGTGTTCTGGTTCGAGCGCTTGAACTTAGTCAGCTGGTAAATATCCGACCCCACCTCACGCGACAGCTGCGTGGGATGGTGCTCGCCCTCGACACGGACAATAATGCGCTCCGAGTCGACCGAGTCGATGATCCCGTTGCGGCGCGACAGAATCACAGCGCCCGAGTCGCGCGCGGTCACGCCTTCCATGCCGGTCCCCACAAACGGGGCTTCCGCGACCAGCAGGGGCACAGACTGCCGCTGCATGTTCGCGCCCATCAGCGCGCGGTTTGCGTCGTCATGCTCCAGAAACGGAACCAGCGATGCCGCCACAGACACCAGCTGTTTGGGCGAAACGTCTACGTAGTCGATCTCGTCCCGCGAGACCAGCACAAAGTTCCCCTGGCGCCGCGCGTTCACGAGCTCGGCTGTAATGCGCAGCTCGTCATCAAGCTCAACATTCGCCTGCGCGATCGTGTGGCGGTCTTCCTCCCACGCCGACAGGTAGAACGAGAACGGGTCGTACTCAATGGTCCGCTTGCCGGCTGCGCGCAGCTCTTCGTTTTTCGTCTGCGCTTCGCCTTTTTCCAGGTGATCGCCCACCCGCAGGCCGCTCTCGCCTGCGTTGGTCACCTGCACGTAGTCCAGCAGCTGCGCCCCGCGGACCCGGCGGTAGGGGCTCTCAATGAAACCGTACTCATTGATCCGCGCAAAGCACGAGAGCGACGAGATCAGCCCGATGTTCGGGCCTTCCGGCGTTTCGATCGGGCAGATGCGCCCGTAGTGCGTCGGGTGGACGTCGCGAACCTCAAAGCCCGCGCGCTCCCGGCTTAGTCCGCCCGGCCCAAGCGCCGACAAACGCCGCTTGTGGGTGATCTCGGACAGCGGGTTGGTCTGGTCCATGAACTGCGACAGCTGCGACGAGCCGAAGAACTCGCGGATCGCGGCCATCACCGGCTTCGCGTTGATCAGGTCGTGCGGCATCGCCGTCGACATCTCCTGGTACACGCTCATCTTTTCCTTGATGGCGCGCTCCATGCGTACAAGCCCGATGCGGAACTGATTTTCCATCAGCTCGCCGACCGCGCGCACCCGCCGGTTGCCGAGGTGATCGATGTCATCCACCGCGCCGATATTCTTGCGCAGCTTGAGCAGGTACTTGATTGTCGAGTAGAAGTCGTCCGGGGTCAGCGTCCGGTGGTCGAGCGGAGTCGCGTCCTGGTTCTCATACAGCTTGATGTTGAATTTCAAACGCCCCACGCGCGAAAAGTCGTACTTGCGCGGATCGAAGAACATGCCCTCGAACAGCGCCGTCGCCGTGTCCAGCGTCGGCGGGTCGCCCGGCCGAAGCTTGCGGTAGATCTCGATCAGTGCTTCTTCCGGCTTGCGCACCGAGTCGCGCCGCAGCGTGTTCGTGATGATGTTCCCCACATCGTCCTTCTCAGGGAAGAACACGCTGACCTCAGTGATCCCAGCCTGCGCCACCTTGTGCATGTTCGCGGGCGTCAGCTCGACGTTGGCCTCGAGAAACACCTCGCCGGTGTCCTGGTCAAGCGCGTCAGCGGCCAGCATCGCGCCGTCCAGGTCCGCTCCCTCGACCTCAACCTCGGTCACACCCGCAGCACGCAGGTTCTTGAGGATCGAAGGCGAAATCTTGCGCCCCGCGGGCACAATCTCGCTCCCGTTCGCCGCGATCGCAGCAGCTGGCTTAACACCCAGCAGGTTCGTCGGCCCCTCTGCCGGCAGCGTCCAGTACACCTTGCCGTCGCGCATCGTGAGCGTGTCAACGGTGTAGAAAGCCCGCAGAATCTGCTCATCGGTCCTGAGCCCCAGCGCGCGAAGAAAGATCGTCCCCAGGAACTTGCGCTTGCGGTCAATCCGCACATACAGCGTGTTCTTCTGGTCATACTCAAACTCCACCCACGAACCGCGGTACGGAATGATCTTGCCCAGGAAGTACGTCCGGTTGTTCGCGGTCTCGAAAAACACGCCGGGCGAGCGATGGAGCTGCGACACAATCACGCGCTCGGTCCCATTCACAATGAAAGTCCCGTTCTGGGTCATCAGCGGAATATCGCCGAAGAAAACTTCCTGCTCCTTGATGTCGCGGACGGATTTCTGACCGGTGTCGGGGTCCTTGTCGTAAATCGTCAGGCGCACCGTCACCTTGAGCGGCGCCGAGTAGGTCATGCCCCGCTCTTCGCACTCCGCCTGGTCGTACTTCAGCTGCAAGCCCACCGGGTCGCCGCACTTGTTGCAGAAGTCCGGAGTGTTCTTGTTGTAGGTGCCGCACTTGTGGCACAGCACGTCGCCCGGATGGAACGGGTCGGTGATGACCATGTTGCCGCAATTGTGGCATGCGGTACGAAGGTGATGTAGACCCTTCAGGTGTCCGCACTTACACTCCCAATTACCGATCGAAAAATCGACGAAATCGAGCTGGGAAATATTGCGAAAATCGGTGATCGGGAAAACGGAGGTGAACACGGAGTGCAGACCATTGTCGTCGCGCTCCGAAGGCAGCTTGTCCATCTGCAGGAAGCGCTCATACGAACGACGCTGCACCTCGATGAGGTTGGGGATTTGGATCGGAGTTGGGATTTTGGAAAAGTCGAGTCGGCTGCGAAGGGCGCGGGTCTCGTTCGGCATCGATGGCTCCTCTTTGGCTCCGGATACACGAGAGGAGGACAAGCTGCCCGGAACCGCCGCAGCCTGCGCGAACTTGCCTTTTGCCGGGCGACGCGTGCTTTCCGCTGCCTCGTTCAACGGAAAACCGCCCTGCGAAACCTCGCTTGCCAAGCCACTGCCGGCGAGCTTAGAACAGAGTTGCCGGTGCAACCCCTAAAACCTGTTCCGACTTCCTAACTAGCGTTGCGGGCCGCATTCAGCCGGTATGAACAGAAATCCGCCGCAACGCCAAAGGGCCTGCGCGCATAAAGGCACACAAGCCGCGAAGCAGACGAGCTACAAAACATTCGCGATACTGAAAACTACTTCCTGCCGCAGGGGGCGTGGTTGAAGCATCCCCCGCTGGAGACGAGAGACGCAAAAGCCCTCCATCCCACTCAAATCGCGGGAGAGGGGTATAGGATTGTGCTTTCGAAACGGAAAACCAAGCGATAGCTCGGAGTGTTTGGACACAATCTTAATAATACTGCACTTTGGTGGCCATCGCAAGCGAGAAAAGAGCTTCGAGCAGATCGCCCGAAGCCCTTTCCTCGAAAAAGCAGCTACTTGACTTCGACCGTCGCCACCCCGTCGAACTTTTTCCGCACCGTCTCGGCTTCTTCCTTCGAGACGTTCTCTTTCAGCGGCTTCGGTGCGCCATCGACCAGGTCCTTCGCTTCCTTGAGACCCAGAGAGGTCACTTCGCGCACGGCCTTGATCGTATTGATCTTGTTCGCGCCCGCATCCTTAAGAATGACCGTGAACTCGGTCTGCTCCGGTGCCGCTTCCGCTGCCGCCGCGCCGCCGCCGCCCGCCATCATCACCGGCGCCGCTGCCGCGGCCGACACCCCAAGACGCTCTTCGAGCTTCTTCACCAGGGCTGCCGCATCCAGCAGGGTCAACCCAACAATCTGTTCTTCCAACTGCGCCAAATCCGCCATTGCTCTTCTCCCTTGATTCCCAGCTTGATATGCGCCGCGGCCAAGGCCCCGGCTTCATGCCTGTTTCATTGTCGGAACATTCCATCCTGCCCCGACCGGCTCGCTCCGGCAGTTCCCGGTTTCCGATGTGCCCAGACCAGCACCCCGGCTCTGCCTGCTCGCGCCAAATCTTCCGCCCAGGCCTACACTCGGCCCGTGCAAAACACTTCCAAGTCCTTGCCGATTTCACCCGTCCGGCGCGCTACTGCCCTTCGACCGGCGTCTCGTTCGTGGCAGACACGGTCTGCGACTCGGGCGAGGGCTCCGCATCGGCCGGAGTCTCCGGCGCCGTTGGTTCCAAAACTGGCGCAGGCGCGTTCTCTGCCAAGCTCTCAGGCACAGACGTAGGCACCGCGGTCTCCGGGGCTGCCACAGCAGGAGCCGCGCTCGAAGCAGCAGCCTCGCCGTCGCTCCCCGCTGCAAACTTCTCCTTTTCGACCGCCTGGTTGATGACCACCGCCAGATCCCGCCCGGTAGCCGCCATCACCGTCGCCAACCGCTGCGCCGGGGCGTTGATCAGGAACAGGAGCTTCGCGAAGATTTCTTCCTTGCCCGGCATCGTCGCCAGCGCCTGGACCTCTTCGACATTGATCACCTTGCCGTCAACAATGCCCAGCTTAAAGGTGAACTCCGCGTTCTCCTTCACCCAGTCAGACAGCGCCTTCGCAAGCGCCACCGGGTCGCCGCTGGTGTACGCGACCGAAGAAACACCCTTCAAGCCTTGAAGCGCTCCCGCGATCCCCGTGCCTTCCGAAGCCCTGCCGGCGAGCTTGTTCTTGAGCACCCGATACCGCCCGCCCGCCCCCGCACCTTCTGCCGTAGCGCGAAATCCTGCGTCACGGTCAGCTTGGTAAACGTTCCCACAATCGCGCTGGTAGAGCCCTGCAGCTCCGCCGCAAGCTGCTCCACCTTTTGCGCCTTTTTTGCCCTGGTCAGTGCCATTTCCCTGAGACTCCAATCCTGCGTGTGCGGCGGGCGGCTCGCGCGTGGACGATCCTTGTATATCCTGCTTTTCACTGGCATAAGCGCTCGGTCCGACCCGGCTGGCCTTAGGCCTTTGCTGCAGTGTCCGCGACCGAACTGTCCAGCGAAATGCCCGGTCCCATTGTCGAGCTCAGCGTAATCCCCTTGACATACTTGCCCTTGGCTGCCGAGGGCTTCGCCCGCACCACGCTGGTAATCACGGTCATGGCATTTTCCACCAATTTTTCAGGCGGAAACGAAATCTTGCCCACCGGCACATGCACGAGGGCTGTTTTATCTGTCCGGAACTCGATCTTGCCGGCCTTGATCTCCTTGACCGCCGCCCCGACGTCGCTGGTTACGGTTCCGGTCTTCGGATTCGGCATCAATCCCCGGGGCCCCAGGATTTTGCCCAGGCGACCCACCGAGCGCATCATGTCCGGCGTCGCGATCAGCGCATCGAAGTCCGTCCAGCCTTCCCGCTGAATCCGCTCGACCATCTCCTCGCCGCCTACAAACTCCGCGCCCGCCGCCTCTGCCTCACGCTGCCGATCGCCGGTGGTGATCACAGCCACGCGCTTGGTCTTGCCCAACCCATGCGGCAGCACCACCGTTCCCCGCACCATCTGGTCCGCATGCCGCGGGTCTACACCCAGGCGCAGCGTTAGGTCCACGGTCTCGTCGAACTTCGCGAACTTTACTTTTTGGAGAAGCGGTACCGCATCTGTAAGCGTATAGGGGCGCCCTTCCACCTGCGCGCGCGCCGCCGTCATATTCCTTGTTTCTTTCTTAGCCATGATTCCTGTCTCCCACCGCTTCCGGATTCTTCTGCCGAGCCGTGGTCCCTGTGACGTCCGCCTATCTGGCAGGCGGTCTTCGTAGTTTGCAACAAATCCGAGCAGAGAGCAAGCCGCCCCGTGTCCGGCCCGGGAGCGTACTCCACTGTGGAGCCTCCCTACTCAGACGTTGCCTGTTCGCCCTGGCCCGTTCTCACCTCCAAAACTCATCCATCCGCAAGCGGAAGCCCGCAAGCGGGCCTTCCCCCATAAGCCAATCCGGGCGCAGAAGCGTTTCAGGCTCCTGACCCGCGCGGTATATCATCGCCAGCTTGCGCCTAGGATCGACGAGCCACCCGAGTTCGGCTCCGCGACTCATCCAAAACTCCATTTTCGCCTCGACCTTGGAGGCTCGGTCGGTGCTTGAGCGTAGCTCTGCGATAAACTCCGGGCAAAAAGCAAGAAACTTCTCGCGCTCTTCTTCATCCAGGCGCTCCCACTTGGCCGAAGGGAGCCAAGCGCAATCCGGGCCGCGCATTACCCGGTCCGGAAAGCGAACGCCCAGGTCGGGGCCGAAGACGATCCCGCTATTTTGCCGCGCCCAAACCGTGAGCTCCGCATTCAGGAGCTGATTCAGGTAGCTGCCCTGTGCCTTATTAGGGCTCATGACCCGCAAACTCCCATCCGCATCGGACTCGATCTCAAACTCCGAATTGGCTTCGCAGAAGGCCAGGAGTTCGCGGTCGTCGAGCGGGCGGGCGGGCTGGATCGTGATCGGCAACGATATTTCACGCAGCAGCACATCGAAGGGCGCGAGCAAAGTCGCACACGCTTCGGTTTCGGCCTTAACCGGCCCAGCAGCCATGTCGCCCTCCGAGCAAGCGCAGCTTACGCAGTCACTTCAATTCCCATCGATCGCGCCGTGCCCTTGATGCTTTTGATCGCCGTTTCCACGCTCGCCGCGTTGAGGTCAGGCATTTTTTGCGTCGCAATCTCGCGGACCTGCGCTTCGCTTACCGTCCCCACTTTAGTCTTGTTCGGCACGCCCGAGCCCTTTTGCAGCCCGGCCGCCTTTTTGAGCAGCACCGCCGCGGGCGGGGTCTTGGTCTCAAATGTAAACGACCGGTCTACGTAGACCGTGATCACAACCGGGATAATCAACCCGGCCATTTCTTTGTTCTGGGTCCGCGCGTTGAACTGCTTGCAGAACTCCATGATATTCACCTGCGCCTGCCCGAGCGCGGGGCCGACCGGCGGCGCCGGGGTCGCCTTCGCGGCTTCAATCTGCAGCTTTACGTAGGTCTGTACCTTTTTTGTCGGTGGCATCGTCTTTCCTTTTCCCTATCGCGAAGCCGGCTTCCGCCGCTGCCCGCGTTTCACTATTTAAATTTCAACCTTCTCTACCTTGCTGAACTCAAGCTCTACCGGCGTGGACCGCCCGAAAATCGTCACCATCACCTTGACGGTCTGGCGATCCTCGTTGACCTCATCCACCATCCCGTTGAAGTTCGCAAACGGTCCTTCGGTGATCCGCACCGACTCATTCTTCTCGAACTTGATCTTGAGCTGCGGCTTTTCCCGGGTCGACTCCTGCCGGTTCAGCAGAGAGGATACCTCTTCCTCGCTTAGCGCCACCGGCTTGTCGCCGGTGCCTAAAAACCCCGTCACTCGCGGCGTGTTCTTGATGATATGCCACAAGTCATTGTCGAGGTCCATCTCCACCAGCACATAGCCAGGCAAAAACACTTTTTCGCTGGTCTTCTTTTTTCCGTTGACCAGCTCGGTCACCGACTCAAGCGGGATCATCACCCGACCGATCTTTTGCTGGAGCCCATAGGCAATGATCCGGGTCTCGATCGCTTCCCGCACCTTGCGCTCAAATCCCGAGTAGGCGTGGATGATGTACCACTTGAACCGCTCATTCGCGGGCGGCTCCAGGGCAACCCCCCCCTCGGGCGCCGCCTCCACCGCTACCTCCTGCTCCAATCCGGCCTGCTGCTCGTCCGCCATGATCCTTCTCGCCCGCCCTTATGACCCGCCCAGCGCATTCAGCAATGCCTGCAACAAATACCCCAGCACAGTGTCGACCACAAAGAAAAAATCGGCAAAAGCAAATACCGCCAGGATGACCACCGTGGTC
>CAXTRW010000066.1:0-13956 GCA_964246765.1 uncultured Acidobacteriaceae bacterium | reverse complement strand
GGGGTCGGGATTCGCGAACTCCTTCCACTCCACAAGCACCGGCAACGCCCACTACGACGGTTACTTCTTCCCCGGCTCGGTCGCCCTCATCGTCCTGTTCACCGCCATCTTTTCCATGATGTCGCTTATCCAGGACCGCAACGAGGGCTTCCTGCTCTCAGTCCTCGCCGCGCCCGTCTCCCGCTCCGCCATCGTGCTCGGCAAGGTGCTGGGCGGCGCGACTCTCGCCGCCCTCCAGGGCATTGTTTTCCTGGTTTTCGCCCCGCTGGTCGGCATCCACGCGACCGTCGGCTCGGTGATCGGCGGCATCGTCATCATTACCCTCATCGCTTTTGAGCTCACCGCGCTCGGCTTCGCCATCGCCTGGCCCATGGACTCCCCCCAGGCCTTCCACGCCATCGTCAACATGCTCTTTATCCCCCTCTGGATGCTCTCGGGCTCGCTCTTCCCCGCCTCCGGCGCGTCCACGTGGCTGCACTGGGTCATGCGCTTCAATCCCCTCACCTACGGAGTCGACGCTCTTCGCAACCTCCTGTTTCCGTCGCAAATCACCGATTCACCGTTCGCGGTGAACCTCCTCGTCACCATCATCTTCTGCGCCGTCTGTTTCGCCGCGAGCTGGGCCGCGGTCAACCGTCGCACCCACAAGCCCGCCGCCTAACGCAGAAGCGTCACTCCAACAAACACGGGTGCCCCACGTCTCGCGTCCCGGGTCCCCGCCGAGCGGGTGCTCGCTTGCTGGGGTGGCAAGACGTGGGTCCTCTTGAGCGAAAGCTCAAGACCCTTCCTACTGACCACAAAGGAGCACCGAATGGCCAACACCCTGACCGAGCCTCGGCTCCCCATCCGTAACCGCCCGGCCACCGTGGGCGTCGCCGCCATCATCGCCGTCAGCGCCGTGGCCGTCGCCTTTCTGCTCTGGCTCCTTTACGTCCACCACGCCCCGGCGTCCTTCCACGGACGCCTCCGTTTCCTCCCCGAGCTCAACGCCATCCTCAACGGCCTCAGCGCCCTCGCGCTCACCGCGGGCTTCGTCTTCATCCGCCGCCGCGAGATCGCCCGCCACCGCGCCGCCATGATCACCGCGTTCGTCTTCTCGTCGATCTTCCTTGTCTCCTATATCGCCAACCACGCCCTCCACGGCGACACCCTCTACCCCGTCCACAACACGACCCGCACCGTCTACCTCGCCATCCTCGCCAGCCACATCTTTCTCTCGGTCGTCGCCCTCCCCATCGTGCTTATTACGTTCTTTCTGTCGCTGTCCGGCCGCTTCCGCCAACACAAAAAGCTCGCCCGCTGGACCTTCCCCTTGTGGCTCTACGTCTCCGTCACCGGCGTCGTCGTCTACCTCATGCTCCACGCCGCCGTCGGCGCGAGCTACTAGACCCATTCCCACCGGCGCACCGAAGGTAACGCGACCTCGGTCACATGCCCCCGTTTTCCTCCTGCTCGGCTGCTATAGTGGCGCAGTAAACTAAGGCGAAGAGGTTGAAATGGCAAAAAGCATCAATAAAGTCACGCTGGTCGGCAATATCGGAAAAGATCCGGAGGTCAAGTTTCTTCCCAGCGGTCAAGCCGTTGCAAACTTTGGTTTGGCTACAACGGAGAGCTTCAAAGACAAGAATTCAAATGATTGGCAGGAAAGGACCGAGTGGCACAATGTGGTCGCGTACGGCAAGGTCGCTGAGCTCATCCGCGACTATGCCAAGAAGGGCAGCAAGCTCTACGTAGACGGACGTCTGACGACGCGATCCTGGGACGACAAAGATACCAAGAAAAAGGTGTACCGCACCGAAGTCGTGGTGAACGACTTCGTTCTAATGTCCGGCCGCGGCGAAGGCACGTCCGAAGGTGGAAGCTCCTCCGGCTATGCCCGCGGTTCCGCCCCGACGAGCAACTCCGGTTACGACCAGCGCCCCTCCGCCCCGCAGGAGGACTACGCCCACGCCGAGATCACCGACGACGACATTCCTTTCTAAAGCCGCTCTCAAGCCGGCCAGGCCCCCTCAGGAGCCCGGCTTCAACACCGCCTCGGCCCGCTCCGCGTTTGCCACGGTCGCGAAAAACTCTCGATATGAAACCGCCTCGCTCGCGGGCAGCTTCAGCGCGCGTACCGTCAGCTCCCGCCGGTAGTGGAGCGCGCCGCCCTCCAGTGTGACCAAGTTCCGAAACACAGCGAACGGCGAGTCCAGCTTTACCAGGTCGGGCAGGTCGTCGGCCCGGTACCCGGGCGGCTGCTGGATGGTGTACTCCTCCCGCACCGTTTCCTCCTCGCCCAGCGCGATCGGGTACAGCCGCGGCTTGGTTCCATCCACCCCGGCCGCCGTGTACATCCCCACGACCGCCGGCCGCACCAGCAGCATGGGCCCGGCGCGCTTGCTGAAGTTCGCCGCGCTCAGGTGCAAACTGATCTCCAGCGGCCGCCCACGCTCGCTCGCGTGCTCGGCCTCTTTCGGGAGATTGTTGGTGTAGAACAGCCCCTGGCTGGTCTTCCCGTGGTCCAGCACCACGTAGCGCGCGCCGCTCAGGTCCAGCGGCCGAAAAATGTAGTGCTCCCGCAGCGCATATGCCTGCTGCTGCACGTACCAGCGCGCCGGCATCACCACATCATCCGCATAGCGCAGCCGGTAGCGGTATTCCAGAATGCTCCCCGGCTGCACATCCGGCATGCTGAACACCGTGGCCCTGTAACTTTCGCCCCGCAGCCGCACCGTCTTCACAAACGGCTTGCCCGTGAACGGAATCACCGCGCCATCCTCGTGAATCGTCCGCGCCTCGATCGCCTCGACCGAAAACCGCCGCTGCAGCGTGCCGATCTCCACATCGGCATAACGCTCCACCCCAGCCCTGGTCAGCATCTTCAGGCGCACCGTGACGGTGTGGTCGTTCAGCCGGTCGTTGTCGTCTTCGTCCCAGGACAAGTACACCGCATTCGCCCCCGGGTCCTCGGCCGGCGCCTTCATGTGCAGTTCCGCGGGCGTCGGCGGCGCCCACGCCAGAACCGGCACAGCCGCGAAAACGGCCAAAAGCAGACCGAGCAAGCGCAAATGTCGCATGGGAGCCGAATCCTTTCAGCGCGTTTTCCTCACGCGCGCCGGGTCTACGATTACCGGAGATCAGCGGCGTAGGCAAGAAATCTCTGGTGCATCCGCCGGGGTTTTGTCCCTTTTTGGGAATGCAAGCCGATTTTCCAACCCGGCAGCACGTTTCCGGCCCTCGCCCCATCCAACTGCGCAGAAGTGAAGGAGATCGCATGGCAACCAAGCAATTCCGCTGCGCCGATGTCGGCTATTCCGAGTGCCCGTGGACTCTCGAAGGCAACTCCGAAGAAGAAATGGTCCCGCAGATTGAAGACCACGCCTTCAAGGTCCACCACCTCGAGCTCAAGGACGAAGCCGTCCAGCACGTCCGTAACGCTATTCCCGATGCCGGCTGAGAATGCAAGACCGCCTGCGCGGCCGGCGGCCACTTCGGGGCGGGTACTCTCAAAATCAACAGCCACTGCCACCGGTGCCCTACGTCTCGCGTCCGGGGTCCCCGGCGAGCGGTCCATGCTCGCTGGGGTGGCCAGACTTGGGCTTTCCTGACCGGCAGCTCAGGACCGCCTTCCCGGCGTTGAGAACGGCTCCCTGCGGCGCAAGCCGCCATTGGCTCCACCGCTGGTGGTTGGTACACTCAAAGCCATGCTCGACGAAGAACAGTTCCGCCGCCACGCCGACCACGCCGTCGAAGCCCTCAAGCAAGCCCTCATCGCCCAGGAAGCCGAGGGCGGCTTTGAAGTGGAAGAGAATAACGGCGCGCTCAACGTTCTGTTTGAACAGCCCGCGGGCAAGTTCGTCGTCACCCCGAACACCCCCGTCCGCCAGATCTGGATCTCCGCCCTGTCCACCTCTTTCAAGCTCGAGTGGGACGAGACGACCGCTCAGTTCATCCTGCCCAAAACCAGGGAAGCTCTCCAGCCCCTGACCGCCCGCCTCATCCAGCAGTTCCTCGCGGGCTAGCGCGCGTGTCGAGGCCCACGCTTTCCGTCGCCATCGTAGCCAAAAATGAGGAAGCGAACCTCCGCCGCACCCTCCCCACCGTCGCCCCCCTCGCTGATGAGATCGTCCTCGTCGACTCCGGCTCCACCGACTCGACCGTCGCCCTTGCTGAAAGCTTCGGGGCGCGCGTCCAGCACCAGGATTGGCTCGGATTCGGGCCGCAGAAGAACTTCGCAATCGGCCAATGCACCAGCGATTGGATTCTCGCCCTGGACGCGGACGAAACCCCTTCCGCCGAACTCGCGAGCGCGATCTCGCCTGCCATCGCAACAGCCCCGCCAAGCCTTGCAGGATTCTCCCTACCCCGCCGAAATTACTTCTTAGGCCGCGCCATGCGGCACGGCGGCATGTACCCCGACCGCAAACTTCGCCTGTTTCGCCGAGGATGCGCCCGGTTCCAAGACCGCGAGGTTCACGAGTCTATGGCGGCCGATGGCCCTGTTCATGAACTCACAGCCGACCTGCTCCACCACGCCTATCCCACGCTCGCGCTCTACCTGGAGCACATGAACCGCTACAGCTCGGCCAGCGTCCCGCTCGTGCTCGGACGGGGCAACGCAAGCCGCGGCTTCGCCGCCTTTCTATGGAACACCGTCGCCAACCCCGTAGCCACTTTCGCCTACAACTACATCGCACGCCTCGGTTTCCTGGACGGCCGTGAAGGTCTCCTACTCCACCTGTACCACTCCTGCTACGTAAGTTGGAAGTATGCGAAGGCCTGGGAACAAGCCGCAGACCCAGCGAGAGTTAGTAAGTAATCGTCAGTAACTTATCACGTAGTTATATGAGTGCGAATCTCAGCCCGCGTACAGATAACCAAATCGGCACACCTTGCTATCCGAGAAATGAGATTCTCGCCCGCCTTTCATCGCAAAACGACCTGCGGGAACGCATTTTCCAGATCGCACCCTCGGAGAACTAAGTCCATGAAAAAACAGTCGTCTCTTTACACTCCGGCAGCAAACCGAAGCGTTCTCAACCGGCGCGGCTTCCTCGGCAAAGCAGGCCTGCTCGGGGCCGGCGCCGCCGCGGCCTCGCTCGGCCTGGGCGCCACGCCCGCCCAAGCCCAATCCGGCGGCGGCCAGGACAGCGTCAAACAGATATTCAAGGCCATCCTGGTCGCCGAAGACCTCGCCACCACCTTCTACTACAACGTTTTAGTCGGCCAGGTGATCCAAGCCCCCGAGCTGGCCGGCCCGGGCGGCTCGGCCCTCAACCCCACCGCCGGCGGCGTCCGCGGCAATGTCAAATACATGCGCTCCGCCTTTTTTGAGGAGTGGACCCACGCCAACCTGGTTCGCTCGCTCCTGGGCGGGTCCAACGCCGCGCAGGACCCAGCGCAAACCTTCTACTTCCCCAACGGCGCAACCTGCTTCCAGAACATCACCGATTTCGCCAACATGCTGGCCACGCTCGAAAACGCTTTCATCGGCGCCTACCTGAACGCCATCCAGGAGTTCGCCACCAAAGCCGCGTACGGTGGGGCAAACGGAGGCAATTATGTCGACGTGGACGGCGCAACCTATTCCTCGCAAATCCTGATCTACTACGCCAGGTGCGCCGCGGCGATTCTCGGCGTGGAGTCCGAGCACCGCATCCTGGGCCGCGTCATCAGCGACATGGAGCCGGGCGACAACGTCCTCTACGAGAGCACAGACAACCTCACCTCGGTCTACAACGGTTCGGCCTCCGCCGTCGCCGCGCTTACCCCGTTCCTCACCTCCAGCACGGGCCCTGGCTTCTCGCTCCAGACCGCCGTGAACAACCAAAGCATGTACGGCCTACCCGTGTCCGGCTCCCTCCCGCCTTACTACTAAACTGGCTCCAACAAACTCTCTGCACGAATGTCACGGCCGCCCTCCGCGAATTCCGCCCGACCCTGCCCGGCGCTCCACGTCTCGATTTTGAGACGTGGGTCTCGGTGAACGAAAATTCACGACCGCTTCCCTAGCCGCTCGACTGATCTTTGAGGTGCTGCACGTCTCGATCTTGCCGGGGTCCTCGTCGAGCAGTCTTCACTCGTTGGGGTGATTGACACCGCGCGAAAGCGAATGACCGCCCTACCGCGCCGCCTCCAGCAAATGCCGCTGCAGCAAATCGATCAGCGCCTGCTCCTCGCGCCGCAGCGCCTCCCCCGGCCGCCCTTCGTCCAGCTCGTGCTCCACCTTGCGTTTCACCTCGCGCTCGGCCTCCGCCATCGCCGGAGGGCCCATGTAGGCCTCCAGTACCACCGGATGTACGTAGCACTTGCGGCACACTGATGGCGTGTTCCCCAGCTGCGAGGCAACCGACTTGATCGCCGCCACCACGTTTTTCTTCGCCTGCGTTTCCGAGCTGTACGGCTCCAGCTCGTTCAGCATCGTGCACGCCAGCACCGACCCCGCCCAGGTGCGAAAATCCTTCGCCGTGAAGTGCTCGCCCGAGATCTCGTGCAGGTACTCGTTCACGTCCGCCGAGTCGATCGAGTGCCGCTCCCCTTCCGGGTCCAGGAACTGGAACAGCTCATAGCCCGGAATATCCGCGCAGCGCTTCACGATTCCCGCCAGCCGCCGGTCCTGCAAATTGACCGTGTGGTGCACCCGGCTCTTGCCCTGGAAGTCGAACGTGATCTTGGACCCGTTCACCTCCACATGCTTGTTGCGCATCGTGGTCAGCCCGTAGCTCTTGTTATCGCGCGCGTACTCCTGGTTGCCGACCCGAATGTGGGTCTGCTCCATCAGGCTCACAATCGCCGCCAGCACCTTGCGCCGCGGCAGCCCGTGCAGCGCCAAATCCTCCTCCACCCGCGCCCGAATCACCGGCAGCGCCGCGGCAAAGTGCATCATGCGCTCGTACTTCGTCTCGTCCCGCGTCTCGCGCCACTTCGGGTGGTAGCGACTCTGCTTCCGCCCCTTCGCGTCCCGCCCCGTCGCCTGCAGGTGCCCGTTCGCCTGCGCGCAAATCCACACATCGGTCCAGGCCGGCGGAATCACCAGCGACTTGATCCGGCCCAGAACCTTTTCGTCCTCCACCGGCTTCCCGTGAGGGTCAACGTAGCGAAACTCCTCGCCATGCTTCTCGCGCCGAATACCCGGCTTCGCGTCCGTCACATAGCGCAGCCCTGCGGCGCGGGCGCTCTCTTCAAGGTCGGTGATGGGCTCGGGCAGCGCAGCCGACTGAGGGCTGGGCCGGGTTTTGGCAGAGGACATGGACGGGTAGGATGCGGCCGGCAGGCGAAAGTTCCCTGCTTCAAACCCCGAAAAACAAAACCGCCTGCGCGGCTGGCGGCCACTTCGTGGCGTGTTTTTTTTGAATTCGTGGCGCTCCCGTTGGTCGCGGTCGACAGATACTCGATGCCGACCAACGGGAGGCCCACAAAAGCTCACATTGCAAAAACGAGCACACGCCCCGAAGGGGCCGCCAGCCGCGTAGGCGGTTTTAAAAAGTTTCACTCCCCTTCCAAAATCTCCATCTCCAGCGGCGGCTCCAACAAACAGTCCATCTCCTCCACCTCCGCCAGCGCGCGCCGCAGCGCCGAGCCCGAGCAGGGCTCGACCGTGACCACAAACGGCAAACTCGCCTTGCCATACCCCGGCTTCTGCAGCAGCGCATCGATATTAATCCCCTCCCGCGCCAGCGCCGACGCAATCCCCGCCACAATCCCAGGCCGATCCTTCACCAGAAACCGCACCGAGTGCCGCCCGTGCAAGTCGCTCGTGACCGCCGCTTTTTGGCTGGGCAGGTCGACCGCGCCCGAGCCGTGCGCGATGGCCAGCAAGTCGCTCACGACAGCCACCGCTGTCGGGTGGCCGCCCGCGCCGTGGCCTGAAAACACCACATCTCCCCCAAATGCACCGCCAACCAAAACCATATTCTCGGTCCCGCGCGACCACGCCAGCGGCGAGCGCTCCGCGACCAGCATCGGCCCCACCAGCGCGACCACCCCGCCGTCAGGCCCCCGTTCAGCCCGCGAAATCTGCCGAATCGTGCAGCCCAGCAGCCGCGCGTAATCGAAGTCCACCGCCGTCAGCCGCGTAATCGCGCGGCACCGTACCGCCTCCACCGGCATATCGGCCCGCAACGCCAGCCGCGACAAAATCACCAGCTTGGCCCGCGCGTCAAACCCGCCCACGTCCTCCGTCGGGTCGGCCTCCGCATAGCCCCGGGCCTGCGCCTCGGCCAGCATCGCGGCGTACTCGCGCCCCCGCTCCATGCCGCTCAGAATGTAGTTGCAGGTGCCGTTCAGGATGCCCACGATGCGCTCCACGCGCTCCCCCGCGAGCCCCTGCTGCAAGCCCGGGATAACCGGAATCCCCCCCGCAACCGCCGCGCCGTAGAACAGGTGCGCCCCGTACGCCCGAGCCAGCGCGTGCAGCTCTACCCCGTGCGCCGCGATCAGCTTTTTGTTCGCCGTCACCACGCTTTTGCCCGACGCGAGCGCGCGCCGCACCCAACCGCCCGCCGGATCAAGCCCGCCCACAAGCTCCACCACTACGTCGGCCTCCAAGCTTAGCGCCTCGTCCACGTTCTCGGTCCAGCGGACCGACGCCGGAACCCAGGCCGCGCGCTTGCGGGCGATGCCGCGGTTGTACACCGAAACCAGCTCCAGCTCGCTCCCCGCCGGGCCCTCCAGCAGAATCCGCGCCACCGACGAGCCGACGGTCCCGAAGCCCAGAATCGCCACTTTGGTTTTCGTTCCCTGCACTGTGCCTCCGGTTTGAAACGTTTTGCCCCATGCTAATCGCAGCCCGGCGTTTCCGAGGAAAATAGAGCTATGCTTCCCACGCGAGACCGCGAACTGGTGCAGATTGTCGACCGCGCGCTGGCCGATGCGACCGACCGTGGCGCGGACCGGCTTGCCTGCCGGCCAGGTTGTACGCCGTGCTGCCATGGAGTTTTCCGGATTTCCGCGCTCGACGCGGAACGTTTGCGCGCGGGCTTGCGGACGCTGCACCAGGAAGCGCCGGAGCGGGCCGGGGCGCTTCTGGAGCGCGCCCGCGCCGCAGCCCAAGCGCTCGCGCCCCACTTCCCCGGCGACCCCGCTTCCGGGCTTCTCTACGAGGAAGACGAGCGCTGGGACCACTTCGCCGACTTGCCCGAGGCCGACGCGCCCTGCCCTGTTCTGGACCCTGAAACCGGCCGCTGCGAGCTGTACGCCGCGCGCCCGCTCACCTGCCGCGTCTTCGGGCCGCCGGTCCGGAACGAGAGTGGCGTAGGAGTGTGCGAATTGTGCTATGTAGGGGCGAGCGAGGCAGAGGTGCTGGCCGGCGAAATGCGGCTGGACCACACGGAGCTGGAAGCCGAGCTCGATGCCGAGCTTGCCGCGGCGGGGGTGAGCGGCGATGTGGTGATCGCATTTACTCTCCTGCGCCCTACTTAGGAGATTTCAGCCAATTGTTCCACGTGGAACGTTCCACTTCAGCCTGTGTGGCACTGTTCGCCGCTAGCCTTGACGAGCACTAACTCTCCGTTTTGTAAAAGTTTAGAGCGGATTCCTCATCTGACAGATCTAGTATGGCGTACCGAAGGGAGATCCATATTCCCGAGCGCAGGGACGCCGCGCGTTCCGGCGCGAGCTTGTTTGGAAAATAGGCATCACAAGAACAGCTCAGGTTTGCGTTTGCAGGCAACACCAACTACTCTGACAACGTCATTTTTAAACCATCAAAAGCAACCCACAAATCACGGCGAAGCAGCAACAACGAGGGTGTAGGCGAGTGAAGCGGCTCTTAGTCCAGTTCAGCCCGGCGATCTCACTTGCGTTCGCGCTGGCCGTGGCGCCGGCCCAGGGCGGCGCGCAGGAGCTGCCCTCGGCGCCCTCGGTCCCGTGGCAAGCGCCCCGGAGCCTCAGCGCCCATTTGCATGCGCCGGGTGAGTCGCCGCCGCTCGGGCCTCAAGCCGGCCCGGTGGACGCGGGGCACCCGCTCGCGCTCGCCGACCTGATCGATATCGCGATGCGGCGCAACCCGCAAACGCGCTCGGCGTGGGAAAGCGCAAAGCAGTCGCTCGCGGCCAAGGGCGTGGCGCGCTCGGCGCTGTTCCCTACCCTAACCGGTTTAGTGCTGGGCGAGACGGAGCGAACGTCGATCCTGTTCAACACGATGTATGTGCGGCAAACCGTGGGCGGGTACGAGCCGGAGCTGGAGCTGACCTACACGGTGTTCGACTGGAATGCGCGGCTTGACGCGCTCCGGGCGGCGCGCTACGACCTGTTTGCATCGGATTTCTCGTTCAACAACACGCACCTGCAGCTGGTCGATTCGGTAGCGACGAGCTACTTTGAACTGCTGAACAGCATAGGGCAGGTGGCGGCGGCGCAGGCGAACCTGAGAAACGCGCAACTGGTCGCGGCGCAGGTGGACGCGCGACTCGCGCAGGGCCTGGAGACCCTGCCGAATGCGCTGGAAGCCCGCTCCGCTCTGGCGCAGGCAGCGTATCAGCTGACCAGCGTACAGGCTTCGCAGTCCAACGGGCAGGCGCAGCTGGCAGTCACCCTTGGGCTGCCCGCCTCGACGGTGCTGCCGATCGTTCCGCTGGACCGGCTGGCGACCCCGGAGGCCGTGGCCGAAACGGCGGCCGACGCGATCGCGAAGGCGCTCGAAGACCGTCCGGACCTGCTGGAGCAGGAGGCAATGGTGGAGGCGGCGAAGCAGCGTATTGAGCAGGCGCGCAAGGCCTATCTGCCCAGCATTACGTTTACGGGCGTTTGGGGCAGGCTGGTGCGGGCGTTCGGCGAGCAGGACCTGCTCCCGCCGCAGTACTATCGGGGTTCGGGGCAGTGGAATGTGCAGCTGAACCTGAACTGGACGCTGTTTGACGGCGGCCAGCGGCGGAGCCAGCTGGAGGAAGCAGTGGCAGCCAAAGCCGCGGCCGAGGCGACGCTGGACGCGGATCGGGACCAGATCGAGGACCAGGTGTGGTCGGCGTATACCAACTTGCAAACCGCCTATCAGCAGCAGCAGGCGGCAGAAGCGCTGCTCCAAGCATCGCAAAGCTCATTCGACGCTTCGACGGAATCTCTCCGGGCGGGCGTACAGACGGTGGTGAACGTGGTCACGGCGCAGCAGCAGTTGGCGCAGGCGCTGCAGGAAGAAGTGTCCGCGCGAACCAATCTGTTTACTCAAGCGACAACGCTGGTGTATCGCACGGGTGAGCTGCTGAGGTCGCACCGGGGGCCGGCGGTGCTGCCCCCGGTGGTCGCGCCGCCCGTGCCGCTCTTGGCGCCGCAAACGCCGGGAGCTCCGCCGGCCGCGCAAGCTCCGGCAGCGGGCGGGGCTCTGCCGCCGCCGGCAGGGGGAGGATAAGCGATGAAGCCGCTCATAAAAAAAACACAGTGGAAAAGATGGATCGGACTGGTCCTGATGCCGCTCGCATCGGGCTGCGATCGTTCGCCGTCGATTAATATCCTGGGCTCGTTCTTCCCAATTTGGCTGTTTTGCGCGGTGGTCGGGACGGTGCTGGCGCTGGTGGTCTACACGGTGCTGCAACGGATCGACTGGGCCCACCAGCTGGCGCCGGGGATTCTGGTTTATCCCTCGCTCGCGGTCCTGTTTTCACTCAGCATTTGGCTGGTTTTTTACAGTTAGGAAAGGAGAAAAGCCCATGGCGGAAGACAACGCGGTGCACGGAGGCGGAGGTGAGCAGGCGCGGCAGCCCGGGCAGGAAACGCCGGCGGACCGGGACGATCGCGACCAGGGCAAAGACCGCGATCGCGACGATCAGCACGACGACCGGCATGAGGAAGACGAGCAAGAGCCGCAGCAGGACCGGGTGGGGCGGCTCGTGAGCGCGGCGATCATCGTATTGACCTCCGTCGCGGTCGCGCTGGTGATCCTGGACACAAACCGCAATCCTCGCACCGACGACGCGGAGGTGTTCGCGAACTACATCGGCCTGGCGCCGATCGTAAACGGGCCTATCGACGAGGTAAATATCCACGACAACCAGCAGGTACACGCGGGCGATGTTCTGTTCCGCATCGACCCTCGCCCGTACCGGTATTCGCTGGAGCAGGCGCTTTCCCAACAGGCGCAGCTGGAGGGGCAGATTGTGGATGAAAGCCGACGCATCCGCTCGCTCGAAAGCGCGGCGACCGCGGCGGTGGCCCACACGCGCTCGAGCGTCGCGGAGGTCGGGGCGGCGACCGCGACCATCGACCAGGCGGTTGCGGACGTCAACGACTCGGAAGCGTCGTTGGCCCGGGCCAAGGCCGACTACAACTACTCAGTCAACAACCTGAAGCGCTATGAGCCCTTGCTCCTGAAGCAGTTTGTAACGGTGGACCAGGTGGACCAGCTGCGCACGGGCACGGCAATGAAGGAGCTGGCGGTGCGGCAGGCCGAGGCGGAGCTGCGCTTGTCCCAGGCGCGTTTGCAATCGGACTACCAGTCGCTGAGCTCGGCCCAGGCCACCGCGGCTCAGTCGGCGGCGCAGGGCCGCGAGGCGATTCACTCGGTCACCACTCTGGAGTCGTATACGGCACAGAGGGGCGCCCGGCTTTCCTCGGTGCAAAGCGCGCAATACAACCTGAACCACTGCGAGATAAGGGCGCCATTCGACGCGCGGGTGACGAACCTGACACTGTCCGAGGGGGCCTACGCGCGCGCCGGCCAACAGGTGTTTACCCTGATCGACACGCGGGTGTGGTGGGTGGTGGCAAACTTCAGGGAGACGCAACTGCGGCGGGTGCTGCCCGGCATGCACGCCGACGTTTACCTGATGAGCAATCCCGGCCGGATGTACCGGGGGGTGGTGGAGAACGCGGCGTTCGGCGTGACGCCGGACGCGGGCACGGTGGGAACGATCACCCAGGGGCTGCCGGATGCGCAGCGGACGCTTTCGTGGGTGCACTTGGCGTCGCGATTCCCGGTGCGCATCCGGATCATCGACCCGGCGCCGAACCAGTTCCGCATCGCACAATCCGCGGTGGCGGTGGTGCGGGGATGGAACGGGTGGTAGGCTCGGTCGCGCAGCGCTCGCGCGGGGCGCGGGAGCGGCGATCGAGGGACCGGGCGGATTTTGGGGACTGGCTGGGCCCTTTCCTGCGACGGGAGCTTGCGCCGTTTCCGGGGCGGCTGCCGGTAGCGGCCCGCATGACTATCGCAGCGGTGCTGACGCTGCTGATCGCCGATACCTTTCAGCAGACTGGGGCCGGGCTGGGCGTCTTCCTGACTTTCCTGATCCCGCGGGACAGCTTTGGGAGCGCTGCCAAGCAAGCCCTGCTATTCACGGTGAGCTTCGCTGTCGGCGCCGTGTATCTCTTGGTCGGCATGGCGATGTTTGTGGCTTCGCCCCTGACGCACTTCTTTTTTTATGCGACCTCGCTGTACCTGATTTTCTTTCTGCTGGCCGCGGCGCAGAACTACGGGGTTGGAATCGGCTTCTCGTTTATGGTCGCGGGCGTGCTGCCCCAGTGGGACGCGCTGGTGGGCGAAAACGTCAAGGTGTCCATCACACTGCACACGCTATTGTCGGTCGTGATCGGGGCGGGGACGAGCGTTGCGGTGGAAGCGGTGTATCGCCTGTTTCGGGCGCATGACTCAGTAACCGACGGGATTGCCGACCGGCTCGAAACCTCGGCGCGCGCGCTGCGGACGGCAGCCGAAGGCAAGCGTCCCGGGAAAAAGGATGACGCGCGGCTGCAGCAGTATGCCATGATCGGCGCCAGCACGCTGCGGCAGCAGCTGATCCGCTCCGGGCAGACGGCGGCGGTGCGGGCGCGCGCCTCCGCGTTGATTTCGCTCACATCGCGGCTGGTGGAGCTGTGCGCGGCGGGGGAGCGGGAGGATCTGCGCCGGCCGGCTCGGCTGGGGGAGGAAGACCGGCGGAGGCTCCGGGCTGCGGCGGAAGCGGTGGCACGGCAGGCACGCGAGGTCCGTCAGCTGCCCAAGATCGCAAACATCGGGGAGGCTCGGCTGCCCATCTGGCAAGGGGG
>CAXTRW010000065.1:9859-14083 GCA_964246765.1 uncultured Acidobacteriaceae bacterium | reverse complement strand
CGCGAACCCCGGTCCGCAGCATGGGCGCGGGCTGGTGCCTGCGCTGCAAAAGTTGCACCTGGGGGTTCGGCATCAGCATGCGCTCGACGATATTCTTGAGCTCGCGCACGTTAGCCGGCCACGGGTACTCTTTCATCGTTTCCAGCGCGTCCGGGGTGATTTCCACGTGCGGCCGCCCATAGTCCCGACCGATTTGCACCAGAAATCCGCTTACCAACGGCGCGATGTCTTCCCGCCGTTCCCGCAGCGGCGGCACAAAAAACGGGATCACGTTCAGCCGATAGAACAGGTCCTCGCGGAAATTTCCGTGCGCGATTTCCTCTTCCAGATTCTTGTTGGTGGTCGCGATCACCCGCACGTCCACCTCCAGCGGCTCCCGCCCGCCCAGCGGGGTAAAGCTCTGCTCGTCCAGCGCGCGCAGCACCTTGGCCTGGGTTTTCAGGCTCATGTCGCCCACTTCGTCCAGCAGCAGGGTTCCCCCGTCGGCTCGCTCAAACGTGCCGCGTTTTTCCGGCGGCGCGCCAGGCACCGCGCCGTTTCTGTGCCCGAACAGCTCGCTCTCGATGTAATCCTCCGGGATCGCCGCGCAGCGCAGCTCCAGGAAAATGCGCTCGGTGCGCAGACTTTCCGCGTGCATCGCCCGCGCGATCAGCTCCTTGCCCGTGCCCGACTCGCCGAAAATCAGCACCCGCCCGTTGGTCGGCGCCATCAGGCGGATCTGCTGCCGAAGCGCCTTGGCCGAAATGCTGTTGCCGGTAATCGACGCGCGCCCGCCCAGCTGCTGCTTAAGCTCGCGATTGTCCGCAACTGCCGCTTTTCAACCGCGTTTTTGATCGTGATCAGGGTTCGTTCGATCGAAAGCGGCTTTTCCAGGAAGTCGAACGCCCCCAGCTTGGTCGCGCGCACCGCCGTTTCGATGGTCCCGTGGCCGGAGATCATGATCACCTCCGGCTTGCCCTCGCTCGGAAAACCGCCGATCTCGCCCAAAGCCTCCAGCCCATCCCGGTCCGGCAGCCAGATATCCAGCAGCAGCACATCGTAGTGCGCGTCCCGCAGCAGCAGCAGCGCTTCAACTGCCGTTCCGGTCGAGGCGACGGCATAGCCCTCTTCCCGCAGGATCTCTCCCAGCGACTCGCGGATGTCGGCTTCATCGTCGGCGATCAGGATGTGCGTCATGCCGGAACGCCCTCCGGCGCGGCGGCCGGCTCGGGCGCTTTCGCAAGCGGCAACTCCACCACAAAACACGCGCCCGCGGCCCCGCGCTGCTCCGCCCGGATGGTTCCGTGGTGGTCCTGCACGATCTTGGCCGCGATTGACAATCCCAGCCCGGTTCCCCTCTGCTTGGTCGAGAAGTAGGGCAGGAACAAGCGCTCGCGCACCTCCGGGTTGAGCCCGGGCCCCGTGTCGGAAACCGTGATTTCCGCCATGCCGGAGCGCTCGCTCAACGAGGTCTCCACTCGCAGCACCCGGTGAAAGCTCGCGATCATGGCCTCGGCCGCGTTGTCGATCAGATTGGCGAGCGCCCGCTGCAGCGCTTGCGGGTCGGCCAGCACGGGGGGCAGCTCCGAGGCGAACGCCCGCTCGATCCGAATGCCTTCAAGCCGCCCGTGGAACTGGAGCAGTGCGCTTTCCGCGATGCCGTTCAAGGAGGCCGCGCGCGGCTGGGCGGCCGGGAACTCGGCCAAGGCCCCGAACTGGTCCACCAACAGCCGCATGCTCTCGACCGAGGACAGAATCACCTCCGAGCACTTGCGGATCACGGCTTCGCTCTCGCGGGGTCGCCCGGGCTCGGCTCGATCAAGCGTGCGCTGGATGCGCTCGGCCGAGAGCAGGATCGGGGTCAAGGGATTCTTGATCTCGTGCGCCACGCGCTGCGCGACCTCTTTCCAGGCCACCTGCCGCTGCGCCTGCAAAACCTCGGAGACGTCGTCGACCACCAGCACCGAGCCGCGGCGCTCGTACCCGTCCGCGTCCGGGCCCAGGTGCAGCACGGCGATGGTGACCGAAAGGCTCGAGCGCGCCGGTCCGGGCAGCTCAACCTCGGCGCCGGCCACGCCCATGCGCTGCGCGCGGCGCTCCAGACGCAGCACCTCTTCGAGGATCTCCCGCGGAACCAACTGCTCCAGCGCCGCCCCCGGGCCTTGGCCCTCCGGCGCTCGAAGCAGGTCGAGGAAAGCGCGGTTGACCTGAAGCACAGTGCGGCTCGCATCGAGCACCACCACGCCGCTCGGAATGGTCTCCAGGATCAGCTCCAGTTCGTGTTGCCGCTCTTTGAGCCGCCAGTTCGCCTGCTCGATCTGCGCGGTGGAGCTGTCCGCGATCAGCCGGCTTTCCTCCAGATCGGTGGCCATCTGGTTGAACGAGCCGATCAGCTCGCTCAGCTCCTCGGTCCCGGAAAAAGCGATTCGCTGGCGGTAGTCGCCCTCCGCGATCGCGTTCATCGCGTCGGCCAGGGCCTCGACCGGCTCGGTAATCTGCCTGGAAAGGAACAGGGCCAGCCAGCTGGCGGCGAAAAAGGTGAGCGTCGTGACCAGGGACAGTAGCAAAAGAAAGGTGCTGCGGACGGCGCGGCGCTCGCGGTAGGCGGCCCAGTACTCCCGAGCATCGGCCGCGATGCCGCCCATGGTGTCCGGAAGGCCGCTGGGCAGGGGCAGCGCGACCGCGACCACACCGCCATCGTCGAACGATGCCGCGCCCAGCGCGAAGTCGTTGCCGCCGCCGAGCGAAAGCACCGGGCTGTCTGGGTTTTCAGCTCCGGCGAGCGCTGCGGCCGCCAGCGGAGCTTGGGCCGGAGAAAACGGACCGGCCGGGCGCAAAGCCGGGCGCCGGCGGCTCGGTTCCGGCGGCGGCGCAGGGATCGGCGCGCCGGCCTGAGTGGCCGCGGGGGCAAATGCGCTTGCATCCGGCCAGGCGCGCAGGGTCGGAACCCCCGCCGCGGGCGCTTGATAGCTGGCCACCGGCACCCCGTCTCGGTACACAAAGACGAAGCCGCCCTGAAGGGTGATGCGATGACGCCGCATCTCCCGGGCCAGCGCGTCCGGGCTGCCCGCGGCATAGGAGCGCAGCAGGTCCGGGGAGCGCGCCAGGGACTCGGCTTCCGCCCGGGCGTTGCCGGTGATATAGCGGGAAAGCTCGAGCGCGACGCCCAGCGACTGATCCCGCAGCCGCGATACGGGCTGCGAAAACCACCGATCCAGCGACCGATTGAGCAGCAGAAACGAGAAAAGCGCCATGAAAACGATCGGCGCGAACGACAAAAACAACGCGCCCAGGAGCATACGTGATCGCAAACGCACGCCTAAAACGCGCGATGGCCCGTCGCCGTAAATCCTGAATATATTGCGCGCCAGCAGGACCACAAGCAGCAACAAAAGGACGAACAGCACTACGGTGATGCCCGTGAACAGGAACAGAAGCAGGGGGCTTTCCCGTCCGGCGGCGGGCAGGTGGAAGTAGTTCAAGGCGCTCATGCCGAGCAGCAGCAGAAACAGCGCGCTGCCGAGAGCGGAAATCGTGAGCCGCCGCTTCCAACGCGCTTCCGGTGTGTTTCGCGCCGCCATGGCTGCAAGCTCCTATGCGCCAAACAGCGCACTGCGGCAAGACTATCAGCCAAAAAGCCGGGTCGAGAGCGGGTGTGGATGCCGCCTACAAGAAAACCGGCCCTGGGAAAACTTACGCACCTTTCCGGGGCATCCCATTAGTGTCATGAAAACCCTGTCCTTCGCTTCCGTCACCATGCCCGTCGCCCTCTCGGCTGCCTTGCTGGCCGGCGGATGCAACAACAAGCAGGCGCCCCAGCAGAACGCCTCCCAACCAAACCAGCAATCCCTGCAACAGCAGCAGCAAGCCCTGGCCCAGCAGCAACAACAGCTGCAACAGCAGCAGCAGGCCCTGGCCCAACAGCAGCAGCAAGCCGCTGCGCAAGCGCCACCCCCGCCCCCGCCCGATACGGGGCGACGGACGGCGGCTCGGGACGATGCCAACGCGTCCCCGGCTCGGACCGTGCCCGCCTCCTACACCATCCCGGCCGGGACGCATATCAGCGTGACCACGAGTGAGGAGCTCAGCTCGAAGACCAGCCAGGCGGGCCAAAGCTTTTCCGCGACTCTGGCCAGCCCAATCGTGGTCCGCGGGCGGACCGTGGCCCGGGCGGGCTCGTCGGCGCGCGGCACCGTGATCGCCGCCAAGTCGCAGGGCCGCATCAAGGGCGCCGGCGAGCTCGAC
>CAXTRW010000065.1:0-9849 GCA_964246765.1 uncultured Acidobacteriaceae bacterium | reverse complement strand
ATACGATCAACGCCGGTGGCCAGACGATCAGTGTCGAGACCAGTTCGATCGATCGGGCTGAAAAAGGCAAGGGCAAGAGGACGGGCTTGTTCGCTCTCGGCGGCGGCGGCGGCGGCGCATTGATCGGCGCGTTGGCCGGGGGCGGCAAAGGCGCGCTGATCGGCGGCTTGCTCGGGGCCGGCGGCGGCACAGCCGCGGGTGCCTTCACGGGCAACAAGCCCGTGGTAGTTCCTGCGGAAACGACCCTCACCTTCCGCTTGGATCACGCTGTGACAGTCGGCCGCTGAACCTGACTCCTTCCCAGTGCGTTTCTCTACACGAAGGTGCCGGGAGGCCTATCTCAGAAGCTCCCCGACTGGCTTCCATTGTTTGCCTTGCGACTCAGCGACCGGCTCACAACAGAGTGCTCCATCGTGGGTGTTAACGCCCTCAGCCAACCCTTCGTCTGCCAGCAGCGCGGCCGTCACGCCTCGAGCCAGTCGTTGTACATAGGGAAAGGTCGAATTGGTGAGTGCAAGCGTGGAAGTGTTGGGCACCGCGGCCGGCATGTTGGTGACGCAGTAATGCACCACGCCATCCACCTCGTACGACGGGTCGCTGTGGGTAGTGGGCCGGGCGGTCTCGATGCAGCCTCCCTGATCGATTGCGACGTCAACAATGACCGCGCCTTTTTTCATTCCGCTGACCATCTCGGCGGTGACGATTTTCGGGGCTGCCGCGCCTGGGATCAGAACGCCGCCGACCACCAGATCCGCGGCGCGCACCGCTTCGGTGACGTTGTGCAGATTGGACGCCAGGGTAAACACCCGCCCCCCGAAGATATCGTCGAGCTCGCGCAGCCGGTGAAGGTTGCGGTCCACAATCGTCACTTTCGCGCCCATGCCGAGGGCTATTTTAGCCGCATTTGTGCCCACAATGCCGCCGCCGATCACGCAAACCTCCGCCGGCGGCACGCCAGGAACCCCGCCCAGCAGCAGCCCGCGGCCGCCGTTACCTTTCTGGAGGTAGGCCGCGCCCACCTGCACGCTCATGCGGCCCGCAACCTCGCTCATGGGGGTGAGCAGCGGCAGGGTTCCGGTCGAGTCCCGGACCGTTTCATAGGCGATGCCTGTTACCTTGCGCGCTAACAGGCGGTCAGTAAGTTCCGGCAAGGGAGCGAGGTGCAGGTACGTAAACAGCGTGAGGCCGGAGCGGAAAAATCCGTACTCCTTTTCGGTCGGCTCCTTGACCTTGCAGATCATGTCGGCATGCGCCCACACATCCGCGGCCGCGCCTACGATTTCGGCGCCGACGGCCTGGTACTCGCTGTCGGGAAACGCCGAAAGCTCGCCCGCGCGCTGCTCGATCAGGATAGTGTGGCCCGCTGCCTTGAGCTCCTTCGCGCCGGCCGGGGTGAGAGCTACGCGTGTTTCGTGATCCTTAACTTCTTTGGGAACGCCGATGATCATGGGGTAAGTGTTTCCTCGCCCTCCAATCATATCGCGGGGACCCTGGCGGTCCGGCTTGCGTCGGAAGGCCGAGCAGCGGCCGTTTGCGACCGGCCCGGAAGCGCAGGCGCTGCAAAGCCCTCGAGCAGTGGTTTGGCCAGCAAGTAGCCCTGGAAAAGCTCCACTCCGAGATCGCGCAAGGCGTCAAACTCTTCGACTCGCTCCACCCCTTCGGCGACCAACTGGATTCCGAGTTCGAGACACAGAGAGACGACCGCGAGAACGATGGCCCGGCTGGGAGCGCGGCGGTCGATGTCGCGCACCAGCGCCATATCCAGCTTCAGCAGGTCGGGCTGGAACTCCGCCAGCAGGTCGAGCCCCGCATAGCCCGCGCCGAAATCGTCGATCGCGATCTTGAGGCCGTGCCTGCGGTACTCCCGGAAAATATTCATCAGGTGAGCGCGCCCGGTGACCCGTTCGGACTCATTGACCTCGAAGATGATGCGGTCCAGCGGCATGCCGACCCGCTCGGCCGTTTCCAGCGTGGTGCGGATGCAGGTTTCCGGCCGGTAGACCGCGCCCGGGAAGAAGTTGATCGAAATGCGCTGGCGGGTGCCGGGGCTGAGCGCGGCGGCCAGCTCGATGGCCCGAACCCGGCAGGCCTGATCGAAGGCGTACAGGTTTTGGGCGTTTACCTTGGCCAGGATAGACCCCGCGGACTCGCCTTCCGGGCCGCGCACCAATGCTTCATGGGCGTACACGCCGTCCCGGTTTACGATCGGCTGAAACGCCATGGTGAAAGGGAAAGGCGCGCGACCATCCGAGCGGCATGCGCCGCACACGCCATGTTCCGGCCCGTTGCTGTTCAGGACGTGCAAACTCCACCTCGATTTCCCCTCGCCCGGAGCGTGGGATCAGATTCAGTCCTTCTATCGGCAGAACTTTCCTTTTATAAAGGGGGCAGAGCTCTCTTTTTTCGCTTTTTACTGGGGTGGCATTACCGAAGTAAGGGTTGCGCCTCGCGAGACTCCGCTAAGGTAGTGGCATTGTTTCCCAACAAGAGACGCTACAATGTTGGTTACCTCCGGGAGAGTTCCGACCTGCTCCATGCCAGCTAACGGGTTCCATTCGCGCCCTTCGCGTTCGCACGGTTTGCGATCGCTGTTTAGCGTTTTTTCGAGCGATTTAGCCATCGATCTCGGCACTGCCAACACGCTGGTGTACGCCCGCGGCAAAGGCATCGTTGTCAACGAGCCCTCCATCGTCGCCATTAACAAAAACACCGGCGAGGTAGAGGCGGTCGGCAAGGAGGCTAAGGAAATGCTCGGGCGAACCCCGGGCAACATCGTGGCCATCCGGCCCATGAAGGACGGGGTGATCGCCGACTTCAAGATCACCGAAAAGATGCTGAACTACTTTATCCAGAAGGCGCACAATCGCAAGATGATGGTGCACCCTCGCATCGTGATCGGCGTTCCTTCGGAAATCACCCAGGTGGAAAAACGGGCGGTCGAGGACTCGGCCTACCGCGCCAAGGCGAGCGAGGTTTTCCTGGTGGAGCAGGCCATGGTCGCGGCCATCGGCGCGGGGCTGCCCATCACCGAGCCGCAGGGCAACATGGTGGTCGATATCGGCGGCGGAACGACCGATATCGCGGTGATTTCGCTTTCCGGCATCGTGTATTCGCGCTCCGTCCGCATGGCCGGCAACCAGATGGACGAGCAGATCATGAACTACCTGAAACGCAAGTACAACCTGCTGATCGGGGAGCGTACGGCGGAGCAGATCAAGATCGAGATTGGCTCGGCTTTCCCGCTGGACAAGCCTTTAGTGATGGAGATCAAGGGGCGCAATCTGATTGAAGGTGTTCCAAAGACGATTACGATCGATGATTCGGAAATCAGGGAAGCGTTAGCTGAATCGATTGCGACCATTATGAATGCCATTCGAGTAGCGCTGGAGCGCACGCCCCCTGAGCTGTCGGCCGACATCTCCGACCGCGGCATCGTGCTGACCGGCGGGGGCGCCCTGATCAAGAATCTCGACAAGCGCATTCGGGAGGAGACTGGGCTGCCGGTTTCCGTGGCGGACGACCCGCTGGCTTCGGTGGTGCTAGGCACGGGAAAGATGCTGTCCGATTTTCGGCTGCTGCGTAAGATCAAAATTGACTGAGGCTGCTCGGGTTTTCGACCATGGAGAACTTTTTTACCCGTTACAGGAACCCCTTAACGCTCGCCCTGGTGCTGCTGGCGCAGTTCTGTTTGCTGGCGGTGCAGGTGCGGCCCCGTCTGCCCGGGGCGGCTCGAGCCGACCAGTCCGGTGTGCGGGTTTTGCGGCTTGGGGTGAGCACGGTTGTTGCCCCGCCTGAGGAGGTCCTGCATCGGAGCGGCCAAGGTTTACGCGGATTTTGGTCGAGCTACGTGGACCTGGTCGGAGTACGGGAGCGCAACGAGCAGCTGCAAGCGGAAAACCAGCAACTTCAACTGGAAGAGGCCGCGTTGGCCGAGGACGCCCGCCAGGGAGAGCGGCTCCAGGCGCTGCTGGCGTTCAAGCAACATTATGTAGATACGACCGTGCCCGCGCAGGTCATCGGCGCGAGCGGCTCGGACCACGAACGAATTCTGAACATCGATAAAGGGTCGAACGACGGGATAGCACCGGGAATGCCGGTGATCACCCCGGACGGAATCGTCGGGCGGGTGCGCGATACGGCCCCGCAATCGAGCCAGGTGCTGGAAATCTCGGACCCCACCAGCGCGACCGGGGTGCTGCTGGAAGACACGCGTACACGCGGCATTTTGCGGGGCGACAACGTGGGGCATCCGGAGATCGTGAACGTGATGCCGGATGATCGGATCAAGCCCGGCCAGGAGGTCTTGACTTCGGGCGGCGACCGGATTTTCCCGCGAGGGCTGCCGGTGGGCGTGGTGGACAAGATCGTTCCGGACGTGGACGACCAGCCGTTGGTGGACGTGATCCTGAAGCCCGCGGCCAACCTGAGCCGCTTGGAAGAGGTCCTGGTGGTAACCGGGACCGCGCCCGCGCCCACCGACTATGTACGCCGCGACCTAGCCAAGAGTGAGCGCATGGCGGCCGCGATCAAGGCCGCGAACGGGGCCAAAGCTGCCGAAGCGGCGGAGGCATCCTTGGAAGCGCAGAGGGCCTCCGATGTTCTGGCCGCGCGTTTGCCTAGCGCTTCCAATGTAGAGAATCCGGACGCCCCGGATGCGGCCCCCGGCGCATCGCCGGCCACGGCGAACTCGGCGGCCGCGCCGCTTCATCCGCCGGCACCGCTGCATGCGGACCATTACTCGCCGGGCGCCGCGCCCAAAGCCGAGGACCTGACCCCGGGCGCGCGGGGAGGGCCAGTCGCCGAAGGCGTACCGGATACGGAACGCACGGTGAAAACGACAGAAACCAACACCGTATCGCCGCCCAGTCCGGCGGTTTCGCCGGCGTTCCGCGCCGCGCACGATGCAGCCCTCGCGGCTCGGGCCCATGCCGGAACGGCGGCTACGGCGGGAGCGGAGGCCGTTCATCCATCGGACGCAGCGGGAAGCCGTCCCCCGGCCGCAAGCCCGGCGTCGAAGACTCCTTCCGCTTCGGTATCGGCGCGTTCCCCGCGCCAGGCGCAGAGCGTGGCAACTCCAGCAAACGCAACTCCCAATGCAGAGGCGCGCCAAGTTGCTCCTCGGGCCAATCCGCATCCGGCCACCGCTTCGGGCCGCCCGGCGAACCCTTCCGGCGCTGCGCGTTCCGCAGCCCCCAAAAGCGGAACTGTACCTACGCAGGTTGTCGAAGATGGCCCCTTGCCGGCGAGCCGGCCTCCTGCTTCGGCGAAGCAGACCCAGACCGCTCCAGTTTCGCGGCGCCGGACCGGGCCTGAAATCGTGCCGGACGACGGCAGCCGTCCGCCCCCGGCAACCCGTCAGCCGCAATCGTCTCCACCCCAGGAGCCTCGCTAGCGCATGGCACTGATGGCCGCATCCCGGCGCGAAACCGAAGCGCCTACCCTGCCGCTTTGGCTGGTGCTTGTCGCTCCCGTCCTGGCGATCGGAATCGACTCTTTCCTGCCGGTTCATTTTGCGGCCGCGGGCATTCTCGACTTGCCGCTGCTTGTGGTGATCTATTTCGCCATAGCCAAGCGTAGCCCGGTGGTGGGCATTTGTTCGGGCGCCGCGATCGGCATCCTTCAGGACGCGCTGACCCGCGAGCCGCTGGGTGTGTTCGGCATCACCAAAACAGTGATCGGCTACATCGCGGGTCTGCTGGGAAACCGGATTGACACGGAAAACCCGACGGCGCGCCTTTTGTTTACTTTTGCGCTTTCGCTGCTGCACAGCGGTCTGTACTGGGTTCTGGTGGAGCGGCTGCTGGCCCAGCCCCAGGGCTGGAGCTGGATTCACGAGCTGCTGCGGGCGGTCGTGAATGCCATGGCGGGTGTTCTGCTCTTCACGCTGCTCGACCGTTTCCGGCGAACCCCGGTGTAGCCCGAAAGTAACCTGCGAGCGCAATTTTCCTTCGGCCACTTTCGCCTCCGGGGGCGAAACCCGGTATTCTGACAGCAAACCTCGAGCCCTATGCTGACCCCCGAACAGGAAATCCCGGCCGCCAAACTTACGGCAATCCAGTGGGTCGTCGTCGGCGTCCTCCTGGTGCTGGTCGCGGGGCTGTGGCGTTTGCAGGTGGTGGGCAAGAACAGTTACCGAGCGCTGGCCGAGGCCAACCGGGTCCGCAAGGTCCCCATTCTCGCGCCGCGCGGGCGTTTGCTCGACCGGGAAGGCCGCCTCATCGTTGATAACTACCCTTCCGTTTCGTGTTTTTTGGTCCATGAACAAGGCCGCAACCTCCAAGCCGACCTGCCCCTGATCGCGAGCGGGCTGAACATGTCCACCGTCGAGATTGAGGCGGCTATCAAGAAGTACGGAATCTCGTCTAAGTACCAGCCGATACCGCTGAAGCAGGACATCACGCCTGACGAGCAGGAGTTTATCGAAGCCCACCGCGACGAGCTGCCGGAGCTGGAACTGATCGACGAGCAGCGCCGCCTGTACCCGCGCGACGGCTTCGCGGCCCACCTCATCGGTTACGTCGGCGAGGTGAGCGAGGATATGCTGCAGCAGTCGCAGTACGCCTACTACGAGCCGGGCGACGTGGTGGGGCGCTCGGGCGTGGAGGAGACCTACGACCAGCTTTTGCGCGGCACAGACGGCTCGCACGACGTTTTTGTGGATTCGCACGGGCGCGAGGTGGGGGTCTTGGGGAACGAGCCGGCGATTCCAGGCAAGGACCTCAAGCTCACGATCGACCTGGACCTGCAGCGGGCGGCCGAAAACGCGATGGGCGACCGGAACGGCGCGATGATCGCGATGGACCCGCACACGGGCGAGGTGTTGGCGATGGTATCGCGGCCGGTCTTTGACCCGAACCGGTTCGCGGTGAAGATCGGGCGCGACGACTGGAACAAGCTCGTGACGGACCCGGACCATCCGCTGCTGAACAAGGCCATTCAAGCGCAGTTGGCGCCGGGTTCCACGTTCAAGATCGTGATGTCGGTCGCTGGGCTGGAAGAGAACATCGCGCAAACGCTCAAGGTGAACTGCCAGGGCGGCGCGACCTTTTACGGGCACTTTTTCGCTTGCGATGCGCACCACGGCAATGTGGACATCCACAATGCCATCCCGCTCTCCTGCGACACCTACTACTACACTCTGGCGCAGCGGCTCGGGATCGAGAAAATCGCCTACTGGGCGCACAAGATAGGTATCGGCAAAAAGACGGGCATCGACCTGCCCAACGAGGCCACCGGCATCATGCCCAGCGAAGAATGGAAAATGCGCAACTACCACGAGAAGTGGTACGCGGGCGAGACCATCTCGGTCGGGATAGGGCAGGGAGCGGTCGCGCTGACGCCGATTCAGCTGGCCCGCGCCATCGGCGGCGTCACGTCCGGCGGCGATTTCCAGCGCCCGCATGTGGTTTTTCCCAACCAGCTGCCGGCCCAGTATGAGCAGGCGATGCTGGAGACGTTTCCGGGCTCGGGCACGTCCTCGGTACACATCGACCCGGCTGCGTGGGAGACCATCACGGACGGGATGGCCGCGACCACCGCGCCAGGGGGCACGGCGTACGCCTCGCACCTGGAGGGAATCGATTTCGCCGGGAAAACCGGCACCGCACAGGTGCTGAATCACTCTTTCGGCGCGAAAAGCGTTTCCAAGGACAAAAACGGCCGCGCGAACGCCTGGTTTGTGGGGGTCGCGCCGCGGCGCAATCCTGACATTGTGGTGGTGGTTCTGTGGGAGCACGGCGGATGGGGCGCGGGTTCAGCGCACCTGGCCGCGCAGGTAATTGAGACGTTTGTGGACAAACAGCGGCGGCTCGAACACAACCTCCAAGCGCCCCGGCCCCCGGCGGTCGAGGTCGGCGCGGTGTGGTCGGCGCCGGGCGAAAAGGACGGAGCGGTCCAGGCAAAGCCGAGCGCGCAGAAAGTGAATACGCCCGTTGGGCCAGCCGGCAAGCCCGCGCCCAGCGCGCCCACGGCGAACTTGCAGGGCGGACACTTCTGGGTTCCGGTTCGTCCGGGCCCGGCGGTTGCGAGTGTGGGGGCGCGCGGAGAATGAAGGGCCGGCTGTTTTCCTTCCGCGATTTCGACTGGACCCTGCTGGGGTTTGTGCTGATCCTTTCGGTAATATCCGTGCTTGAGATCTACTCGGCGACGCTGCACACCAAATTCGTGGGTTTTGAAAAGTCGCAGATGGTTTGGCTCGCGGGCGGCTTGGCGGCGATGTTTATCGTCAGCCGAATCAATTACCACGCCATTCTCGACGCAATTCCCTGGATCTACGGGGTGTTTTTGGCCGCCTTGATCGCGGTTCCCCTGGTCGGAACCAAGGTGCTGGGCGCCCGACGCTGGATCAAGTTTCCGGGCGGCATCCACTTTCAGCCCTCCGAGTGGGTCAAGATCATCCTGATCCTGGCGGTTGCGCGCTACTACTCCAAACTCATCGGCAAGAAGATGACCTGGGGAGATATTTCCAAGGGCATCGCGCTGGTGGCCGTGCCCATGCTGCTGGTGCTCAAGCAGCCTGACCTGGGCACCGCGCTCACTTACTCGCCCATCCTGCTGGTCGGGCTGTTTTTGGGCGGCATTCCGTGGAAGAAAGCAGCGATTCTAGGGCTCGCCGGAGTGCTTCTGGTGGGAGGCGTGTGGTCGAGCGGAAAAATCCTGAAGCCCTACCAAAAGGCCCGGCTGACCAGCTTTGTGAACCCGGACGACGACCCGCGCGGCTCGGGTTACCAGATCCGGCAGTCGCTGATCGCGGTGGGCGACGGAGGCATCTTGGGCCGAGGCGTGGCGAAGGGCACGCAGACTCAGGGAGATTTCCTGCCTATCCCGTATACCGACTTCATTTTCGCCGCCTGGAGTGAGGAGCACGGCTTCCTCGGCGCGGTCGCGGTTCTGCTGCTATACTTCCTGATATTGATGCGTTTGATCCAAAACGCTCAAACAGCCGCCGACCTTTCCGGAACCCTTTTGGTCATGGGAGTGGTCGCGGTGTTGATCTTCCAGATATTCGTCAACGTCGGAATGGTGATCGGGATAATGCCGGTTACCGGGATTCCGCTGCCGTTGATGAGCTACGGAGGGTCCTCGGTTTTATTTACGTTCCTGGCGCTCGGCATGGTCATGAACGTTCGCATGAATCGCTTTGTGAATTAGCAGAGCGACGTTCCGGTCCGGCTCTTGACAGCCGTCCGAGTATAGTTGGCTTGCACCCGTTTGAAAAAGCGGCCGTGCAGGTGAACCAAGTTGAAACATGAACCGGCCAGGCGGATCCATACAGGCCCCGGCCGGGCAGGACATCTGGGAATGAGCGCACGAGGATGGGAAACGGCCCCACCCGCATGGATGCAGGTTGTCGCGGTCACCATCGCCTCTCGCCCCCTTTGGAACCCAAGCCTTTTCGCAGCACCCACTGTGCCATTCGCAGCCGCGCTGCGGGGTCAGGCCGTGCTTTGCTGAACAGCTCTTCTCCAAATCCGCTCACGCCCGCTGCCCGCCCTCCGGCCCATCCGATCCGCCTCGCCTTTGAAAGGCCATATGGCGAAAGAAATCTGCATTTCGACCACGCCGCACGAAACTCGGCTGGCGATTCTCGAGGACGATCAGCTCGCGGAAGTCTATTACGAGCGTGAAAACGAATACACCCTAGCCGGCTCGGTTTATAAAGGCCGTGTCACCCGTGTGCTGCCCGGCATGCAAAGCTCGTTTGTGGATCTCGGCCTCGAGCGGGACGCTTTTTTGTACGTCACCGATTTCCTGGAAGACAGCGAAGATTCGGACGAGTATGAGACTTCCAGTGCGCCGGGCCGCCGCGCCGTGGCCGCTCCGGCTGAGGAAGAGCCGGTCGAAGAGCGC
>CAXTRW010000064.1:0-14442 GCA_964246765.1 uncultured Acidobacteriaceae bacterium | reverse complement strand
GTTGGTCGCCTCCCTCGGCGGCGGGTGGGATGCGGCGGAACTGCCCCACCCCTAAACTAAATTCCGCTCGCTTCTATCAAAAAACCCGCCACGAAGTGGCCGCCAGCCGCGCAGGCGGTTTGGTTCTTTCGTCCCGCCCAACGACCGAGAAAAACCTCGCGCCCCAGACCCGTGCCATAGAATGGCACAGACTATGAAGCAATCTTTCGTCGACTGGCTCCTCGCCGACATCCGCCTGCCCAAAGGCGTCAAAACCCACGCCGAACCCGAGCACTCCTGGTGGCGCGTGATGTGCCTCACCGGCGTGGACTACTTCTCGACCCTCGGCTACCAGCCCGGCATCGCCTTCCTCGCCGCCGGCATCCTGTCCCCGGTCGCAACGCTGGTCCTGGTGTTGGTCACGCTGTTCGCCGCGCTGCCCCTGTACAGCCGCGTGGCCCAGGCCAGTCCCCACGGCCAGGGCTCCATCGCCATGCTCGAGAAGCTGTTCCCACGCTGGGGCGGCAAGGTGTTCGTGCTGGTCCTGCTCGGTTTTGCCACCACCGACTTCATGATCACCATGACCTTATCCGCCGCCGACGCCGCGGCGCACTTTGTCGCCAACCCTTACTCGCCCCACTGGCTGCACAGCCCCATGCTGGTCACCCTTTTGCTCCTCGCCATCCTCGGCGCGATCTTTCTCAAGGGCTTCAAGGAGGCCATCGGCATCGCCGTTGCGCTCGTCGCCGTGTACCTCGCGCTCAACGCGGTCGTCACCGGGGTCACCATCCAGGCGGTTCTTCATCGCCCCGACCTGTGGGGCCACTGGAAGCATGCGCTATTCGCCCAGCACCCGTCGGTGTGGAGAATGATCGGCGTCTCGTTGATCCTGTTTCCCCAGCTCGCGCTCGGGCTTTCCGGCTTTGAAACCGGCGTCGCCGTCATGCCCCTCATTCGGCCCGATGAGCTGAAGAAGCGCATCCGCAACACCCGCAAGCTGCTCGCCACCGCGGCCATCATCATGAGCGTTTTCCTCATGGCCACCAGTGTCACCAGCACCCTGCTGATCCCCGCCAAGGCCTTTGCCGAGGGCGGCCAAGCCAACGGCCGCGCCATGGCGTTCCTCGCCCACCAATACCTCGGCGCCGCGTTCGGCACCGCCTACGACATCTCCACCATTCTCATCCTCGCCTTTGCCGGCGCGTCCGCCATGGCCGGGCTCCTGAATCTGATTCCCCGCTACCTGCCCCGCTTCGGCATGGCGCCCGAGTGGGCCCTGGCCTCCCGCCCGCTGGTGCTCGTGTTCATGGGCATCGCGGTCGTCGTCACGGTCTTGTTCCACGCCAACGTCGACGCTCAGGGCGGCGCCTACGCCACCGGCGTTCTCGTCCTGTTCACCTCCGCCGCCGTCGCCGTCACCATCTCCCTTTGGCCCAAGCCGGCCTCATTCGCCTTTTTTCTGATCACCGCCATCTTCGTTTACACCCTCGCCCTCAACATTCGCGAGCGGCCCGACGGCATCAAGATTTCCTCCTTCTTTATCGCCGCCATCATCACGGTTTCGCTGCTTTCGCGCGCACTGCGCTCGACCGAGTTGCGCATCACCGGCATCGAGTTCTCGCCGCAAGCCCTCGCGCTGCTCGCCCAGGACGAAGACCAAGTCATCCGCGTGATCGCCCGCACCCCGCGCCCCAGCTACGAAAACGAAACCGCCGCCGAGCTCGACGCCATCGATTGCTGGGTCCGAGCCCGCTACGGCATGACCCCCGATGAATGCCTGTACTTTTTCGAGGTCACCCACACCGACGCCTCCGAATTCGAGGAAAAGCTCTGCATCGAAGGCCGCGAACTCGGCCGCAACAAAATCCTGTTCGCCAAAAGCCCGGTCATCGCGAACTCCATAGCCGCGTTGCTGCTCGAGCTTGAAAAACGCACCGGCAAAGTCCCCCACGGCTACTTCAAGTGGAAAGAAGGCAATCCGATCGCCAACGCCATCCGCTTCATGTTCCTCGGTGAGGGCGACGTCGCCCCGGTCGCCCACGAGGTGCTGCGCCGCGCCATGCCCGACCCCAATCGCCGGCCTATCGTCCACGTGAGCTAGCGCAAAGATAAAAACAAAACCGCCTGCGCGGCTGGCAGCCACTTCGTGGCGGGTATGTATTGAAATTTCATCAGCGCGGAGGTGTTTCACCGCCGCTCCAGCACCCGATCGCACAACAGCTCCGCATAGCCCGCGCGCATTTCGCTATGTCCGCAAAACACGTGCGTTTCGCGGTAACCGTGCTGCTCAAAGTAGCGAACGAATCCGAAGCCGTCGCCCAGCACCACCCCGGGCTCGGGCGGCGCGGCAGGCTCCCAGTCGCGCGTGACCTCTCCCTCCGGACCCGGCTCGAAGCCGCCCACCACCACAAAATCCGGCTGCGCGGCCAGTGTGTCCCACACCATCTGGTAGTTGCGGTCGGCCGTGCTCCACGACCAATACCGGTGCGGCGGCTGGTTGAAGTAAATGTTGCGGGAAAAGTACAAGAGCGGCGCCGAGCTGAAGTAATAAAAGCCCGCCACCCGCTTGCCGGAGCCGGCAACGTCCACCGCTCGCGATTTGAGATACTCCGCCGTCATCTTTGCCGGCGAATACGGCCGTTTGTGCCCTTCAAAAATCGCGCGCGCCGTCCAGCCGATCTGCTCCACACACATGGCCAGCAGCAGCGCCGCCGTCACGCGCTCCAGCCATCGACGGCTTCCAGCAAGCTCTGCGGAGGACTCCGGCCAGGTGAGCCAAGCCGTGACAACCAACGCCGTCAGCACCGTGCCGGCGTGGCGCGGCTGGAGATACAGCGAACTGAACACCGCCGCCATCAGCGCCCACGGAACGAGCCCCAACCCGCGCTCCGCGGCAAACGCTTGCGTAACCATCAGAGCCAGCAGCAACAGCGCCAGCCCACGTACCCGCGACAACGGAAACGTGAGCACTCCAAGAATGCGCGCCGCCCGGTTCCAAACCCGCGCCGCCCCATGCCGGATGTGCACCGGCACCGGCGCGGGCTCCAGACCCGCCATCGTGAGCTTGTACACCGGCGCGGGCACGCTCATGCGGATCCCGAGCGGCCGGACGACCTTAGCGAGCGAGCGGTGGAGATTGTTGCCCGCCTGGAAGTCCACATCCGGCGCGGGCGACATGGTAAACACCGCAGCGCCCCACAGCGCGAGCAGCACCGCTACCGCGCTCACACTGCGGCGAAACTCGCGACGCCAACGGAACCAGGCCACAATGGCGAGCGCGCCCGAAAGCACCGCCCCGTGCACGCTCAGGTTGGCGAGCAGACCCGTGAGCAGCGCCAGCGCAAACGGCCGCGGGCGGGCGCTCCGCAGCAGGGCCGCCGCCGGAAACGCCAGGATCGCAAACAAGCAGTAGGACCGCGCCACCACCCCGTCCTGAAACAGCAGAAAAAACGTAAACGGAAGCAAGAGGCGCACCGCGCGCGGAAACGGCGCCAAGCCCAGCAGCACCGCCATCGCCGCGCCCTCGATCGCGGCCGCGATCCAGCGCGCGCCCGTGAACGAAACACCCAAGGCCTGCAAGCCTTTCAGAAATGCGTGCCACAGCCCGCCCGTGCCCTCGTAATGTAGGCTGTGCAGGAACAGCCGCTTCCAGCCCACGCCCCCGGCCAGCATCCAGGCCTGCGACTCGTCGGCCCAGGGCACATGCTGCCAAACAGCCAATGCCGCGACGGCGCACCACAGCAGCAGCGCCAGCGTTTCCGCCCGGCTCCAGCCGCCCTCCGCCGGGTCCAGCCAAAACCCGAGCTTTCCCTCGCGCACTACTGCGCCCGCAACAGCATCACCAGCACCCGCCCATCGGTCTGGAAGCTGCCGCCGGTGGCCGTCTTCGCGTCGCGCACCGGGTTCGGCGGCATCACGTACGCGGCCGCCTCCAGCGCTCCTGCCGCGGCGAAACTCTGCTCGATAAAGTCCCGCTCCACGTCGATGTCGGGGTCGATGTGGTGGGTCACGCCGTTGTTGCGCTCGTCGCGCTCCAGACCGTTGTCGTGCGTGGCCGAGCCCACCCACAGCGGCCGGCTGCCCACCGTCTTTCCCGAGTCCCACACCCGAAGATGATGCCGCACCAGCGCCACCGCCAGCGGCTCCGCGCGCGCGTAGCTCAGGTCCTGCGGCCGTCCGAACAGTGTCAGAGTGCTCATGGGCATCGACAAGTACGCCTGCTTCGACAAAGTCGCGACCAGCCCGTGCAGCACCGCCTCATTGTCCGAGCGATCCACCTGCACCCACCCCGCCGCGGTGAAAGCCTTCTGCACCTGCGCTTTTGTGCCGACGATCGCGAAGTTCGCCACGTCGCCTGGATTCCCTTGCGGATCGCTGTCGCGGCGCGGCATCTGGGCAATCAGCGGTTCGAGCCCCAGCGTCTGCACATCCACGGCTGGCGCCGTTGCCCCGCCGGCAGCGGCTTTGCTCAGCTTCACGGTCGCGGAGTACTCGCCCGTCCCAGCCAGCGCGCTCCCGGTATTCGCGGCCAAAAACAATTCTCCGCTCGCCGGCACGTCTTCGTTCAGCGCGCCGCCCACGGCAAATGGCACTGCCGCATCGGAGCTCCCGATGCGCCCCACCAGCGCCGCGGCATTCGCGCTCTCCGCGGGAAATCCGCGCAGCAGGTCCTTCCAACCCTTGGCCACACCCTCCGGCCCGCTCACGCGCCCATCCGCCAGCGTCAGCTTGCCGGTCGCGCTTACCTCGATGTGGTCCCCCGGCGCGACCGCGAAACCCGCGTCCACCCAGGCGCCGGTACCCGGCACGGTGACGGTGTAGCTCGCCTTCCGGTCGGAAAGCGCCGAGGCCGCGGGGACGGTCAGCGGAATCGCCTGTACGGGGGCGGCCGGCGACGCCTGCGCCCACATCTGCGAGGGGAGACTGGCAAGCAGAAGCAGGCTCGCGCCCAGGAGCCCCCCTTGGCAGAGAGTAGACCGTGCTGACAGCCGGCAAAGCATGCAATGGTAGATGCGCGGTGCGCACCGAGAAAAAGCCCGGCGCAAACCGGGCTTTTTCCTGAAAAAAGAGCGCAAAATGACGCGAGAATGACACCGAAACGATGCTAAATTGCGCTGTTTTAGGTCCCTTCCGACCACCCCGCCAGGTACTCCACCTGCTCCGGCGTGAGCGTATCGATGCCCACCTCCATCGCTTCGAGCTTCAGCTTGGCGACCCGCTTGTCGAGGTTTTCCGGCACCGGAAACACGTCCTTGGGCAGCTTCGCGTGCTCGCGCACCATGTACTCCGCGGCCAAAGCCTGGTTGGCGAAGCTCATATCCATCACGCTCGCGGGGTGGCCTTCGGCGGCGGCCAGGTTGATCAAGCGTCCTTCTGCCAGCAGGCAGATGTTGCGCCCGTCGCTCAGGGTATACGCCTCCACAAACGGCCGCATCGTCTTGTGCGCGGTGGACAGGCTTTCCAGCGCCGGAATGTCGATCTCCACGTTGAAGTGCCCGGAGTTCGCGACCAGCGCGCCATCCTTCATGACTTCGAAGTGCTCCTTACGGATGACGCCCTTGTTGCCGGTCAGCGTCACGAAAATATCGCCGACCTTCGCGGCCTCCTCCATCGGCATCACGCGGTAGCCGTCCATCACCGCTTCGAGCGCCTTGGTGGGGTCGATCTCGGTCACGATGACTTCCGCGCCCATGCCGCGCGCGCGCAGAGCGAGGCCGCGGCCGCACCACCCGTAGCCTGCCACCACGAACCGCGAGCCCGCGATCAGCGCATTGGTGCAGCGGATGACGCCATCGAGCGTGGACTGGCCGGTGCCGTAGCGGTTGTCAAACATGTGTTTGGTCAGCGCGTCGTTCACGGCCACAACGGGGTAGCGCAGCACGCCTTCCTTGGCCATCGCGCGCAGCCGGATGACGCCGGTCGTGGTCTCCTCGGTGCCGGCGATCACGTCGCCCAGCGCGTCCTGCCGCTTGGTGTGCAGCAGGGTGACGAGATCGCAGCCGTCATCCATGGTGAACTGCGGCTTGGTGTCGAGCGTGGCTTGCAGGTGCCGGTAGTAGCCGGCGTTATCGATGCCCTTGATCGCGAAGGTCTTGATCCCGTACTCGGCGACCAGCGCCGCCGCGGTTTCGTCCTGGGTCGACAGCGGGTTGGACGCGCAAAGGGCGATGTCGGCGCCGCCGTCACGCAGGGCGAGCATCAGGTTTGCGGTCTCGGTGGTGACATGGAGGCAAGCCGCTACGCGCAAGCCTTTGAGCGGCTTGGTTCGCGCGAACTCCTCACGAATTGACGCGAGCACGGGCATCGATTGCGCCGCCCACTCGATCCGCTTTTTGCCTTCCGCCGCGAGCGAAAGGTCCTTGACATCGTGTTTTACTTGAGTTTCTGCAGGCTGGGGCGCAGTCAATGTGGCCATAGGGTATTGTGGCCAGGCACGAGGGCCGAGCCTTGAACTCTCCTTTTGAGGGTTAGAATAGCATCGCTCCGCACGCTGTTCTGTTTCGCGACATTATCCAAAATCGATTCTGGCCGAAACGGGAATGAACCGGCCACGTATTCCGCCTCTAACGACAGAAGGGAGCCCCTCATGCGCCAATCACTCCGGCCAAGTGGCAGCCTCCAGGCAGCCGCCCCGCGACTTCACTCGACCGGCATCGACCTTGGCCTGCTGGTGCTTCGAGTCTGGTTCGGCGCGGCGCTGCTGCTCAAGCACGGCCTGGAAAAGCCCACCCGCTTCTCGCAAATGGCCGCGCATTTTCCCGATCCGATCCACATCGGCCCGGTTCCCAGCCTAATAGTTGCGCTGATCTCCGACTTCTTCTGCTCGATCCTCGTCGTCTTAGGCTTGGCGACTCGGTGGGCGGCTTTGTTTATCTTCGCCAATTTGCTGGTGGCCTGGGTTTTCGTCCACCACTTGGAGTTCTTCGGCAAAACCGCCGACCACGGCGAGCTGACCGTCTTGTACATCGGCGCGTTCCTGGCGCTGGCGCTCGCCGGCGCGGGCCGGTTCTCGCTTGACGCGAAACTCTTCCCGCTGCCCGGCGTAAACCGGCGCCGCTGATCCGGCGCTCTCCAGCGCCAGCAGCGCCCGTTTGCGCTCAATGCCCCATCGGTAGCCGGTCAGCGAGCCGTCGCTGCCCACCACACGATGGCACGGAACCACGATCGCCGCGGGATTCTGGGCGCAGGCCCGGGCCACCGCGCGCACGGCTTTCGGATTCCCCACTGAGGCCGCGACCTGCGCGTAGCTGCGCGTTTCGCCGCGCGGAATCGCCCGCAGCGACGCCCATACCCGCGCCTGGAACGCGGTCCCGCGCAGGTCGAGCGGGAGCTCCCGCTCGGCGGTCGTGCCGGACAGAACGCTTTCGCAATGCCGGGCCAGCGCCGGGTCTTCAGCAATGGTCGCGAGCGGAAAGCGCCGCCGAAGCTCCGCGGCCAGCTCCCCTTGGTCGTCGCCCAGCAGCACCGCGCAGACCCCGCGCTCGGTCGCGCCCACAAGGGCCAGACCCAAGCCCGACGGCGCAGGGCCGATCGCATAGCCGATGCGCTCGCCCGGTCCGCCCGCGCGAAAACGCTTGGCCGCCATGCCCAAAGGCGCATTGTGCCCGGCCCGGCTCGGCGAGGAGAATCCCGCCGCGTACACCGCATCCGTCACGCTGCCGTAGGCGAGCTCCGCGCGGAAACGCTCGGCCCGCGCGGCATTGGCATACGCGCGCGGGCTCAGTCCGACGACCCGCGTAAACGCCCGCTGCACCGTCCCGGCGCTTGCTCCCACGCTTCGGGCGAGCTCGGCCAGGGTCACCTGCCGGTCGAGGTGGGCGGTAACGATCGCGGCGACGCGCGCCGCCAGCTCCGCATCCGCGCCCGGCCCCTCGGGACGGCACCGCAGGCAGGCTCGGAACCCCGCCTCCCGGGCCTCGGCGGCGTCCGGGAAGAACCGCACATGCGCCCGCGCCGGGCGACGACTGGGGCAACTTGCCCGGCAAAACACGCCCGTGGTCGAGACCGCGTACACAAACCGCGCCGCCGCATCCCGCGCCAGCACCTGCCGCCACTGCTCGCTCTCCTCGCGCATCACTCGCACTCCTTGGAGCTATCTTCCGCGAGACCCCCGACCGCCGACACCCCGGCGCTTGCGTCGAAACTAAAACAACCCAGCTTGATGCGTCTTCCTGGGCTGCTCCAGCCCGAAGTGCTCAAACGCGAGTCGGGTCGCGACCCGTCCGCGCGGCGTCCGGTCCAGAAAGCCAATCTGGATCAAAAACGGCTCGTACACTTCCTCCAGCGCATCCTGCTCCTCGCTCAAGGTCGCCGCCAGCGTGTTCAGCCCCACCGGGCCGCCGTCATATTTTTCAATAATGGTGAGCAGCAGACGCCGGTCCAGTTCGTCGAATCCGTGCGCGTCCACCTCCAAGAGCTCGAGCGCGCCCATCGCCGTGGCGCGGTCGATCAGCCCTGTGCCGCGCACCTGCGCGTAGTCCCGGACGCGCCGCAGCAAACGGTTGGCGATACGCGGGGTTCCCCGCGAGCGCATCGCAATCTCCGCCGCCCCATCCGCGTCAATCGGTACCGCCAGCACCTCGGCCGAGCGCTCGACAACGAATCGCAGCTCATCGTCCGTGTAATACTCCAGCCGCAGCAGAATGCCGAACCGCGACCGCAGCGGCGAGCTCAGCAGCCCGGGCCGCGTGGTGGCCGCGACAAACGTAAACGGCTTGATATCCATGACATGCGTCCGCGCGCCCGGTCCCTGGCCGATGATGATGTCGAGCTTGTAATCCTCGAGCGCCGTGTACAGCTTTTCTTCGAGCACAGGCTGGAGGCGGTGAATCTCGTCCAGAAACAAGACCTGCCGCTCCCGCACATTGGTCAGGATCGCCGTCAGGTCGCCCTGAATCTGCAAAGCAGGCCCCGAGGTCTGCTGAAACCCAACATCGAGCTCGTTTGCCAAGATCGAAGCCAGCGTCGTTTTGCCCAACCCCGGCGGCCCGAACAGCAGCACATGGTCCAGCGCCTCGCCTCGCGCTTTAGCGGCCGCGAGCGCGATCTCCAGCTGCTGCTTAGCCTTAGTTTGCCCGATAAACTCCCGCAGCAGGCGCGGGCGCAGCTTCAGCTCAAACGAGCTTTCATCATCCGCCCGCGCCGCGGAAACCAAACGGTCCGGGTTGTCGCCATACACTGCCATGTTCCCAAGTCTACCGAGCCAAGAGCCTTAAGCGATCCGCAGCCTTGAGCCGGTGCTACGCTTAGAGCCAGTCGCAACAAAGGAGCCCGCGCCCATGCTCAACTTTTCCGAGGACACCCAGCCCCTGGCCGCTTTCCAGCAAGCCCCGGACCAGTTCCTCAAACAAGTGCACGCCACCAAGCGCCCGCTGACCCTAACAGTGGACGGCCAACCCGCCGCCGTCATCCAGGATCCCGAGGAGTACCAGCGGCTCCTCGACCTCGCCTACCACGCCGAAACTCTTGAAGCGATCCGCCAGGGACTGGCAGATTCCGATGCCGGCAGGGTTGTTCCTTTTGAAGAAGCCGTCGCGTTCCTGCGCGAGAAATATGACATACCGCGTTGAACTAACCAGGCAGGCGCTCGACGAACTCGATGCGCTCTACGATGAAAAGCAGGCCGACCGGTCCGAAGCTGCGGCACAGTGGTTTAACGCTCTTGTGGCCACTTTTCCTACCCTTCAGCAGTTCCCGCGGCGCTGCCCTCGCATTCCGGAAACCGGCGATGCGCGGGAACTCAGGCAGCTGTTGCACGGCAAAAGACCTCACGTCTATCGGATCGTGTTTCACATTATTGAAGGGCGAGCCGCCGTTCGCATTCTTACCATCCGCCATGGCGCACGCCGGCCGCTCCGCCCTTCCCTGCTGCACTGAGCACGTTCACACCGCGCGCCGCAGCCGAAGACTATTCACGACCACGCTGACCGAACTCAGCGCCATAGCCGCGGCGGCCACCACCGGGCTCAGCAGCAGATGGAATCGCGGGTACAGCACACCGGCCGCCAGCGGCACCGCAAGCAGGTTGTAAACCAGCGCCCAGCCCAGGTTTTGCCGCATCACTCGCCCGGACGCCCGCGCCAGCCGCAACGCCCCGTCTACCCCGCCGAGATCGGGCCGCAGCAGGGTTACGTCGCTCGCGTGAATCGCGATCTCCGTCCCGCCGCCCATGGCCATGCCCACATCGGCAGCGGCGAGCGCAGGCGCATCGTTGATCCCGTCGCCCACCATCAGGACCCGGCGGCCTTCCGCCTGCAAGCGACGCACCGCGTCCAGCTTGCCCTCCGGCAACAGGCCGGCGATCACGTCCTCGGGCGCTATCGCAACACTGCGGGCCAGCGAGTGGGCCGCAGCGGCCACGTCCCCGGTGAGCAATATCACTCGCAACCCTCGCGCGCGCAGAGCCCGGATCGTCGCTCGGCTGGTCTCGCGCGCCGGGTCGCTCGCGCCCAGCAGGGCTGCCGCCGCGCCGTCGAGCGCCACCCACAGCGGTGTCGCGCCCGCCCCGGCAAGCTTGTACTCCGCCGCTTTCAGCGCTTCCGGGATCGCGATACCTTCGCGATCCAGCAGCGCCCGGTTACCGGCGAGCACATGCGCGCCGTCCACCCGTGCTTCAGCGCCGAAGCCCGCATGGGCGCGGAATCCGCCGACCGCGGCTTCTCCCGGCCACGCGCCCTGCTCTCGCGCAAACCGCACCACCGCCGCCGCCAGAGGATGCTCGCTCCCCGCCTCCAGCGCGGCCACAGCCCGCAGCACGGCATCCCGCGCGAACCCGTCCGCAACCGCAAACGAGGTGATCGACGGCCGCCCCTCGGTTACCGTACCGGTCTTGTCGAGCACCACGGTATCGACGGTTCGCAAACGCTCCAGCGCCTCGCCCGAGCGAAACACGAGGCCCATCTGCGCGCCGCGGCCGGTCGCCACCATCAACGCCGCCGGCACCGCCAGGCCCATCGCGCACGGGCACGCGATCACCAACACGGCAACCGCGGCTGCAAACGCGTGCGGCAGCCCGGCGCGGCCGCCGACTCCGACCCAAACCGCGAAAGTGACGAGGGCGAGCAGCACGATCACCGGCACGAAAACGCCGCTCACCCGGTCGGCCAGGCGCTGCATGGGGGTGCGCGCACCCTGCGCCTCCCGCAGCAGCGCGACGATCTGCGCGAGCGTGCCGTCTGCTGCCCGGACGCTCACCCGGATGCGCAAAACGCCGGTGGTGTTCAGAGTGCCGCCGGTTACCGGCGCGCCCGTGGCCTTTTCCACCGGCATCGGTTCGCCGGTCAGCATGGACTCGTCCACCGACGAGCCGCCCTCGACAACCACCCCATCCACCGGCACACGGCCGCCCGGCCGCAACAGAGCTACATCGCCGGGAGCCAGGGCCGCCACCTTTACCGGTTCGAGCGAACCATCCGCGCGCACGCGCTCGGCGGTCGGGGGCGCCAGATCGAGCAAGCCCCGCAGCGCCGACACGGTTTGGCGCTTGGCCCGCGTTTCCAGCACATTGCCCAGCAACACGAACCCCAAGATCAGCAGCGCAGCGTCGTAGTACACGTCCAGAGGCATGCCGCGAGCGGCGAAAAAAGTCGGCGCGACGGTCACCGCGGCTGAGTACGCGAAGGCAACCCCGGTGGCCAGCGCGACCAGCGTGCTCATATCGGCGCTCCGGTGCTTAAGCCCCGCCCAGGCTTTCACGAAAAACCTTCGCCCCGCGGTCAGCAAAAGCGCCAGGGTCAGCAGCAGCAAGGCCCCTCGGAGCGCTTCCGCGGGCAGGTGAAACATCCAGGGCGGCGCGGCCGGCGAGCGGGCAGGCACCGCATTTCGAGCGGCCATGAGCGGCACGGACAGCAGCATAGCGGCGGCGCCGCCGACCAGGGCTGCCCCGGCCTGCCATTGCAGCGTGCGATACCGTTCGGCTTCCGCGCGGTCCTCGAGTTCGCGCGCGTCTGTGTCATCTCCAGCGCCGTTCGGCGCTTCCGCGTCGTAGCCGGAATCGCGCACGGCTTCGAGAAGACGGTCGAGCGAGATCGCCCCGGGGTCGTAGGCTACGGTGGCCCGGTGCAGAAGGAGGTTGACCCGGGCGTCCACTACGCCAGGCTGCTCGTTCAGCCTTTTCTGCACGAAGCTTTGGCAGGCGGCGCAGCTCATGCCTCGCACGGCAAAGGTCGCGCTCGCTCCCCGTCCGCTAGCTTCCGTTCGTTGCATGCACTGTGAAACCGGCCTTCTCGATCGCCTCGCGGATTCTCTCGCTGGAAGCGGGTTCGGCCATCACCTCGGCCTTGCCTACCTCAACCCCATGCACCCGCACCCCAGGGATGCTGCCCAGAGCATGGGTGACGCGACGCACACACGCGTCGCAGTGCATACCGTCGATAGGAATGGATTGTGTCTGGTAGCTTGACATACCGGCTTACCTCTTAGTGAAATGCTACGCCTTTAAGCGCCCGATTTGGCCGCAAAACTTTCTACCAATTGGACCGATGCCAAGCTCCAGAAGAAAGCAGCCCAAAGCCGTCCGCGCGCCCCTTCCAGCGCATCCGCAAACACCCCGGCCAGGAACAACAGAGCAAACGGAAGCGCCCATACGGCGATCTGCGATCCAGTCCACCGTTCAACGGCGAGGAGCACAAACGAGGCCAGTAATGGGGCCGAATTGCCGAAATATTTCAACCGGCGAGACAAGGCCCATAGTACCAATGCTCCCGCAAGCGCAAAGCTTTCTGCCGGCACAAAACCAGCCCCGGAAACACCGGGCATACGTCTGGGACCGAGCGGCGCGCCGGCCGCGAAAACAGCGGCCGCGCTCCACAAGAGGAAGAACAGCAGCAAATTGCGCCTGCGCCCTTCCGCAAGGTAGAGAGTAACGAGAAAGGCAAGCAGCAGCCCCACATAGGCCGCCGCCGGTTGCGCCCATGCGGTAAACGCCGTTAGAAGCGTCATCAGCGCGATCCTCGGCGGTCGTTTGCGCGGGGGCCCCAGCATGGCATGGGCCACGCCCACCGCCGTGTACAGCATCGCGAAAAGCCCCAGCGCCGCGAGGGTTGCCGCTCCGGGATAGAGCGCGGCCGGCGAGGAAACGTAGAAAAACGTCCCCAGCGCCGCCCCGGCCTGCCCGCACTGTCGCTGGGCCACCCACCACACGCAGCCGCCCAGCAGCAACGCTGCCGCCGCGAAGACGCCGTCGGCAGGCGAGTGCGCCGCATGGGCAAGCCGCAACCAGAGCCGGGCCGCCAATCCCAACAGCAGCAGAAACGCCACGAGCTTCAGCGCGCTGTCGGCGACCCGTTTTTGCCCGCAAGTGAGAAGGCCGGCTGCGGACGGTTTTGCCTGCCCCGGTTCTTGGGAGCGCACCGGCTAGCTGCGCAGCCGTCCACCCAGCGCGCCCACCGCCGCCTGGATCCGCTGGGCCCAGCTTTGCAGTTCGTCCTCGCGCAGGGTGCGCTCCCCGGACTGAAACGTGGTGCGCAGCAGCAGGGAATACTCGCCCATACCGGCCGGGGCGCGCAGCACCTCGGCCGGCTCAAACTGCTGCAACTCGGGGATCCGAAGATCGCCGAGCGCCTCCGCAATCGCACCGTACGCGACACCCTCCGGGAGCAAAAACGAGAAATCCCGCCGCACCGGCTGGAATCGCGACAGCTCCCGCGGCATGGGGTGCCGCAGCCCCAAGGCAAGCAATCGGTCCACTCGAAGCTCGCCCACCACTACCGCCTGCTTGAGCTTGCGCCGGGCGGCCTCGTCGGGATGGAGTTGGCCGAAGAAGCCGATGGCGGCACCGTCCATCACCAGACGCGCGGAGCGGCCAGGGTGCAGCCAAGCGGGCATCAGCGCCAGCTCGGGGGGGAACCGGTCGAAGTAGAGGAGGCGACTGGCGAACAGCTTGGCGACTGCTTCGGCGATGCCTTTGGCGGTGAAGAAATCGACGGGCCGGCCGTGGAGGCTGCCGGTTGCGCCGAAGGCCAGGGAGGGGCGCTCGTCTACTTTGTCGGTCGCGTGGGGGCCGGCGCCTGCGAAGACTGTTCCCAGCTCAAACAGGGCCGCATCTTCCACCCCACGGTGCAGGTTGTGCGCCAGCACCGCCAGCATCCCAGGCACGAGCGACGGCCGCAAAAACCCGGCCTCCTCGCTCAATGGGTTCTCCATCCGCACGGCTGTGCCGGGCTGCAGCGCAAACCCGCGCGCCTCCGCCTCGGATACGAATGTGCTTGCAATCGCCTCTGTCCAGCCGGAGCCCAGCATCGACCGCCGCACCGCCCGCAGCGCGGCGGTTTCGGGCAGCTGCCGAACCGCGCCCGCAAACGCCGGCAACGTGTTCTGGAAGCGGTTGTACCCGTGCACCCGGGCTATCTCTTCGAGCAGGTCGATCTCGCGCTCGAGGTCCAGACGCCAGCTTGGCAGGGTTACTTGGAAGCTCGCGTCGCGGTCGCTTTCAGGAGCTTCGCGGTCGCGGGCCGGGTTGGGGGA
>CAXTRW010000063.1:0-14679 GCA_964246765.1 uncultured Acidobacteriaceae bacterium | reverse complement strand
AAGGCACGCGACGGAGGGGTGGATGCGCGCGACGACGAGAAACAGAAACTGCGCCCCCGGCGGATAGATGGTGTGGGCGTAGTCGCGCCGGTTGATGTGCGGGTAGATCGCGTGGTCGCGCAGAAAGGCGAGGTGCGGGACCGCTGGGATGTACCGGAAGGGGTTGATGCCGTGCAGCTGCACCACGCCGTCCCACACATAGCGGTACACGTCGGTGGAAAGAAACGGGGGCGCAACAACCGCGATCAGACGCGCCCCGAACGCGGCCAGCAGCAGGATGGGCAGCGTCCAGCGGTTCGTAGGCGCGCCCTCGACCAGCGCGATGCCGCCCAGGTACAGCGCGATTTGCCCGAAAAGGCCCTCGCTGAAGCCGTGGACGTAGTGGGTCCACTCGTGGACGCCGGTGCGGGTCAGGTCGAGGTAGATGAGGCCGAAGAGCAGCAGGGCCGCATTGGTGAGCCAGGCGCTGCCGCTGGAAGCGGCGAAACGCATCGAAAGCCGCCGGCTGCGCGCCGGGGCCAGTTCCGCAGCCCTCACCGGGGTTCCTGCCCGTTTTCCGCGTCCAGCCCGAGCAGAAACGCCCGCGTGTGCGGCGCGGCATACCCGGGGCCGCCCGCGGCCTGCTCCGCGCGCAGACGCGCGAGCGAGGCGGCATCGTCGACGTCGTACCAGCGCGCCAGCTCCACCAGCGGCAGCCCGATTTCCGCGGCGCGCTCGGCGGTTTGCTCGCCCACCGCTTCCGTGCTCCAGGCAATCTCCTGAAACAGCCGCGCGTGGGCCGCGCGCATGCCCAGCAGGTAATAGCCGCCGTCGTCGGAGCGGCCCAGCACCGCGCAGTCCCGGTCCAGTGCCCGGGCCGCGCCGGCAAACTCCGCGGTGGGCACGGTGGGGCTGTCGGAGTCGATGAGGCACACCGCCCCGAAGCCGCACTGGAGCAGGTCGATGACGGTAAACAGCAGCCGCTCGCCGAAGCCGTCGCCGCGCTGCGGCACCAGCAGCGTCGAATCCGGCAGAATGCCCGTGAACAGGCTTTCCTGCCCCACCGGCGTGTAAGACACCGCGCAGGCAGCGCCGCAATCGGCCGCCGCCGCGCCGAGATTGGCCAGGGTGTCGCGCAGAAACGCAGCGTTCAGGCTTGCGGCCTCCGTGGGGGTCAGGGGAGGGCTCAGTCGGGTCTTGACCCGGCCCGGCACCGGCGCTTTCGCCATGACCGTAAAGGCGCAAACCCCGGCGAACTCGGCCGAGCGCACACCGGGGTCCAGCACGCGAAACGCGTGGCTCACTATGCCTTCTCGCACAGCGCGTACTGGTAACGCTTGTCGCGCCAGGTGCGCACGGTCGCCCACGGCTGGCCGCCGACCAGTTGCTGGAACGTGCGATCGCTCAGCACCTGGCATCGGGCCGGCATCGGGCCGCCGCCGTGGCCCGTGAGCCACTCAAACGCGCGCATCGCCCATAAGGGCACGGCGGTGCGTAGGGGCGAGGTCGGCTCCGCGATAAAAAACACGCCCCCGGGCCGCAGCGTTTCAAACACGGCTCGCAAAACCTGTTCGCGCTCCGGCACGATCAGGAACAGGCGGGAAGCGATCGCCGCATCGGCGCCCCCCAGGCACAAAGGCAGGTCGTGCGCGTCGGCCTGCAGAAAACGGCAGTTTTCCAGCTTGGCCCGGTGCGCCTGGAGCCGCGCGTGACAAAGGAGGCGCTCGGAGGTGTCGACCCCCATGGTTTGTACATATGGGAAGCGCGCCGCGATCCGGCGCGAGTAAAAACCCGGGCCGCAGCCGACTTCAAGAAGCTGGAGATGGGAGTGGGAGCGGAGCAGGGGCTGGAGGGCGTCGGCGATGGCTTCAGTGTGGTCGGCGAACAGGCGCTCCCGACACAGAGAGTAGATCCACCAACAGCGATCGAACACGGTATCCGCGGCGATCTCGGAAACACTCGGACTCAACACGTTTCTTCCCCTGCCTTCCGGCGGCGCGGCGGCCCCGTTCCGCCCCAAGCATAGCTGGGCAGGGGAGCAACCTCCAAATTACTTTCGGGCGAATTTCCCGGCAACCAAACTCGCGGGGATGCGTCCGAACTCTAGGGGCTGCGTTTGTGCGCGTCTGTGCGCATTCGGGACCGCCGGGAAAGGAAGACCCCTTGGCTGCAGGCTGCACCACCAACGCGACAATCCGGCTTGAGCCGAAGCACCCGCTCGCCATCCGTTGGATGCACTGGGTCAATTTCCCCGTGCTGTTCACCATGATCTGGAGCGGGCTGCTCATCTACTGGAACGACTCGGACAATGCCTATCGGCATCCGCATGCCGTGTACCGCGTGGGAGTGGGCCACTGGACGCTGTTCCGATTTTTCCCGGACTGGCTGTATCGGGCGCTGGACGTGCCCTACCACGTGACTGCCGGCCTGGGTTACCACTTCTTTTTTATGTGGATCTTTGCGCTGAACGGCATCGCGTATGTGTTTTTTTTGGCGATTTCCGGCGAGTGGCGCTTTCTTGTTCCCCAGCGGCGCAGCCTGCGCGATGCGGCGCAGGTGACGCTCGTGGACCTGCACCTGAGCAAAGGACTGCCGGCGCAGACCAAGTACAACGGCGCGCAGCGTATCGCCTACTCCGCAGTAATCCTGATGGGCCTGGGCGCGCTTGTGACTGGATTGGCGATCTTTAAACCCACGCAAACGCACTGGCTCACGACCTTGCTGGGCGGCTATGAGGCGGCCCGGTGGGAGCACTTCTGGCTTACGGTTGGGTTCTGCGCATTTTTTGTTGTGCATGTAGCGCAAGTGGCGCTGGCCGGGTGGAACAACTTCCGCAGCATGGTGAGCGGGTTTGAGGTGAAGCGCGTTGAAGAACCCTCGCTCGAAGCGGAAAGGAGGCGTTAATGGCTGTGCCGGATGGGGAAAACCGCGCCGAAAACGCCGTCGCGCTTCCGACTGGGCCCGTCGAGCCCTCGGCCGATGACAACCGGCCAGTTGGGAAGGCCGCGCGTGAACCAGTTCCGGCGGACGTGGCCGGGCAGGCCGCCAAGCCGGAAACCCAAAGCCGCGCCCTCGAAAACGAACCGCCCCAAGTCCGCGCCGGCGTCATGCGCCCCATCGACCCGAAGAGCGCGGACGAAGTGCTGACTCGCAAACTACCCGGCCGCGAAGCCGCCGATGCGGCGGTGCTGGCCCAATCGCGCAGGCACACCCGGCGCGCGTTCGCGCTCGCCGCGGTCGGCGCCGCCGCGGGCTACGGCTTTTATCGCTGGGTCGGCGATAGCCGGGAGGAGGAGATGCTGCCCGCGCCCCTGCGCCGCGCGCTCCAGGCCAACGCAGCGCTGTCCCGCGCGGTGTTCGACGAGCGCGCTCTGGCCCCCACCTACCCGCTGTCCCGCGCGGAAAACCTGCGTCTCAACGGCAACTACGGGCTGAAACAAGAGCTGATCCCCGAAAGCTGGCGGCTGCAATTAGTCGGCGTGCGCGATGCCGCTGCGAACTCCCGGTTCGTGCCCGACGTCACCGCCTGGCAGTACCGCTACACTGCCGCGCCCGCCGGCCAGGACCAGGGCCACGACAACAAGACCCCGCCTAAAAGCGATACCGCCGCGAAGATGGCTCCCAAGCCCATGGTCGGCCAGGCGGAGGCGAAGCAAAATCGCCCCAAGCGCGGCCGCGAGGAAGCCGGGGCAAGCCGCTCCACCCTCCCGCCCGGAACGCCCGGCCTGCTGCTCACGATCGACGACATCAAAAACCTGCCGCGCCGCGAACTGGTCACGCAGTTTAAGTGCATCGAGGGCTGGAGCCAGATCGTGCACTGGGCCGGCGTCCGCATGGCCGACTTTCTCGAAGCCTACCCGCCCGCGCTTGTCAACGGCCGCGAGCCCCGCTACGTCTATATGGAAACCCCGGACGGCGACTACTACTGCGGCTTCGACATGGGCATCTGCCGTCATCCGCAAACCCTGCTCGCGACCGAGATGATGGGCGCCCCGCTTACCCCGCCTCACGGCGCGCCCTTGCGCCTGCACATGCCCACCAAGTACGGCTACAAGCAGATCAAGCGCATCGCCCTGATCGCGTATACCGATGCCAAGCCCGATGACTACTGGACCAAGCTCGGGTACGACTGGTACGCCGGGCTGTAAAGGCGCAAACGGACGTGTGCGCTGCCCGGCGCGGTTTCTAACCCCGCCCAGGGTGTTTCCAGTTGACAAGCCCACGCGCGAGTGACGATACTCACTCCGACGGCAAGGTTAACGTTCTCAATTGGGAACGCTATCACTTGAGACGCACAAAAGACGTGCGCCAACCGGCCCTAACCGACCATCTTTCGTGAGGCAACGATGGCTGCGAAACACCACCTCTTCCGTTCCCTGCTGCTTTCCGGAGGGCTGCTCTCCGCCGGCGCCCTTGTTGCGCTCGCCCAAACCCCTACCGGCTCCATCACCGGCACTGTGCAGGACGTCTCCGGGGCCGCCATTCCGAACGCCACGGTAACCATCACCAACAATGACACCAGTGTGAGCCAGACGCTCAAGACCGGGGGCGACGGCCGCTACGTCCAGCCCTCGCTGAACCCCGGCAACTACACCGTCAAGGTCGCGGCCGCCGGGTTTACGCCCAAGGAAGAAGACCAGGTCACGGTGGACGTTTCGCTGACCCACCCGGTCAACTTCGCGCTCGCGGTCGGCAACGATACCCAGCAGGTCACGGTCCAGGCCACCACGCCCGAGCTGCAAACCTCCGACGCCACTACCGGCCAGGTCATCACCGGCAAGCGCATCCTCGACCTGCCGCTCAACGGGCGCGATCCGTTCGACCTCGCGACGCTGGTCCCCGGCGTGAACAACGTCGGCACCGGCGCGGGCTCGAGCTCGACCCCGCACATCGCGGGTTCGCGCAATGCGAACAGCGAGGAGCAGCTGGACGGCATCTCGAATATTCTGCCCGAAAACAATGTCGGCAACAGCACTGGCGCCTATAACCCGGTCGTCGACTCCGTTTCCGAGTTCAACGTGCAGACCAGCGTGCTCCCGGCTGAGTACGGGCGGTTTTCGGGCGGCGTTATCAACCTTGCGACTCGCACCGGCACGGACAAGTTCCATGGGTCGCTGTTTGAGTTCAACCGCAATTCCATTTTCGACGCGCGCGACTATTTCGCCGCCCCCAACTCGCCGATTGCCCCGCTTTCGCGTAACCAGTTCGGCGGCACTTTGGGCGGTCCCATCATCAAAAATCGCACCTTTTTCTTTCTGGCTGCGGAGGTTGCCCGCGAAACCGATTCGTCCACCGAGACCGACAGTGTCGCGACCGCGCGGGAGCGCACCGGCGACTTCGGGGAACTCCTTTCAGGTCCAAAGCCGACCATCATCTACAATCCCCGCACGGCGCGCCTGGGCACTTACGTGAGCAATGGCCAGACCGCTACCGGCTACATCCGCGACCCTTACCCAAATAACATCATTCCGCCAGGCGACTTAAGCGCGGCGGGGGTGGCCGCGCTTAAGTTTCAGCCGCTGCCTACCGGACCGGGGCTGCTGAACAACTACGTGTACACCGCGGGCGCGCCGACGACGAACTACTATCACTTTGACATTCGCGTGGACCATAACTGGACCCAGGCATGGAAAACCTTTGTGCGCTTTTCGCACTATGAGAGCGACTACACACCGTTCGCCGACTTTCCGGCAAACAACGGGGTCGCCTCCCAGGGCTACAATGGACCCACAACCGGCACAGCTTACAGCCTGGCTTACGACAATACATTTACCCTCAGCCCGACCCTGCTGTTCGACGTTCGCTACGGCCTCAGCCGTTCGACCTCGGTCCGTACACCCTTCGGCGGCCCTTTCGATATCACCTCGATCGGTCTTCCGGCTTCGCTCGCCGCCATTTCGAACTACCCTGTCTTCCCGCACTTCAATGTTGAGAACGGTTATGCCGGTATCGGCTCCGGCGGCTATGTGCCCTTGATTGAAAACCCGCTCGCGCACGACGTACTCGCCAACTTTAATAAGGTCAAGGGCGCGCACGAGATGAAGTTCGGCGGCGAGTTCCGCAAGCTGTTTCTCAATTTCCACCAATATGGCGAGCCGAACGGCGAGTACGGGTTTACGCAAAGCTGGACGCAAAGCGTAGTGAACGACAACGGCCAGGGCGGCGGCACTCCGTTTGCCGACCTACTGCTGGGCCTGCCCGACTACGGCTACCAGACCAACAGTCCGACCTTTGCGACAGACAGCGAATACTACGCGCTCTACGCCGAGGACACCTGGCGCGCTACCAACAACTTCGCCCTGAGCTACGGGCTGCGCTGGGACATGGACCAACCCCGGACCGAGCGCCACAACCAGCTTTCCTATTGGAACCCGAACGACCCTTCGCCAATTCCCTCGGTGACTCCGGCTGCTGGGGTTTCCTGCCCGTCATGCAGCAGTCTGCACGGCGCCATGCACTTCGTCAACGCACCAGGCGGCCAGTACGGACGCCAGCAGATCAATGCGCACAAGCTCGACTTCGGCCCGCGCTTCGGCGCGATCTGGAGCCCGAACCAGAACTGGGCGGTGCGGGCGGGCTTCGGAATCGTCTTCGCTCCGTCGGATATGCAGCCGGCCGGCACCTCCGGCGCCGCGGGCACGGAGGGCTTCAGCTCGCAAACCAGCTCAAACTTCACCTTCGACAACGAGCGCACCATCGCCGCGACTCTCGATAATCCTTTTCCCACCGGCTACCTGCTGCCTGCGGGCCCTGCGGGCGGCGCGGGCACGGACCTTGGCAATGGCATCCAGGACTCGTTCCTCACAGACCGGAACAGCCGAACGCCCTACTCCGAGCAGGCAAACGTGACGATCCAGCGCACCCTGCCCGGCCAGACAGTCGTCGAGCTCGGCTGGCTTTACAACCAGGGCAAATTTCTGGTGGACGGCGATCCCGGCACACCCTATGACCAGGTCGACCCGGCCTACCTGTCACTGGGCAGCCACCTGCAGGACACTGTGCCGAACCCGTTTTATGGGGTAATTACGACCCCGGGCTCGCCGCTTGCGCAGCCCACCATTACGCGCAACCAGCTTCTGCGGCCCTACCCGCAGTACAACGGAGTTACCGAGTACCGCAAAGATACCTCGTATTCCAACTACAACGCCATCACGGCGAGGCTCGACAAACGCTTCGCCCAGGGCCTTACCTTGCTGGTTTCTTACACGGGAGCTAAGTTGTTTGATGACTCGGCGGCCGCCGTTACCTTTCTGGGGCCGGTTAGCTCCGTTTACCAGAACCAGTATAATTCGCGCGGTGAATACTCGGTATCTCCCCAGGATATCTCGCACGACCTCGTGGCCAGCTATACCTATGAACTGCCGTTCGGCCCCGGACGGCGCTTCCTCAGCACGACCCATGGCGCGGCTGCAACGCTGCTCAGCGGATTCCAGACTTCCGGTATCGTGAACTACATCGGGGGGACGCCGCTGGTGGTGGGCGGAACAACCACGGACAACTCAGGCCTGTTTATTCTGAGCACCAACAGCGCCGGGCAGCGGCCGAACATGAGCAGCTTCAACGCAAAGCTGGGCAGCCCAACCCGCAGCCGGTGGTTTAATACATCGCTCTTTTCCAACCCGGCAGCTTATACGCTGGGCAACGCGCCCCGCACTTTGGGAAATGTGCGGACGCCGCGCCTGGTCAGCGCCGACCTGTCAGCAATTAAGAACAACTACTTCGGCTCGGACCAGCGCTATAACCTGCAGCTGCGACTGGAAGGATTTAACGCTTTTAACCACGTCCAGCTTGCCGCTCCCGACACAAACATCAATGACGGCAACTTCGGCGTGATTACCGGCCAGGCCAACAGCCAGCGTCAGGTGCAGCTCGCCGCTAAGTTCATCTTTTAAGCTGCCGGCTTCTCTGAAAGGCGCTCTCCTCCGTGGGGAGCGCCTCATTTTTGCCCGGCGCGGGCGCTTCGCGCAATCAGGCATGCCATATACCCCGCCCCAAAGCCGTTATCGATATTCACCACGGCCGTATTCGGCGAGCAGGAGTTGAGCATCCCCAGCAGCGCAGCGATGCCATGAAGGCTGGCCCCGTAGCCTACACTCGTCGGTACCGCGATGACCGGGACAGCGACCAACCCGCCCAGCACGCTCGGCAACGCCCCTTCCATGCCCGCGCAGGCGACCACCACGTCGGCCTCCCGGAGCTGGGGCAGATTTGCCAGCAGACGGTGGATCCCCGCGACGCCCACATCCGTGATGCGGGTCACGGAAGCGCCATAAAGCTCGGCCGTAAGCGAGGCCTCCTCCGCCACGGGCAGGTCGCTCGTGCCGGCGCAGACCACCGCGATGCGCCCAGTGTTTTCCGCGCGCGGACCCTCCCCCGGCAGCGAGATGCATCGCGATAGCGGGTGGTACTGGGCCGCGGGGGTAAGGGCCTGCACCGCGACCGCATGGTCCACGCCCGCGCGGGTGGCCAGCACGGGCACGCCGCTCGCCGCTAGACGCGCGAAAATCGCCGCGACCTGCTCGGGCGTCTTGCTTTCGGCGTACACCGCCTCCGGCATGCCGGAGCGCAGGGAGCGGTGGTGGTCTATTTTGGCAAACCCGAGGTCCTCAAACGGAAGCACGGTCAGGCGATCGGCCAGCTCCGCCTCCGTCGTTTCGCCCGACTTGTAAGCCTTTAAAAGCTGGAGCAGCGCCTCACGATCCATAGCTTCTATTGTCTACGAGGCGGCTGTCCGGAATGCGCCCGAACCCCGGCACGAGCGCGCGCAGCAGCAGCCAGGCCAGCAGGTACACGGTCGAGGCAATGACAAACAGCCCGGAATACCGGTGATAGCGGGTCAGCGCCCAGCCCACCCCGTAGGAAAACAGCACCGCCCCGACCGACCCGGCCATGCCGCCGAAGCCCGTGACCGCGCCCACCGCCTCGCGCGGGAACATATCGGAGACGATGGTGTACAGGTTGGCCGACCAGCCCTGGTGGGCCGCGACCGCCACACCCAGCAGCGCCACCGCCAGCCACTCGTTGGTAATGCCGCTGAGCAGAAAGACCGGCAGCGGCAGCAAGGCCAGCGCCAACATGGCGAGCGAGCGCGCCCGGCCGGGCGCCATACCCCGCCGCGCGAGGAACAGCGGGATACTCCCGCCGCCGATCGAGCCCACGGCCGACATGTTGTAGACGATGACGAGCGGCAGCCCCAGATGCGCGAGCCCCAGGTGGAACCGCCCGTCCAGAAACTTAGGCAGCCAGTACAGGTAAAACCACCAGATAGGGTCGGTAAGAAACTTCGCCAGCGCGAAGGCCCAGGTCTCGCGAAAGCCGAGCAGGCGCGTCCAAGGAATCGTCGCCAGCCGTCCGGTCTCGCCCGAGCCGACGTGCGCCCGCTCCGCTGCCGAAAGCCGCGCGTGCTCGCCGGGCGCGCGGTAGCGCACGAGCCACCACGCGATCCACGCCGCCGAGAAAACGCCCGTAACCAGAAACGCCGGCCGCCATCCGTACCGCAGCGTGATCCACGGCACAAACAAGGGCGCAAGCATGGCCCCCAGATTCGCGCCGGAGTTGAAGATGCCGGTCGCGAGCGAGCGCTCCCGCTGCGGAAACCACTCGGCGGTCGTCTTGATCGCGGCCGGAAAGTTGCCGCTTTCGCCCAGTCCCAGAAAAAACCGCGCCACACCGAACCCAAACGCGGATGTCGCGAGCGAGTGCGCCATCGCCGACACGCTCCACACGCCCATGATCAGCGCATAGCCGATGCGCGTCCCGATCCGGTCGATCAGCCGCCCGGCCAGCACCAAGCCGATGGCGTAGGAAAACTGGAAGGCGATGACGATATCGGCGTAGCCCTGCTCGGTCCAGCCGATGGAGTGCTGCAGGACCGGTGCGAGGATGCCGAGCACCTGGCGGTCCATGTAGTTGATGGATGTCGCGAAAAACAGCATCGCGCAGACGGTCCAGCGCACGCGGCCTACGCGGGCTGGGATGGCCGCTTGCGTGCTCACAGTTTGTAGGCCCGGCGCACCAGGCCATTGGTGAGCTCGTGGGCGAGCTCGGCGGCCTCGTCCTCGTCCAGGCGGTGCTCGGCGACCAGCCTCGCGAGGAAGGCGCAGTCGATGCGGCGGGCCACGTCGTGCCGCGCGGGGATGGATAGGAAGGCGCGGGTGTCGTCGTTGAAGCCGACGGTGTTGTAGAAGCCAGCCGTTTCGGTCGCTTGCTCGCGGAACCGCATCATGCCTTCGGGCGAGTCGTGGAACCACCACGGCGGCCCCAGGCGCAGGCACGGGTAGTGCCCGGCCAGCGGCGCGAGCTCGCGGCTGTAGGCGGTTTCATCGAGCGTGAACAGGATCAGGGTGAGGCCGGGCTCGTTGCCGAACTGGTCGAGTAGGGGCTTGAGCGCGTGGACGTACTCGGTGGTCTGCGGAATGTCTGCGCCTACATCGCGCCCGAGTTTTTCGTAGAGCAGGCGGTTGTGGTTGCGGACGGAGCCCGGGTGGATCTGCATGACCAGCCCGTCCTCCAGGCTCATCCGCGCCATTTCGGTGAGCATCTGCGCGCGGAACAGCTCCGCGTCTTCTGCGGCGACCTCGGGCGCGAGCACCCGCGCGAACAGCCGCTCCGCCTCCGCAGGCGAAAGCGCAGCCGTGCGCGGCGTGGGGTGCCCATGGTCGGTCGCGGTCGCGCCGTTCTCGATAAAAAACGCCCGTGCCGCCCGCAACGCCCGCAGGTAGCCCGGCCAAGTTGCCGTGTCCTCGCGGTAGCGCTCGCCCAGAGCGGCTATGTTCTCGCGAAAGTCGGCGAACTCGGGGTCCACGCAGGCATCGGGACGGAAGGTCGGCAGCACCCGACCCCGCCAGCCGCTCTCGCGCAGGGTCCGGTGCGCATCGAGCGAGTCGAGTGCCGAGTCAGTGGTCGCGAGCGCCTCGATATTGAACCGCTCGTACAGCGCGCGGGGCCGGAACTCCGGCGTCGCGAGTTTTGCGGCAATCGCGTCGTAGTACGCGTCCGCGTTTTTCGCGCAGAGCCGCTCCTCGAGCCCGAACAGCTTTTCAAAAACGTCATCGAGCCACAACCGGGTAGGCGTTACTCGAAATAAAAGATAGTTCTCCGCAAACACCCGCCATGCCGCGCGGGGGTCGGCCTCCGCGCCCAGCCCGAGCCGCTCCAGCGGCACACTCTGGCTGTACAGCATGCGGTACACATAGTGATCGGGCGTAATAAACAAAGCCGCCGGGTCCGGGAAGGGTTTGTTCTCAGAAAACCAGCTCGCCTGGGTATGCCCATGCGGGCTCACGATCGGCAGGCTCTCGACCGCCGCGAACAACCGCCGCGCGACCGCGCGTGTTTCGGGATCCGCCGGGAACAACCTGTCTGAATGCAGCAGCGCCATGGTGCCCCCTTTCCGCAGACCAGTGTAGCCGTATCGCGGAACGCTTGTCCCCGCCGCCGCACGACGCGCCGTACATGCCGGGAGCCAGTGTCTTTTTACAGGCGGACTGCCAACCTTGATTGCGGAAACGAGTTTTCGTGGACGGGTAGACTCTGCGATTACATAGGCCAGCCGTTTCTCGTAGTCGAGGCATCAACGAGGAACCGAGGCTGCAAAGCGTTTCGGCGAACATCCGGTAGCTCGAGTGAAGGCCGTACTGAATGCGCTGGAAGACTGGAAGCCAATTGCAAAGGCGATCTCGCCGATGCTCCGCGTTCCGCGGCGTAGTTGATCCTTGGCCAATGCCATTCTCCAGTCGAGTAGATACTCGATCGGCCCGGTTCCCACAATTTTGCGAAAGCGACTGGCAAAGGTAGATCGTGAAACACCACAAAGCCGGGCCAGAGCAGATACGGTCCAGCCATGCGCTATGTCCCGATGCATCGCCGAAAGAGCGCGGGCCGTTACCGGATCGGCAAGGCCCGCGAGCAGCCCTGTATGTTTCCGGTTCACCCGCAGTGCTTCGGCGCGAAGGATCTCCACCAGGATCAACTCCATCAGGCGAACGATAATGAACTCACTTCCGGGACCCGGCTTTAAAGATTCCGCCTGATTCATCTGTAACAGAGAACGCACGCGCCATGAGGACGTATCGGCGGCCGCGACGTGGATCAGGGATGGGAGCAGGCCCGTCAACAGGTTTTCGTTCGCGGTGTCGAAAACAAACCTGCCGCCATGCAAAGTCACGGGAGATTCCCTTCCTTCGCCGAGACTGAGCCTTGAACTCTTTGTCATCGCGACCAAGGTTTCGCTATCCACAGGCTCTACGGTTGGGTCTGAGGTGAGCGTGAACGGTGTGGAAGTACGAATCAGTACGAAATCATCGCGATCGAGGTGAACGGGTGCAAGGAGCGGGCGTGTTAACTGGCAGTGACCCTGTTCCACCCAGCAGAACAGCAGGTCGTTTCTGTTGCGAAACGACACTCCCCACCGGCCCATGCCGTCGGTCCGCCCCCACAACGTAGCCTGGGGCCGAAGCACCCGAATGAGGTCCAGAAACGGGTCATCCATGGCAATTGGACGATCGGTAAAGATTTTCGGTGTTTCAATGACCAGCCGGTCGTGGGTTCCTGCCCTCTAAAGAAGAATTGGAGTAGGAACCCTCAATATGCGAATGAATCTCGCAGGCAGTCTCGTCTTTACGGCCGTTGGTGTGAGCCTACCGATCGCTGCGCACGCGGCAGATATGAACCGGACCCACATCTATAACCCCCATTGGCCGCCCCATGCAAAGTTCCACGACGGTCAGACCCTCTCCTTGTCGCTGATCCTAGGCGGTCTCACCACATTTCTAGCCTGGAAATCCAGTGACAATGTTGCGTCCTTAGTGGCCGCGGCCGGAGGAGTGGCAAGCCTGTACTTTGTCTCGCAAAGCACCGCGATTCTTTACCCGAACACGGCTTATTCCGATTCAGAGGTCCAGCCGACGATTGTTGGAGTTCCGGCTGCCCATGCGATCGACGCAGTTTTTTTGTTTGCCATCGTGCTTGCGTCCTGGTTGGGCCTTCGCGGAAGCCGGCGAACTGCGCAACACCAAGTCGATGATAGACCGCCTGCATCCACTCCCCGGTACCGGACAGATCAAAACAAGGAGAAAAAGGAGAAAGCATGAAGCCGATCGAAGCCCTGCGAACCCCCGACCAACGCTTCCAGGACCTGCCTGATTACCGGTATGAGCCTCATTACATCGACTCGCTGCCCGACTACGAAGGCCTGAGAGCACACTACTTGGACGTGGGCCCGAAAGACGCCGACCGCACATTCCTGTGTTTGCATGGTGAACCGACATGGAGCTATCTTTACCGCAAGATGATCCCTGTGATGCTGCAAAGCGGTGCGCGCGTGGTTGCACCCGACTTACTGGGTTTTGGCCGATCCGATAAGCCGGTAGAAGACTCCAGATACACGTTTCACTTCCATCGGCAGTTCCTTTTACGTTTCATTGAGCACGTCGACCTTCGCGGGATCACCTTGGTGGTTCAGGATTGGGGAGGAACACTGGGACTTACCTTACCCGTCGATCCAGGTTTCCGTTCCAGATTAAACAGGCTGTTGGTGATGAACACGGTTCTGCCCGTAGGCAAACCGCTGGGCCCGCATTACTACGAGTGGAGAGCGCTGGTCCGGAAGATGCCCGATCTGCCCGTCGGCCAGGTAATACGGCAGATCACGCCTGAGCTCACAGATCAGGAAACGGCTGCCTACGATGCTCCTTTTCCCGATCGTCGCTTCAAGGCGGGAGCGCGAACCTTTCCGGAGTTGGCGATGGTTGAGCCCGCAATGGAAGGAGTTGCCGAAGCCGAGGCGGCTCAAAGGTTCTGGAAAGAGGAATGGTCGGGCCAGACGTTCATGGCTATTGGCGGCAAGGATGCGGATGTGGAAACGATGCACACTTTGCGCAGGGAGATCCGAGGTTGTCCGGATCCGCTGATTGTCACAGAAGCAGACCACTTCGTACCCGAGTGGGGAGAGCCGGTTGCCCGGGCCGCGCTACGCTTTTTCGGGGATCTTTAGGAATGTATGCAGCGTCAACAGCCGGCGCCATCGGCAAGCAGCAAGGATGGCATCTAGTAGCGACACTCTCCAACATAAGTACAGCTCCTATCTAAGGGCCTATGACGATATCGGGGCGGAGGAGAGGGAGTGCATATTGCAGCAGAGCGTAACTGATGAGCTGTGTTCACAGGCGTGCTACTGGTTCACGCCGCTGGCCAAAAATCCCCCGTCCACCACCAGCGTTTGCCCGCTCGTATACGAGGCCGCCTCGGATGCAAGGTACACCGCCGCGCCCACCACCTCCTCCGGGCGGCCGAAGCGGCCCATGGGGGTGCGCAGGAGCAGCTCCTGGCCGCGGGGGGTGCCGTTGAGCAGCTCGGCGTTGAGGGCGGTGGGGAAGACGCCGGGGGCGATGGCGTTGACCAGCACGCCGCGGCGGGACCACTCGACCGCGAGCGAGCGGGTGAGCGCGACGACGCCGGCTTTGCTGGCTGCATAGGCTGCGACCTCGTTGAGCGAGACAAACGAGTTCAACGAGGCGATGTTCACGATGCGCCCGTAGCCGCGATCGAGCATGGGCGCGCCGAAGATTTGGCAGGCGCGCAGAGTGCCGGTCAGATTGGTGTCGAGGATTGCCGTCCACTCTTCTTCGGGCATCTTAAGCTTGGTATCGCGCTGGATGCTCACAGCTCAGTTAAACAGGATGTCGAACTTCCAGAAGATCA
>CAXTRW010000062.1:0-14761 GCA_964246765.1 uncultured Acidobacteriaceae bacterium | reverse complement strand
TTCCCCGACCTCACCAACAACCAGGTCGTCGTCTCCGCCCAAGCCCCAGGCATGAGCCCCGTCGAGGTTGAGCAGCTGGTCACCTTTCCGCTGGAAACCGCCATGCTCGGGCTGCCTCATCTGCAGACTGTCCGCTCGACCTCGAAGCTCGAACTGACCATGCTGACGATCATCTTCGATGACTCCGTCGACCAGTACCGCGCGCGCCAGCTGGTTTCCGAGCGTCTCAACCAAGTCCAGGCCTCGCTGCCACCCGGCATCACCGCCGTCATGGGCCCCATGTCGACCGCGTTCGGCGAGGTCTACCAATTCACCGTGCAGTCACCCAAGCTCTCGCTTATGGAGCTCAAAACCCTGCTTGACTGGACCATTCGCTACAAGTTGGTGACCATTCCGGAGGTAAGCGAAATCAACTCCTGGGGCGGCTACACCAAGCAGTATTCGGTGATCGTCGACCCCGAGAGCCTGCGCCGCTACAACCTCACCCTCCACGACGTCATCACCGCGGTTGAGAGCAACAACTCAAACTTCGGCGGGTCGTATATCGAGCACGCCGAGCAAACCTACGCCATTCGCGGCCTGGGACGCGCCGCCTCGCTCGACGATCTGGGCAATACCGTCGTCGCGACCCGAGGCGGGGTCCCCATCCTGGTCAAGCAGGTCGCCCAGCTCCAAACCCTGCCCATGCTCCGCCACGGCGCCGTGCTCCACGACGGGCAGGGCGAAACCGTGTCCGGCATGGTCATCATCCTGCGCGGCGCCAACGGCAACAAGGTCATTGAGCAGGTCAAGCAGAAGATCGCCCAAATGCACCTGCCGGGAGGGGCGAAGATCGTCCCCTTCTACGACCAAACCAACATCATCAACTCGTCCATTCACACCGTCGAGCACAATCTGCTCGAGGGCGCCGCCCTCGTCATCATCATTCTGCTGCTTTTTCTCGCCGACTGGCGCGCCGCGCTCATCGTCGCCTGCACCATACCGTTCTCGCTCATGTTCGCCTTTCTCGGGATGGCGGCGTTCGGCATCTCCGCCAACCTCATGTCGCTCGGCGCGATTGACTTCGGCACCGTGGTCGACGGCTCCGTCATCATGGTTGAGAACTGCATCCACCGGCTTGAAAATGGGGACGGGGAGGACGAGCCTGACCCGAAAACGGGCGATGCCCGCGAAAAGAAGCGCCCACCCAGCATCCTTTCCACCGTCCGCGGCGCCTCCGCCGAGGTCGCTCGCCCCATCGTCTTCGGCATTCTGATCATCCTCGCCGTCTATATCCCCGTCCTCACCCTCCAGGACTTGCCCGGCCGCATGTTTCGCCCCATGGCCGTCACTGTGATGTCCGCTTTGGTCGGCTCGCTGATCATGGCGCTGTTCGTGGTCCCCACTCTCTGCTCGGTAGCCCTGCACCGCAAGAGTCAGGAGTCGCAGCGTCCCGGACGGTTCGGCCGCCTTTTCGCGCGCTTGAAACGGTCACGCACCCACGATGGCTCCCCTTTAAAGCGCGAGAGCCGCCAAACTGAGCCGTCCGGCACACGGGGCCGGGCCCCAGCGCGGGCCGCCTTCGCCGGCGGATGGTTCCGCAAGCTCCGCGGCCGTTACACCCGCTCGCTCGACTGGTCCGAGGGCCATCGCAAGCTCGTCGTGGGCGTGGCCGTCGTGCTGGTAGCGGTCGCCATCGGGTCGGTATTTTTTATCGGCACTGAGTTCATGCCCACCCTCGACGAGGGCTCGCTGATCATAACCTCCAAAAAGCTGCCCGGCATCTCGCTTTCCCAATCCATCAAGATTCAGGAAGAAATCGACCGCATCATCCGCTCCTTTCCTGAAGTCTCAACCGTGGTCGCCAAGATGGGCCGGCCGGACCTTGCGACCGAAGCCATGGGTGTGTATGAAACCGACGCCTATATCAACTTCAACCCTCGCAACACCTGGCGCAAGCAGTTCAAAGACAAAACCAAGCTCGCCGACGCGCTCCAAACCGCGCTTGAAAAAATCCCCGGCGTCACCTACGAGTTCACCCAGCCCATGGAAATGCGCATGGACGAGACCATTGCCGGCGCGCGCGGCGACTTGGCGCTCAAAATCTTCGGCCCGGACCTAGGCACGCTCGAGCGCCTCGGTTCGCAGGCCGATGCCATCCTCGGGTCCATCCAAGGCGCGTCCGAGCCGCAGCTTGAGCGCATCGGCGGCGCCACCAATCTCGAAATCAAAATCAACCGCGCGGAGGCCGCCCGCTACGGCCTCAACGGCTCGGACATCCAGGAGGTCATCGAGAGCCTGCTCGGTTCGCGCCAAATCTCTGAAATGGTCCAGGGCGAAGAGCGCTTCCCGATCGCTGTCCGCCTGCCCGCGGGCACGCGCGACAACCTCGACGACATCTATGGGCTCCAGCTCCGGAGCGCAACCGGCGAGTTGATCCGGCTCGACCAGGTCGCCGACATCCACGCCGTTTCCGGCCCCATCCTGATCAACCGTGAGGACGCCCAACGCCGCGTACTGATCTCGACGGACGTGAAGGGCCGCGACCTGGGATCGTTTGTCAAAGAGGCCAAGCAAAAGATCACCGCGCAGATGCCGCTGCCGCCCGGCTACAGCTTCGACTGGGGCGGCCAGTACCAGAACGAGCAGCAGGCCGAGTCGCGCCTGGCCATTGCCTTTCCGCTCTCGCTGCTCATCATCTGCGGCCTGCTCTACGCCAGCTTTCAGAACCTCCGGCAGACCATCCTGATCCTGCTGATCGTGCCGCTCGCGCTGGTCGGCGGCATCGCCGCGCTCTGGATTCGCGGCATGAACCTCAATCTTTCCGCGTCGGTCGGCTTTATCGCTCTGTTCGGCGTCGCGGTGCTTGACGGCGTGGTGATGACCGATCACATCAACAACCTACGCGCCAAGGGACTCGACCTCGCCAAGGCCGTCCGCCAGGGCGCGTCGGACCGCCTCCGGCCTGTGCTCATCACCGCCACGGTCGCGAGCCTCGGCTTTATTCCCATGGCGCTCTCTACCTCGCGGGGCGCGGAGGTCCAGCGTCCCCTGGCCACCGTGGTGATCGGCGGCCTCATCACCGCGACTCTGCTCACGCTCTATGTCCTCCCGGTCCTCTATCCCGTGTTCAGCCGAAATCTCAAGCCGGGCGACGGCGCTGCTGGAGACGTTGCGAAAACCGGCTCCGGCCACGATCGTGAGCCGGTGCAGGAACCAACTCCGGAACCGGCGCACGCCTGACCGCGCCGCGGCGAGCGGCCCCGGTTCGACCGTAAAACAGAGTGCCGCTTCCTCAGCAGCGCGAATCGGACGACTGCTGCACGATTTGAGGGCCGAGTCTAGAGCATTTTCAAAGAAGGTGTAGAGTACTGGTGGCGATTCTGCGCGACATGGGCTCGCATGGCGCGACCGTAGTCGGATGATCTGCGAAGGAAGTTGTTGGAAGCCCACGACCGGGGCGAGGCGAGCCTGGCGGAGCTGGCGGCGCGCTTTGGCGTGAGCCGGGGTTGGGCGTGGAGGATTTCCGCCTCCCGCAAGCGCAGCGGCTCGGTCGAGCGGCCGTGCTACCGGCCCGGGCCTCGCAGCCGGCTCGACGCTCAGCTGTTGGCGCGGCTGGTGGCCGAGCACGCCGATTGGACGCTCGCCCAGTTCGGCGCGGCGCTGGAAAAGCAGACCGGTGTGCGGTTCAGCGCGGCCTGCCTGTGGCTGCATTTGAAGCAGATGGGTTCCGGCTTAAAAAAGTCGCTCCACGCGAGCGAGCGGGACACGGAAGAAAACCGGAAGCGGAGGGCTGCGTTCCTCGAAAAGCTCCGCGCGATCTCGCCGGAAAGGCTGATTTACCTGGATGAAAGCGGCGTCACCACTTCCATGACCCGGCTCCGCGCGCGCCGCCGCGACGGCTTGCGCATCCATGAAGCGTCGCCCGGCGGACACTGGAAAATCCTGACCGTTTTGGGCGCTCTCAGCACCCGCAGCATCCTCGCCGCCATGACCGTCGAAGAGCCCACGGACCGAGACATTTTCCTCGCCTTTCTGGACCAGGTGTTGCGCCCGAAGCTGCGGCCCGGCGACGTGGTGATCCTGGACAATCTGAGCGCCCATAAGGTCGACGGCGTGTGCGCAAAAATTGAAGCCGCAGGCGCGGCGGCGCTCTATTTGCCGCCCTACTCACCCGACCTCAACCCCCATCGAAAAAGCCTGGTCCAAGCTCAAAACGCTGCTGCGTTCCGCCAAAGCCCGCCCTAGGCGGTATCCACATATACACTTTGCTGCGCTTGCGAGTTTTGTTGAACTTGCGAAGTGGCGAGTCGATATGAACTGAGCGAGACGCAGTGGGAGCGGATCAGGGGCACGCTTCCGGGGCGTGTAGAGCATGTGGGGCGGACGGCGGTGGGCAACCGCCAGTTCGTCAACGGTGTGCTGTGGGTACTTCGGTCAGGAGCGCGCTGGCATGATCTTGCGGAGCGCTACGGCAAGTACAAGAGCGTGCACACGCGGTTCATGCGCTGGGCGCGGGCGGGCGTTGGGAGCGCATCTTCGCCGACCTGGTGGGGATGAGACGAACCTGTACCTCATGATTGACTCCACCATCGTCAGGGCTCACCAGCAAGCGGCCGCAGGCCGCAAAAAGGGGGTTCCGAGGACAAGGCCGGGGTCCCCGGCGACAGGTCGTCTGTCAAGTATCAGGACATGCTTTACAGGGCGTTATCGGGACATGCTTTACAGGTTTGCGGGTTGCGACCAGAGGTCCCCAGCTGTGGACCTCTGGTCGGCGGGGTTGATCTGCCTGACCAGGGTGCGGCAGTAGTACACCAGGATGCGTTGGTCGACGCGTTTGAGCTCGACTGGTTCCGGGGCTAGGGCCTGGCTGACGGTCCAGCGCCGGCCGCCCGCGTAGAGATCCCCATCCACGCTGACCCGTTTGCGCTCAGCTCCGGCACCGTAGTCCCAGACCGGCGGGCGAGGCTGGTACTTGCGCAGGCTTGGCTGCCATAGGCTGGCCGGGGTGCGCAGGCCCAGCGCTTCGTGCGGGCGGACGTGGTTGCGTTCCTCCCGGAACCCGTCGAGCCATTCCTGCGTGAGCCACTCAGCCTGCCGGCCGCGCCGGGTGCGGGCCCGCTCCAGCGGCTGGTGGAAGCGTTCCACCTTGCCCTGGGTCTGCGGGTGCCGGATGGCCGAAAAATTGCAGCGGACGCCCTGCTTCATCAGCCACACCAGAAAGCGCGTCCAGCCGCTCGGCGGCGGTATTGCACCACGGACGCCGTGGTCCATCAGCGTCGCCTCAGGCGGCCGCTGTGCGCCAAAACCCCTTCCAGGCGCTCACGCACGGCTTCACCGCGCGTGGCTCCGGTTTGCTCCAGCGCCACCGCGTACCGGCTCTTGTCGTCGAGGATCGACAAGGGCCCGACCGATGCCCGGTTTCGCTTCTGCCCCTTGAAGTCCATCTGCCATAGCTCGTTGACCCGCTCGCGCTCCCAGCGCTCGGTGGCCGGAGTTCGGCGGTCGGCGGGGCGCACCAGATCGTGCCGCAGCAGCACCCGGTGCACGGTGACGACGGGCAGCTTTACCCCATTGCGCCAACAGCGCGGCCAGCTTGCGTGCGCCCCAATCGGGCCGCTGGCGGCGCAGGGCCACAATCCGCGCCTCCCGCCCGGGCTGGTGCGGCGCGGGCTCCCCGCGGGACGGCGGCTGTGCTCCTCCACGCCGGCCACCCCTTGCGCGCGAAACCGCCGCAGCCACAAGTACCCCGTCGGCCGCGAAATCCCATACTCCCGGCACGCCCCGCTAACCGGCTCCCCACGGCTGGCCCGAACCACAAACTCCACTCGCTGATCCCACACTCCCATCGGCCTCCAAGCCATCCCGCACCCCCGGCCTAACCCCGCCTCTGTAAGGGATGTCTTGATAACAACCTGTAAGGAATGTCATGAGACCGAACAAGGTCTTCGTCGCTGGGGTGGAAGGCTCTGGGGCGTTCCCGAGGTGGACTGAGCACCAAGATTCACCTGCTGGCGGATCAAAACGGCTTGCCCGTGGACTTCCGCATCACGCCCGGACAAGCCGCCGAGTACGCCCAGGCCGTCCACCTCCTCCAGGGAAAGCGAGCTGAAGCCGTTATCGCGGACAAAGGCTACGATTCAGCCGAGATCGTCGCCAACATCAAAGCTCTTGGCGCGGTTGCCGTCATCCCGCCACGGCGGTACTGGAAGCAGCCGCGCAGTTACGACCGCACGCTGTACAAACAACGCAATCTCATCGAACGCTGCTTCAACCGGCTCAAACACTTTCGGCGATTCAGCACGCGATACTGCCGAACCATCGAAGCTTTCCGCTCCTGCACCGCACTCGCCTGCGCCTGGCTGAGACTTGAGCTATCTGTGGATACCGCTTAGGGAGGCGCTGGACGAAGCCCTTTCCGAACTGCTGCCGCAACTCACACCCGAAAACGCCCAAGCCTGGTTCAGAACTCGCTTCGGTACCTTATAGCAATGCTGAAAACGCTCTAGAAGTTAAAAGCCGCCTCGAACTGGAATCGCCGGGGCGGTTCGGCCGTAAGTGGATGCCGGAACTCGGGTGAGGTCACGACACCCTGGTACAAGTCGTAGTCTGCATGGTTGGTGACATCGTAGACGCTTGCACTCAGGGCGAGGGTCGGGCCGTCTTTGCCTCCTCCCAGCGCAACCGTGCGCCCCAGGCGGGTGTCGAGGCTCAACAGCGATGCGCCTCGCAGGCTGTTGCGCGGTACGCCGGGTGGCCGGTCGTTCGCCGTGCCGTCCCGGTTTGCATCCTGCCCCAGCAGCTCTGTGTACGGCAGACCGCTCCCTGCTTGGACCACGGTCCCGAAGTGAACCTGCCCGGCAAAGGCCAGGTCGACAGTACGGAGATAGTTTGCCTCTGGTCGTAGCTGGCGTACGATGTGTCCTGCTCCGGGGCGTAGCTGTTTGCCGGGATATAGGAAAACCCATCCGTGTCGTCCAGGGATTTTGCCAGGAGGTATCGGAGCTGGTGCGTCATCCCGTGGAGCGAGGCTACTTTGAGCGTGACATCCAGCGATTCGCTATGCGCGTGCCCTTCGGACTCGCTGGATAGGATTTGCCCCAAGCCCGGGTTCGGCCGTGAGGCGAACAGCGGCGCCTGCGGGGCGTTTACGTCGAGCATACGCAGCTGGTGCACCCCCACGTTCATGGCGCCTTGGACGCTCAGGGTCACGCGGCTCGCAAGCTGCTGCTCCCAGGCCGCGCTCCATTGCGCGACATACGGAATGGTAGCGGCTGGGGACACTCGCAGGAAGGAGGGAGCGATCCCGTCGGTCGAGACGACCGCGGCCGGAGGGTTGTCGAGGATGTAACGGTTCAGCCGCCGCCCGTTGAATTGCAGAAGTTGGGCCAGATCGGTGGTCGGAACCCGATCGAAAAACAGCCCGGCCCCGAGGCGCACCACGGTGTGGGACTGCCGCCCGAAACTCCTGGCGAACTCGGCGCGCGGGGCCACATGCCCGGCGCGGCTGTGGTACGCGTTCTGGAAGTAGTACCGCGCTCCGGCCGTCAGTGTTGTGCGGCTTCCGAACTGCCGCGTGTTCTCGAGGAAAAGAGCCGCCGAAAGACTTACAAACCGCACTTTCCCATTGCCTTCTGTGACGGTAAACAGATCGGGGCGCCCGGCCTGGTAGGCTGCCAGGCTCGGGTACGAGTAAATCCCGTTGCGGTCCGTGCGATTGTCGTCAGTGTGCACGGACAGCTCCGGGATATCGAGACCGATCCGCAGCGTGTTGCCGGCGCTTCCAGTGGAAATAAGCTCATTTCCGGCCAAAACATACTGCTTGTACGACTGGTTGGTTTGCGCGCTGCCCGAAACGAACGCGCCCGCCACGTTGACCTGCGAGCCCCCGGTCCTATCCTGGGTGAGCAGCCCTTCCTGCCCCAGCGCAAGCCGAACCTGATTGAGCGTGTGCGCCGATACGAGGTCGGTTCTCTGCAGATCAAGGAAATGCCCGGTGTACTCATTAAAGTCGCCGAGGCTGGGCAGGTTCACGCCGCCGACCGATCCGTTGTGGCTCACCTGGTCCGTCCGGCCTAGACCCAGAACCCACTGCTTACCTTGGCCAGTGTCGAAATAGAGACTCCCACCCACCTTGTCGCGGTAAAAGGGCGCAGGCGATGCGGCGAGCAGCGCGCCCGAGGGTGCGACGGCGTTGACGACCGCGAAGAACTCGTTCTTCTTCATCTGCCCGGAGACGGCGAAGTGAAGCCGAGGTCCGCGCCCGACGGGGCCGGTGGCCGAGGCCTGGTAGTCCTCCCTGTTTTCCGGAGGTTTGATCGGCGAGAACACGGGCGTTGCGTCGAAAACGTGCTGCCGCAACGCGAAAAACAGCGATCCGTGGAGGCGGCTTGTGCCCGAGGCGGTGATCAGGCCCATGCGCCCCCGCCCGGCGCTCGCGTACGCGGCCGAATACTGGTCCTGATTGACTTCCAGCGACTTGATCGCGTTCGGAGCCTGATAAAAGTTTCCGCCCTCCACGCCGTTGATCACAAGCGAGGCCCCCTGCGCGCCCGTGACAGACGGATCGAGAAATCTCGACATAAAGGCGACGTAGTCTTCGTCCACAATCGGTAGGGCGGCCATTTCCGCACCGGTGAGTGCTTGGGACTCTTGATTTTCCGCCCCATCTAGGCTCAATCCCGGCGTTTTCGCGCCGACCGCGACGCTTTCTGTCACGTCGGCGACACGCAATCGGAATACGACTTGAATCTGCCTGCTGTGCGTGTCGCTCAAGGCGCGCTCCATGGCGGCAAACCCCTTGCAAGCCACCTGGATCCGGGCGCCTCCTTCAGGAATGGCCAGGCGAAACCGGCCGTCGTCGCCCGTCACCGCGTCCGTTTGCGGCAATCCGGTCGAATCAGCGACAACCCGGCACCCGGATACGGCAGCCCCGGTCGGGTCCAAAACCGAGCCCGAGATGACCGCCGAAACGCTCTGGCACCACCCCGCTACTGCACCCGATGTGAAGAGCGCGCACAGGAGCAGCAGCGCCACGCGCGTCGGATTCCATCCGATGCGCACATGGTCACGGCCTGCGCTCAGAGAAGAGCAATGGTTTGTCCGCTTAGTTTTCACGCCGCTTTATGCCCCAGCCGCAGCCCAGTATACACCTCTCTTCAATTGGCAACGGCCGGAGCAGACCCAACCAGTAATCCCGCCGCGCCGGGCACCAACGGCCTGTTCAGCAGATAGCCTTGCAGCAGCCCGCACCGCGCGCTTTCGAGCTCCTCCATCTGCGCGCCGGTTTCCACCCCTTCCGCGACGGTTTCCAGCCCCAACTCCTCCGCGAGGGCAACGATCGTCCGAATGATTGCGGAGCCCGTAGGGCTGCCGTCCAGCCGCGAGATAAAGGACCGGTCGATCTTGAGCGTGTTCACCGGCAGCTGCTGCAGGTAGCCGAATGATGAATACCCGGTGCCGAAGTCGTCGATGGAGATGCCCACGCCCAGCGCCCGCAGTCGCCCCAGCCTGGTGCGGGCGGCCTCCGGCTCCGCGATCACGCACGTTTCCGTAACCTCCAGTTCCAGAAGCCGAGGCTCCAGGCTGCTTGCGGCCAGAGCCCGCGCCACTACATCCGGAAAATCCGACCTGCCCAGCTGCACCGCCGACACGTTCACAAACATTCGGACCGGCTCAGCGCCGTCCCGGTTCCACTCCACGGCCTGCCGGCAGGCCTGCAACAGCACCCATTCGCCGATGGGCACGATCAGCCCGGTCTCCTCGGCGATCGGGATGAACTCGTCCGGGCTCACCGGCCCATGCACGGGATGGGTCCACCGCAGGAGCGCCTCAAATCCCCTGAGCTGCTTCCGCATGGAGTAGAGCGGCTGGTACACCAAGCTGAACTCGTTGCGCTCGCGCGCGGTGCGTAGCGCTACCTGCAGCTCCATGGCTCTGCGAACCTTGTCGCCCAGCGCGGGACTGTACCCATGCGCCCGGTCCTTGCCGCCCCGCTTCGCCGCATACAGGGCCGCGTCCGCGTTACGCAGGAGCGCCTCGGCGTTCTCGCCCATGCCCGGAAACAGGCTGAACCCAATGCTCGCCGCAGGAGTTACGGTGTGTTTGCCCAGGCGCACAGGCCGGCGCAGGCCATCGAGCAGCCGCTCGCATATCTCCTCGGCTTCCGCCGCTCCGCTGAGGTCCGGCAGCACCAGGATGAACTCATCGCCGCCACTACGCGCGACGGTGTCGATCTCGCGCAGCCCCCGTTTGAGCACCTCGGCGACGTGCTGCAGCAGCGCATCGCCCACACTGTGACCCAGGGTGTCGTTGATCTGCTTGAACCGGTCCAGGTCGACATAGCACACGCCCACTTCGGTCCCGTGGCGCTTGGCTCGCGCAATCGCCTGTTCCAGCCTGTCCTCCAGGAGCGACCGGTTCGGCAGCCCGGTCAGGTGGTCGTGCTTCGACTGCCGCAGCAGTTCCATATGCATCTGCTTATGCTCGATCGCCAACCGCACCAGGTCGCTGAAACTGGATCCGGAGAACGTGCCGTCGGCGAAGAATCGTTCTTTTTCGCTGAAGATCGCGATAGCTCCGAGCACTTGCCCCGAAGCGGAAAGCAAGGGCCGGATCAGGCAGGAAGCGAAGCAGCTTATATCGAACTCAACTTCCGTGCCGTTCAGCTCGCCTGAGTCTCTCCAGACCAGCAGCTGCTCGCCGCGCTCAGCTGCGCGCGCGCAGACCGACAAACCCGGCTCGGGGAGGCCGGCGGTGAACGCGCTGCGCAGCTCTTCCGGCAGCCCCGCTTCCGCTTTGAGCCGCAGTACTCCGCCTTCGCGAACAAAAATAGCCGCGGCACAGCCGGGATAGAACGCCGTCACCGACTTCGCGGCGAGCGCCAGGGTTTCTTCAAGGTCGCGGTGGCCGGTTATGGCCAGAAAAATAGCATTCCTATCCGCTTCCCGCTGTTCCATTCGTTTTCGTTGGGAAATGTCCTGAAACAGAACCACAGCCCCGGCGGCCCGTCCGTCCCGAACGATCGGCGAAATCGTATATGAGATCGGGAACTGCGATCCATCCTTGCGCCAGAACACCTCGTTCTCGCACCGGTGGACCCGTCCGTCCCGGATCGCCCTGAAAAGGGAGCACTTCTCCCGAGGATAAGGGGTTCCATCCGCGTATGAGTGATGCACGATGTCGTGCTGGGCGCGCCCGATCAGCTCTTCCGCTTTCCAGCCCGTCATGGCCTCCACCGCCGGATTGATAAACGTCGTCAACCCGTTGGCATCCAGGCCATAGATGCCTTCGCCGGCTGCTTCAAGAATCAGCGAACTCGCGTCGCTCCAATCTTCCGGCTTCCGGGAACTCTGCATTGAGCCTTTGTCCCTGCCATATCGCTCCATACTGCCGCACTCAACGGAGTTCGAACCATCCGCATACCGGCAGTGCGCTCCGGTTGATTGTCCGTTCTCGCTCATGCAGCCCAATATCGGCAGCTTGGCGGGTAACGTTCAGAGTTCAGGCGCAAAAAAGGCGAACGTCTCAAACTAAAGTCACGTTCAGCATTGCGAACCGGGACCGTTCAGGACACGAGCGAGGCTGCCGGCACATCCCCCGGCCGGATCGGCAGCCGTCGAATCCGCGCTCCGGTCGCGTGAAACACCGCGTTTGCAATCGCCGCGTTTACCCCGGTAACTCCCAGTTCGCCCACTCCTTTAATTCCGAGCGGGTTGATCAAGTGGTCCTCCTCCGGGATCATGATCGTGGTTACGTCGCCAATATCCGCCGCCACCGGCACGTGGTATTCCGCTAGGTTCGGGTTGACATATCGGGCCAGCTCCCGATCGAGTTCGGTGGACTCAAGCAGCGCCGCGCCGACCCCCCAGACCTGTCCGCCCGCAAGCTGCGACCGCGCTGTGCGCTCGTTCATGATCCGCCCGGCGGCGAACACTCCTACCATTCGCGGTACACGAATCTGCCCCGTCCACCGATCGACCCGCACCTCCACGAACTGCGCTCCGAACGCGAACTGCATCCGGTCCTTCAGGTTCGAGCCCCCCATGATCACGGGCTTGCCGCGTCGCACCAGCATCGGTCCCAGCACAGGCGGAAGCCCATGGGGCGTGTTTGTGCCCCGTTCCGTCATCGCGCGCCCCGACCCGGCCCGGCGCACCGCCGTGCTCAAATCCTCGGCCTTTCCGCCCGCAACCGCGCGCCCGTCTAGCAGCCGTACGGAGTCCGGCGGGAGCCCGCACAGGGCGCTCTCGTCCGCCGTCACCGCGCTGCGGGCAATCCGCACCCGCAGTTGCTCGCAGGCCAATCCAACCACCGAGCAGACGGTTGCCGTCGTGTTCGACCCCGCCGACATGGTTGAGGCCGGCAGCCGGCTGTCCCCAATCTCCACGTCCACCGAGTCCATCCCGAGCCCCAGCAGGTCGGCCGCGGTTTGCGCGATCACGGTGCGAATGCCCGTCCCGATCTCGTGGGTTCCCACCTCCACGGTCGCGCGCAGCTCCGGCGTCAGCCGCACCCGGCACTGCGACGGGCCCAGCATGGTTGGGTAGAACGCGGTGGCGTAACCCCATCCCACCAGCTCGTCTCCATCGCGCATGGCGCCGGGCCGCCGGTCGCGTCCGGCCCACCCGAACATGTCCGCGCCCCGGTCGATGCACCCCATCAACGACCGGCTGGTGTACGGCTTGTGGGTCACCGTTTCCACGCTGGTCTCATTGCGCCGCCGCAGGTCCAACGGATCGATCCCGAGCTTGTAAGCAAGCTCGTCCATGGCGCTTTCCATCGCGAACAGGTATGGCACCTCCGGAGGAGCGCGCATAAAACCCGGCGCCTGCCGGTCCGCCTCCAGGTTCACCACCTTGGTGCGCACATTGGGGCACGCATACAGGCGACCCGTCGAGTCCGACCCGGCGAGCGCGAATTTCTCCGCTCGACTAGTCAGCTCCCAGCTCTCATGGTCCAGCGCCGTCAGCCGCCCCTCGCTGTCGGCACCCAAGCGGATATGGTGCTCGGTTTCGGCCCGGAAGGTCCGCAGCGTAAACCCCTGCTCTCGCGTCGCCACCATCTTTACCGGCCGAACCAAACGCTTGGCAGCCAGGGCCACCAGCGCGGTCGATTGCGCCAGCTCGCCCCGGGACCCGAACGCGCCGCCTATAAATGGAGAGAGGACGCGAATTTTCGCCGGGCTCACCCCCAGTTGCTTGGCCAAACCGTGCTGGGCGCCCCGAACACTTTGGGTCGACTCCCACACCGTCAGCTCGTCGCCGGCCCACGCGCAGGTGGCTTGGAACAGCTCCATCGGATTGTGGTGCTGCGGGGGCGTCTGGTACCACTCGTCGACCACCGCTGTCGCCTCGGATAGGCCCTGCTCCACATCGCCCGCCGCAAGCTCGGTCTCGCCCAGCGCTTTGGCCTTCTTTTCCCTGGCAGTCGGGCTGCCGAACCCGGCGGCGGCTCGCCCCGCGCGATATGTGTACTGGAGCGCCGCGGCAGCCGCGCGGGCTTCGTCCAGAGTCTCCGCCACCACCAGGCCCACAATCTGCCCGGCGAAGTGAATCTGTTCGGAGGCTAGAGGTGCTACCGCCTGCGCCATATACCCGCCCTCCAGCAAGCTTTTGCCCGGCTTTACCGCCTTGCCCACGTTCTCGAACGTCAATATTTCAAGCACCCCAGGCATGGCGCGGGCCGCCGTTTGGTCGATCGTGAGAATTCGGCCGCGCGCGATCGGCGAGGTCACCAGCACCGCATGGGCAGCCCCCGCGGCCGGCTGGTCTGCGCCGTACAGCGCCTCGCCCCGTACCTTGACCGCGCCATCGATCCGTCGAGGCCCTTGTCCGATCAGTCCGTTCGGCTGTATTTCGGTCGCCATTTGTCTCCTCCGCTCTGCTTTTTTTGATGCGCGGCGGCCGGCCCGCAGAGTCATGGCGCGCGGGCTTGTCGGTCGTGTTCTTGGCCGCATCCGATGGGTATGCGTATCCAAAAAGTAACGACCGAGGCTCTGCGGCTTGCGTATGAGGAGAGTGGTCCCAAGGGCGGCGAGCGCCTTCTGCTGCTGCATGGGTGGCCGGATTCGCCGAGAACCTGGGACCGGGTGCTTCCGCTGCTGCATCGGGCCGGTTTTCAGACGGTCGCGCCGTACCTTCGCGGGTATGGGCCGAGCCGGGTTCGCGACCCGCTGTTCGGGCGCAGGATGCGGACCGGGCAGGCGGTGGCGTATGCCCAGGACGCCATCGATCTGGCGGACCGGCTCGGGATGAAGCGGTTTCACTTCATCGGGCATGACTGGGGGGCCCGGGCAGCGTACGCGATCGCCGCACTGTACCCGGAGCGTTTGAAGAGTTTGGTTGCAATTTCAGTGCCATACGAGCCTGGAAAGGCGCAACCGCCCAAGTTTCCGCAGGCGCGGGCGTTCTGGTATCAGTGGCTTTTGTGTACAAAGCCGGGAGAGCAGAAGTTTCGCGAGGACCCGGTTGCGTTCGGGAGGGCGCAGTGGGATGTGTGGAGCCCGCGCGGTTGGTACACGGAGCGCGAGTTCGAGGAGGCCGCGAAAAGCTGGGCTGGGCGCGACTTCGAGGATGTGGTGCTCCATGCGTACCGCTCGCGCTGGGGGCATGCGGAGCCGGATCCCAAGTACGCGAAACAGCACGCCCGGTTTGAGGCGGCCGAGATTTTAGCGGTGCCCACGCTGCTGGTGCACGGCGACGAGGACACCTGCGAGCTGCCGGAAACGACGGAGGGCGCGGGGAGGTACTTCAGCGGCGGGTACCGGCGGGTGCTGCTCGAT
>CAXTRW010000061.1:0-14781 GCA_964246765.1 uncultured Acidobacteriaceae bacterium | reverse complement strand
GTGCAGGGTGCCCTACGCTCGGCGCTCGCGGCGAAGCATGCTGAAGGCAAGTTGATGGTGGTCGATACGCTGGAGCTCGAGCAGCCCAAGACCAAACTTTACCGGCAAGCGCTCGATACGCTTGACGCGAAGCGGACGGTGCTGCTGGTCGAGTCCTCCGGCGAACTGGCGCCGAATACGATTTTGGGGGCCCGCAACCTGCACCGCGTGGAATTGTTGCTCTCGACCGAAGTGCATGCCTATGACGTTCTCAGGAATGACCGTGCGATCTTTTCCAGGTCCGCGCTGGGAACCCTGCAGGATTCGCTGAAAAAGACTGTTTCCAAGCGCCGCATCGCCGCGGTGGAAAGGGCAAGGGCTTAGGATGCCGTCTCTCTACACAACGCTTCGGCGCCCCGTGATCACGGAAAAGGGTTTGCAGGTGAAGGAAGCCGAGTCAACTTTGGTATTTGAGGTTGCGCATGAGGCTACCAAAACCGAGGTGAAGCAAGCTGTGGAAGCTTTATTCAAGGTCAAGGTGTCTGCAGTGCGGACCGCCAACTACTTAGGTAAGGAGCGCCGCCGGGGTAAGTTTTCCGGCTACCGGCCGGACTGGAAGAAGGCCTACGTCAAACTTTCAACAGGCGAGAAAATGCCGGAATACCTGGATTCGATTTAGGGTCAGGCGCGCAACACGGTTTAGGTCTTCAAGAAAAAGAGCGAAACGATGCCTATCAAAACATATCGGCCCATCACACCGACGCTGCGGTTTAAGACTACGTTGGTGAATGACGACATCACGACCGACAAGCCGTACAAGCCGCTCGTGGTGGTGAAGCAGCGCACCGGAGGACGTCGCAACTCGGGTGATTTGACCATCCGCCATCAAGGCGGCGGCCACAAGAAGATGCTGCGTCTGATCGACTTCAAGCGTGAGAAGTATGGTGTACCCGGCAAGGTCGCGACCATTGAATACGACCCCAACCGCTCAAGCCGGATCGCGCTGATCGCGTATGCGGACGGCGAAAAACGCTATATTATTCAGCCGGTTGGGCTGAAGGTGGGCCAATCGGTCATGAGCGGGCCTGAAGCCGACATTCTGGTCGGCAATGCGCTGCCGCTCAAGAACATTCCTTCCGGCACGACGGTCCACAATGTCGAGCTGCGGCCGGGCAAGGGGGCACAGATGGTGCGCTCGGCCGGGGCTTCGGCGCAACTGGTGGCCAAGGAAGGCGAGTATGCGCTCCTAAAGCTGCCCTCGGGGGAAACCCGCCGGGTGCTGGTCGAGTGCATGGCAACCGTCGGCCAGGTCGGCAACACGGACCATGAAAATGTCACGATCGGCAAGGCGGGACGGAACCGTTGGAAGGGAATTCGCCCGGCGAATCGCGGTGTTTCGATGAATCCGGTTGATCACCCGCACGGCGGTGGTGAGGGCAAGACCTCAGGCGGACGCCACCCGGTTACACCGTGGGGTCAGCCGACGCGCGGCTATAAAACGCGCAACAACAAGCGGACCGATGTATTCATCGTAAACCGCCGCAAGAAGTAGGTCCTGCGGACGGCGACGCGCACTGCGGCGACCGCTCCGAATGTCGCGGTATGAGATTTGTCGCAAAAGGGCGCACACAGCGCCGGCGAGGGCAACGGTATGGCACGCAGCACAAAAAAAGGCCCATTCATCGATGCGCACCTGATGGTCAAGGTGGAGGCGCTGAATCAGGCGAACGACCGCAAGGTGATCAAGACCTGGTCGCGCCGGTCCACGATCTTTCCCGAGTTTGTCGGGCACACGATTGCAGTGCACAACGGCAAGAAATTTATCCCGGTCTATGTGACGGAAAATATGGTGGGGCACAAGCTGGGCGAGTTTTCGGCCACCCGCACCTTTAAGGGCCACACCGCGAAGTCCAACGAAGCCGCTGCTAAAGCGCGCTGAGGGAGCAAAGGAATGCAACTGGATACACGGGAGTTTCGGGCCGAAGCGCGATTTCAGCGAGTCAGTCCGCAAAAAGCGCGACTGGTGCTGGATTTGATTAAAGGTTTGCCGGTGGAGCAGGCGCTCAACACGGTTATGTTCACGAAGAAGGGCGTTGCGCCCTTGGTTGAAAAGGTGCTGCGGTCGGCGCTGCAAAATGCGAACTACCTCAGCGACGAACGCGGCCTCGATATCGATGTCGATCAACTCTACGTCAAGACCGCGGTCGCCAACGATGGACCGCGCATGAAGCGGATACGCCCCGCACCCATGGGCCGCGCGTTCCGCTATCAACGGCGCATGGCGCATATAGCCATCTCGGTTGCCGAGTTGGGCGAGGATGCGGGCGTGGGCGGCGGAGAGGTGGGCGAGGAGAAGCGGGTGCGCGACGGCAAGTCGACCGCCAAGCGTTCTGCCCGCACCGTGGGCGTCACCGACAAGGTCGAACCGAAGCGCAAAGCGGCCCGGGGCTAGCCGGCGCGGAAAAGAAGAGGAAGCAATGGGTCAGAAAATTCATCCGTACGGGTTTCGCCTGGGCGTCAATAAGCCCTGGCGCTCGCGTTGGTTTGTGGAACGCGATTATGACAAGCTGCTGGTTGAGGACGTGCAACTGAAGCGTGAGCTCAAAGAGAAGCTGAAGCAGGCTGGTGTGAGCTCGGTTGAGATTGAACGGCCGGGCAATAAGTTGCGTCTGATTATTCGCACCGCGCGTCCCGGCATCATCATCGGGCGCAAGGGGGCGGAGATCGACAAGCTCAAAGCTGATATCCAGAAGCGTACCAACCGGGACGTGTTTATCGACATTCTCGAGGTGAACAAGCCGGAGCTCGATGCCCAACTGGTAGCCGAAAATATCGCCCTGCAGCTTGAAAAGCGGGTAGGCTTCCGCCGGGCGATGCGCAAGGCGGTCGATTCGGCGCTGCGGTTCGGGTGCAAGGGGATCAAGGTGCGGGTGTCGGGCCGTTTGAACGGCAATGAGATCGCACGGTCGGAGTGGTATCTCCAAGGCCGCCTGCCGCTGCACACCCTGCGCGCGGATATCGATTACGGGTTTGCCGAGGCGCATACAACCTACGGCATCATCGGGGTTAAAACCTGGGTGTACCGCGGCGACATCTATCAGCAGCGCCGGGGAGCGCCGCAAGCCGCTGGAGCGCCAGCGCCTGTATTCTGATGGCGGACGGGAGAGACGCCATGGCTGAGGAATACGCGACGAAAGCCGACTTGGAGCGCTTAAGATTACGAATCCGCGAGGATACCGAGTCCATCGCGATTCGAATTCTAGAGCGTCTCGACGTAGTCAAGCTTGAGTTGATCGAACGGGACGAGATTGTCGAGACCAAGCTGCTGAAAGAGTTTCGCAAGTGGGCAGTGAGCTTCGAGTCAAGGTTCAAGGCCAACGAAGCGCTTGTAGTCGGTTTCAGTGAGCGTATGACCAGCCTCGAAGAGCGGGTCAGCGAGTTGGAGCGCGGTCCGGACGCATAAGCCGGGCTGCAAAGGGCAGAGAAAAGGAAAACAGCAATGTTGATGCCGAAACGAGTCAAGTACCGCAAGCAGCAGCGCGGGCGCATGAAGGGCAAAGCCTGGCGCGGCGCTGAGTTGAGCTTCGGTGAGTACGGCCTGAAGGCGATGGAGTGCGGCTACATCACCGATCGCCAGATCGAGGCGAGTCGCATTGCGATGACCCGGTTCATCAAGCGCGGCGGCAAGATCTGGCTGCGTCTGTTCCCGGATAAGCCAATCACGAAAAAGCCGGCCGAAACCCGTATGGGCAAGGGCAAGGGCGCGCCCGACCACTGGTCGGCTGTGATCCGTCCCGGCAAGATGCTGTTTGAGATGGAAGGGGTCGCGCCGGAAGTCGCCGAGGAAGCGATGCGCCTGGCAGCCAACAAGCTGCCGCTCAAGGTGCGGTTTGTGCAACGTCACGATGTGAAAGCGCCGGCGGCGGCGAAGTAAGCTCGCGTTTCCGGTGGGATTCAGGTATATTCAGGGGATTGGGCGGGAAACGCGCCCGCCTTTCACAAAAGGCAAGCGAACGGGAGACCCGGGCTTCTTCTGCACAGCAGATCCGGAGCGCGGCGTCCCGGGAAGAGCGGAATCATGGATGCAGGCAAAGTGCGTGAGCTCGGCGACGCCGAGATCGGCGAAGAGACGCGCCAGGCGGCCGAACAGCTGTTTCGGATCCGTTTTCAAATGAAGCTGGGGCAGACCGAGGGCGTTAAGAAACTGCAGGCGCTCAAGAAAGATGTCGCGCGCTTAAAGACGATCCAACGCGAGCGGGCTCTAGGTGTCCGAGGCGCGACGTCGGTTGCGGCCGGGTCGATAGAAACCAAGAAGAAGCGCAGGTCGGGCACCGGGAAAGCGAGTTAACAGATGGCGGAAGCAGGGCAGAATCAGGCAGAAACCGCAGCGGAAGCGCGCGATTCGCGTCGCAATGAGAAAGTGGGCGCGGTGGTGTCAACGAAGATGGCCAAAACCATCGTGGTCAAGGTGGAAATGGCCAAGGCGCACCCTAAGTACAAGCGCGTAATGCGAACCAGCAAGAAGTTCTACGCGCACGACGAACAGAACTCGGCGCGGGTGGGTGATGTAGTGCGGATCCGCGAAACTCGCCCTTTGTCAAAGCTCAAGCGTTGGCAGCTGGAAGAGATCGTGCGCCGCTCGGCGCTCGCGCAGGCCGAGCAAGCCGCGCGGGCTGTCGCTCAACAAGGCGCATAAGCAAGGCACGAGGCGAAGGCCGGAGGGTTAGCGAATGGCAGTGCAGATGAGAACCATGCTCGAGGTGGCCGACAACTCCGGAGCTCGCAAGCTCCAAGTGATTCTGCCCCTAGGGGGCGGCACGGGAAAGATCGCCTCGCTTGGCGATGTGGTGACGGCGGCGGTAAAAGAAAGCTCGCCGGACGGCCAGGTGAAAAAGGGCAAGGTGGTCAAAGCGGTAATCGTGCGGACGCGCAAGGAAGTGCGTCGTAAGGACGGGACGTACATCCGCTTCGATTCAAATGCCGGCGTGCTGATTAACGAGGCCGGCGAGCCGGTCGGGACGCGCGTGTTCGGCCCAGTTGCCCGCGAACTGCGCGACAAAAAATTCTTAAAAATCGTCTCGCTTGCGCCGGAAGTCATCTAGGCGAAGCTGGGGAGTTATGAAATGGCAGGGTTGAAGATTCAGCGCCACGACACGGTGCAGGTGATGGCGGGCTCGGTGCGGGATCGCGGCCGTCAGGGTCGGGTACTGCGTGTGTTCCCGGACGAGCACAAGCTTCTGGTTCAGGGCATTCGGGTGGTCAAAAAGAACGTCAAACCGAACCCGCAGCGGAACATCAAGGGCGGCGTAGCCGAGCAGGAAGCCAAGATCCACATCTCCAACGTGATGCTGGTATGCCCGGACTGCGGTCCGTCGCGGGTCGGCTTCCGCTTCGAGGGCGACACAAAGGTGCGGATTTGCCGCAAGTGCGACAAGGCGCTCCCGCCCCGCAAGAAGTAGGGCGCGGACGGCGTGTACCGAACAAAAGAAAGCCCGCGGCAGTCGGCTGTCGGCGGCAAGAGTTTGAGGGAAGACGATGGCGGCACGATTGAAAGAGAAGTATCTGAAGGAACTTAAGCCCGCGCTCCAGAAGGAGCTCGGCCTGGAAAATCCCATGGCGGTTCCAAGGATCGAAAAGATTGTGCTGAACATGGGCTTGGGTGAGGCGACCCAGAACTCCAAGCTGCTGGACCCGCTGGTGGCTGATCTCGCGGCCATCGCCGGGCAGAAGCCGGTGACCACTCGCGCCAAAAAGTCGATCGCGGCGTTTAAGGTGCGCGAGGGCATGCCGATTGGGGCGATGGTAACCCTGCGTGGCGAGGCCATGTACGAGTTCCTGGACCGGCTGATCCAGATCGGCCTTCCCCGGGTGCGTGATTTTCGCGGCGTGTCCACCAAAAGTTTTGACGGGCGTGGGAACTACACACTGGGCATGCGAGACCAGCTGATCTTCCCGGAGATCGACTACTCGAAGGTCGAAAAGCTGAAAGGCATGAACGTCACGATTGTGACTTCCGCCCCCGACGATAATCAAGCGCGCGCGTTGCTGAAAGCGTTCGGCATTCCGTTCCGCGCGGCGGCCTAGGAAAGAGACGAGATGAGCACAACGGCAAAGCGTGTCAAGGACGAACGGAAGCCCAAATTCAAGAGTCGGCAGCACAACCGATGCAAGCTGTGCGGGCGCCCACGTGCATTTTTACGGAAGTTCGGCATCTGCCGGCTGTGCTTCCGGCAGCTGGCGCACACGGGCGACATCCCGGGCGTCGTCAAATCGAGCTGGTAGTTCTTTCTATTCGCGATAAACAGGCCATCTCCGCTGGTTCTCTGCGCCCCACAGGGCGGGAGCGAACGGGAGATGAGGAGAGCCGATGAACCTAACCGATCCAGTAGCAGATTTTCTCACCCGCATCCGCAATTCAATCCGGGCGCGTCATCAGAAGCTCGACGTGCCGGCCTCTAAGCTGAAGGCCGAGATAGCCCGCATTCTTAAGGAGGAGGGCTATATCGCCAACTATAAAGCGACCGAGGAAGAGGGTCGCGCCGTGTTGCGCGTGTATCTTAAGTACGGCAACGACAACGAAGCGGCAATTCGGGATCTTCAGCGGGTCTCGCGCCCGGGATGCCGGGTGTACATCGGACGGGACCAGATCAAGCGGGTGCAGGGCGGTCTCGGTATCGCCATCCTGACTACACCGAAAGGCGTCATGACCGGGCGTCAGGCCCGCCGGGAAGGCGTCGGCGGCGAGTTGCTTTGCGAGGTCTGGTAAGGACCGACAGGCGTTTGGAAGGGTGCGACCTGGTCGCGCTTTGAATGGAAACGGCAGGGTGGGTGGTTAGCCCGCACAGGCTGCAGTGGAACGCCTTCAATGGCGGGACTCGCAAGCCGGTAAAGGATGGAACAGATGTCGCGAATCGGAAGGCAGCCGATCCCGCTCCCGGCGGGAGTGCAATACAGCGTAGAAGGCAATACGTTGCTGGTCGAGGGGCCCAAGGGTAAGGTGCGGCAGCGCATCCCTTCCGGGATCGCGCTGGAAACCCGCGACGGACATATCCATGCTACCCGCGACAATGATTCGCAGGCTGCGATCCACGGGTTGACCCGCGCCTTGGTGTTCAACGCCGTCGAGGGCGTCACGAAAGGCTGGTCCAAAGATCTGGATATCGTGGGAATTGGTTACCGCGTCGAGCTCAAGGGCAAGGACACGGTGGTGTTCACGCTGGGGTATTCGCACCCGATCGAGGTTCCGCTACCTTCCGGCATCGCGGTCGCAATCGACCCCAAGCAGACCCGGATCACCATTTCCGGCATTGATCGGCAAAAGGTCGGGCAGGTAGCGGCCGATATGCGTTCGCTGCGGAAGCCCGACCCGTACAAGAACAAGGGCGTCCGGTACGCGGGCGAAAAGCTCAAGAAAAAGGCCGGCAAGACCGGCTCGAAGTAAGACCGAACGGGGCCGCGGGGCGGCTCCGCCGTTAGGAAGGAAAAAGGATGATTCCCAAGCTCAAGCGAAATGAAGTTCGGCAGCGTGTCCACTCCCGAATCCGGCAGAAGGTTCAGGGCACCGCGGAGCGCCCTCGCCTCAATGTCTACCGCTCGCTGAACCACATTTACGCGCAGGTGATCGACGACGCGCGCGGAGTGACGCTTGCATCCGCTTCCACGATCACGGCAAAGCTCAAGATCGGGGGCAATCTCGAGGCGGCGCGGGAGATCGGCAAACAGGTGGCGGAGCGCGCGCGGGAGCAAGGCATTCGGCGGGTGGTGTTCGACCGCGGCGGCTACCTGTATCACGGCCGCATCAAGGCGTTGGCGGACGCAGCGCGCGAAGCGGGTTTGGATTTTTAAGTAGGAATAGAGGCGGAAATGGCAATGCTGAAGAGAAAGCTCGACGCCGGGCACTATAACCTGAAGGACCAGGTTGTGGCGATCAATCGTGTCACCAAGGTCGTCAAGGGCGGCAAGAATATGTCGTTTGCCGCGCTGGTCGTGGTCGGGGACCCCGGATCCGGGGTTGTCGGCTACGGCTCCGGCAAGGCCAAGGAGGTGCCCCAGGCAATCCGCAAGGGCATTGAGTCGGCGAAAAAGAATCTGGTTCGCATCAATCTGACTGAGACCACCATCCCGCACCAGGTGCTGGGACGCTTCGGCTCGGGCCAGGTTTTGCTGAAGCCGGCGCCCGAAGGCACGGGCGTGATCGCCGGCGGCGCGGTGCGCGCGGTGATGACCTCGGCCGGGGTCCAGAATGTGCTCACCAAGAGCCTGGGCACGGCCAACCCGCACAATGTAATCAAGGCCACGTTCGACGCGCTGGTGCAACTGCGGGATCGCGCCGAGGTTGCCGCCCTGCGCGGCAAAACGGTCGAGGAGTTGTAGCTATGGCGGAAAACACAGCAAAACTGCGTATTCAGTATTACCGGTCGATGATCCAGGCGCCGGTCAAGCACAAGACTGTCGTCAAGGGGCTTGGATTCACCCGGCTCCAGCAGGTGGTCGAGCGGGAAGACACGCCGTCCATCCGGGGCATGGTGAAGAAAATCCCCCACCTAGTCCGTATTTTGGAGAGCTAGCTCCCGACCGACGGGAGGACCACAGAGGCCCGCCCGCAAGGATAAACAGGAACCCGCCACGAAGCGGCTGCGAGCCGCCCAGGCGCTTTCAGCTTTTGCTTCACAAGCGAGTCGGCTTTCAAGCCGGCGTCAGCGAGGAATAGATGAATCTTTCAAATCTCCGGGCGCCCGCCAAGGCGAACCGGAACAAAAAGCGTATCGGCCGCGGCATGGGCTCGGGAACCGGCAAGACTTCAGGCCGTGGACACAAGGGCCAGGGCTCGCGTTCCGGATCGAGCTTGATGCGCGGCTTTGAGGGCGGCCAAATGCCGCTGCACCGTCGCTTGCCCAAGCGCGGCTTCACCAACATCTTCCGCACCGAGTACACGGTGCTGAACCTGAGTCGCATCGCCGAGATGGGCGAGACCGAGCTCACCCACGAGCGGCTGGTCGCGCTGGGCTTTCTGAAGCGCCGCAATGAACTGTTGAAAATCTTGGGCACCGGCGAGATCGCCTCTGCAATGACCGTTCACGCGCACAAGTTTTCGAAATCCGCGCAGCAAAAAATCGAAGCCGCGGGCGGGCGGGCTGTTCTGATCGCCTAAAGCGCACAGGCAAGAAGGAAAAGGCAGCGAACTCCGCTGCCTTTTCGCTGTATTCTGAACATGACCAAGGGTTGCCCCGCATGCTTGAAAAGTTCCTGAACATCTTCCGCATCCCCGAGCTGCGCACCCGTGTGCTGTTCACCTTCGCCATGCTCGCGGTCTACCGCCTGGGCGCGCACATCCCTACTCCGGGCATCGACGCGCATGCGCTGTCGAGCTTCTTCAACCAGCAGAACGGCTCGCCTTTGGGACTGGTCGACCTGTTCAACGGCGGCAATCTGCGCCGCATGACGGTGTTTGCGCTGGGCATCATGCCTTACATCACGGCTTCGATCATCTTTCAGCTGCTTACGGTGGTCTATGAGCCGCTTGCGAAACTCCAGAAGGAAGGCGAGATGGGCCGGCGCAAGATCACGCAATGGACTCGCTATGTGACTATTCTGCTCGGCATCGTGCAGTCCACGGCCATCGCGGTAGCCTTGTCCCACGGTTCGGGCGGGCTGCAGATCGTGCTTCACCCCGGCGCCGGATTTGTGTTAATGACGGTGATCACGCTCACCGCCGGGACCGCGTTCATCATGTGGCTCGGCGAGCAGATCACCGATCGCGGCATCGGCAACGGCATGAGCCTGTTGATCTTTGCGGGAATCGTAGTGGGCCTGCCCCGCGCCATAGCCGAGCTGGTGCAGACGGCGCGCAGCGAAAAGTTCGGCGCGCTCACAGTTCCGGCACTGGTGCTGCTGGTGATTGCGATGGCACTGCTGGTCGCGTTCATCGTTTTCGTGGAGCGCTCGGAGCGGCGGGTTCCCGTGCAGTATGCCAAGCGCATTGTGGGCCGGCGCATGATGGGCGGTCAGAGCACGCACTTGCCTCTCAAAGTAAACTCGGGCGGCGTGATGCCGGTCATCTTCGCCTCGTCCGTGCTGGCGGCGCCGCTGCTCTTCGGCCAGGCGCAGTTCGTGAAGAACTCTGCTTTCCTCACCCGCATCTTCGAGGGCCTGCGCGCCGGCGAGCCCTGGTACGAGCTGCTGTACTGCGTCGCGATCGTTTTCTTTGCCTACTTCTACATCTCGATCGTCTTCCGACCCGACGATATCGCCGACAACATGCGCAAGTACGGCGGTTTCATTCCCGGCATCCGGCCCGGCAAGCGCACTTCGGACTACATCAACGACATCCTGACACGCCTCACGCTGGTCGGGGCGATTTATCTGATCTTTATTTCGCTCGTGCCGCAGATTCTGATTTCGGGGATTCACCTGAACCACCTGCCGCTGCTTGGGGGCTTGTTCGAGCACCTGCCCCTGTGGATGACCAACGGGCTCGGGTTCAACTTTTATTTCGGCGGCACCTCCTTGCTGATCGTAGTGGGCGTGGCCATGGATACAGTCAACCAGGTCGAGGCGCAGCTGATCATGCGGCATTACGAGGGCTTCTCGGCGAAGAACCGGGTCCGCGGCAGGCGGTCCTGGTAGGTTGGCGGCGCTGGGAAGCGAATGGGAGCCGGGGCCTATCCTGCTGATGGGGGCCCCCGGAGTGGGAAAGGGAACCCAGGCCAAGGAACTGATGGCGCGCTGGGGGGTGCCGCAGATTTCGACCGGCGATCTGCTTCGCGCCAATGTCGGCGCCGCCTCTGAGCTGGGATTGATGGCCAAGGCGCTCATGGACTCGGGCCAACTCGTTCCGGACGACCTGGTCAACCGCATGGTCGATGCGCGGCTCGCGGAGCCGGACGTTGTGCGCGGGTACCTGCTGGACGGCTTTCCGCGAACCTTGGCGCAGGCGAAATGGCTTGACGCCGAGCTTGCCGGAGAGCAGTTGCTCGCTTTCGAGTCGCGCCGGAGCGGCTTCCGCAGCGGCGCACCGCTCTCCTTAGTTGCCGTCTCACTTCGGGTTGAGTATACTCAGCTATTACGGCGGGTTACAGGCCGCCGCATTTGCCCGGTGTGCGGGAGCATTTACAACGCCTATCTTCAGCCGCCCGCTCGCAATGGTCTTTGCGACCTGGACTGCGCTCCGCTGGAACGACGGGACGACGACTCAGAGGAAGTATTCGCAGGGCGGATGCGCGCTTACGAGACTCTGACCGCGCCGGTTCTCGGGCATTATCAAGGCTTGGGGCGTTTGGTTGAGGTAGACGGCGAGGGTGCGCCGGAGATGGTGACTGGGCGGTTGGAGGCGGCGATACGGGCATTGAGGGCGAACCGGTAGGCGGATGGCAGTGATGCTCAAGACCGGGGACGAGATCGCGCGGATGCGGCGCGCCGGCGGCATAGTACGCGAGCTGCTGGACGCTGTACGGCCGTATGTGCGGCCCGGTGTGACTACTATGGATTTGGAGGAGGTCGCCGTCGCCAAGGTGAAGGCGCTGAAAGTCGCGCCTGCGTTTAAGGGTTATCGCGGATCGGCCGGGACGCCCTACCCGTGTGTGCTTTGCACCAGCATCAACGACGAGGTGGTCCACGGGATTCCGTCGAAGCAGCGGGTTCTGCGCGAAGGCGATATTGTTTCGATCGACACTGGGGTCATCGTGGACGGCTTTTACGGTGATTCGGCGACCACCATTGCGGTGGGGACGAAGCTGGATGAGAGGACGGCGCGGCTGCTGCGGGCGACGGAAGCCTCGCTCGCGGCCGGGATCGAAGCGGTGCACAAGGGCGGTACGTTCGGAGACATCGGCGCGGCCGTGCAGCAGCGGGTTGAGCGCGAAGGCTTTTCGGTGGTGCGGGAGTTTGTGGGCCACGGTATCGGCTCAAAGCTGCACGAAGATCCTCAGGTGCCCAACTACGGCCGACGCGGCCGTGGCATGAAGATGCGGGCCGGCATGGTTTTTTGCATCGAGCCGATGGTAAACGCGGGCAAGCCCGCTGTGCAGGTGTTGCACGACGGATGGACCGCGGTGACGGTGGACGGCAGCTGCAGCGCGCATTTTGAGCACACGGTGGCGGTCACGGCCGATGGTGTAGAGGTTCTAACGCGCTGAGGCGGCTGCCAAAAGCGTCAGCGGGAAGCCTGGCCACGCGCCGGGCAGATTGGGATACGGGTGTCGAAGGAAGACGCAATTGAAGTCATGGCGACGGTGGTGGAAACGCTGCCCAACGCCATGTTCAAAGTGGAGCTCGAGAACAAGCATCAGGTGCTCGCGCATGTTTCCGGGCGCATGCGGAAGAACTTTATCCGCATCCTTCCCGGCGATCGGGTCGCAGTTGAGCTCAGTCCGTATGACCTGACCCGCGGGCGCATCGTGTATCGCTACAAGTAAAAGGGTAGAGAAAAGATGGAAGGTGGAGGGAAAAGCTGCTTAAGCTTGCTCCCCTTTCACGCTCTACCCTGTACCTTAAAAGGAGCTACTGTGAAGGTTCGCGCATCGGTAAAGAAGATTTGTGACAAGTGCAAGGTGATCAATCGCCGCGGCGTCGTTCGGGTCATCTGCGAGGTTGCCAAGCACAAGCAGCGCCAGGGCTAAACGCCCGACTCCGATCGCCGGAGGATTATGCTCCGGCGCAAAACGCAAGCGGCCCTCGGGCGAGTTCGCTCCGGCACTAATGAGCGTGCGATGAACCCGCGATTGCGGTTCCACCCCCTAACAGCCCTGACGGAGCAGCTCCGCATCCGGGCGAAACGAGAGAAAAATGGCACGTATCGCCGGCGTCGACCTGCCCAACAACAAGCAGACCCGCATCGCCCTCACCTATATCTACGGGATCGGGAACCCGCGCGCCCTGCGTATCCTGACCAAGGCCGACATCGATCCCTTCCGCAAGCTCGCCACCCTGAGCGAGGACGAGATCAACAAGATTCGTCAGGTCATCGAGCAGGAAGGCGGGGTTGAAGGCGACGCGCGCAAGGATGTCTCGATGAACATCAAGCGGCTCATCGATATCCAGAGCTACCGCGGCCTGCGCCACCGCCGCAACCTCCCCGTGCGAGGTCAGCGCTCGCACACCAACGCGCGCACCCGCAAGGGGCCGCGCAAGGGCACCGTGGCCGGAAAGAAAAAGGCGACCCGATAATGGCGAAGGCACAAAAAGCAGCGAAGGGCTCGGCCGCCAAGGCGGGCAAGAACAAAAAGTTCAAAAAGCGCGAGCGGAAAAACGTTCCGTTCGGTCTGGTCCATATCCAAGCCACGTTCAACAACACGATCGTCACCATCACGGACGGGCAGGGCAATACTCTGTCGTGGAAGAGCTCCGGATCGCTCGGGTTCCGGGGCTCGCGCAAGGGCACTCCGTTCGCGGCGCAGCAAGCGGCGCAGAACGCGGCCAATCAGGCGCGCGACCACGGTTTGCGCTCGGTGGATGTACGGGTTTCCGGGCCCGGCTCAGGGCGCGAGTCCGCGGTGCGGGCGCTGGCGGCTGCGGGCATTGATGTGCGCTCGATTCGGGACGTTACGCCGATTCCGCACAACGGCTGCCGTCCGCCTAAGCGGCGGCGCGTGTAAGCAAAGGCAAAACCGCCTACGCGGCTGGCGCCCACTTCGTGGGGTGTCTTCTACGCTTCGCGTTTTAACAAGCACTGGACCGGGATGAAACGCTCAGGCGCGTAAACCGGTCGTCACCCGAACCTGAGGACACCTACCATGGCACGCTACACCGGACCCGTTTGCCGCCTTTGCCGCCGCGAAGGCATGAAGCTTTTCTTGAAAGGCGCACGTTGTTTTTCCGACAAATGCGCGATTGAAAAGCGCAACTTCGCCCCCGGCCAGCATGGCCGCGACCGCAAGGCTAAGATCGTCGGCTACGGCCTGCAACTGCGGGAAAAGCAGAAAGCCAAGCGCATCTACTTCGCTCAAGAGTCGCAGTTCCGGGCCTACTACGAGAAGGCCAACGCGGCGACCGGCGTCACGGGCGAGCTCCTGCTGCAGCAGCTCGAGCGCCGCTTGGACAACGTCGCTTTCCGGCTTGGCTATGCGATGTCGCGGCGCCAGGCCCGGCAGATCGTGCGCCACGGGCATGTCGAGGTGAACGGCCGCAAGGTCAACATTCCCTCGTTCCAGGTATCGGTGGGCGACGAGATCAAGGTGCGCCCGAACGCGACTAAGTTCGGCGTCATTGAAGGCGCCCGCGAGTTCGCCTCGCACCAGCCGACGCCGACCTGGCTGCAAATCAACGCGGCCGAGCTTTCGGGTCGGATTGTTGCGCTGCCGAAGCGCGAGGATATCCAGCTGCCGGTCAACGAACAGCTGATCGTCGAGCTGTACTCGAAATAAAAGACAAGACCCCCCTGTGCGGGAGGCGCCCACTTCGTGGGGTGTGTTCTTTAAATACCTGGCCGCACCGCAGGTGCCGCCAGCCGCGCAGGCGGTTTGGTTCTTGACTTTACAATAGTAGTAACCAGCGCGGACCTGAGCAGAATGCATCGCAAGGCGCGCAGAGGAGAAACACCCTATGTTGTGGAGAGGATTCCAGCGCCCCAAGCGCCTCCAAGTCGACACCGAAACCCTAACCGACCGCTACGGCAAATTCCAGGCCCAGCCGTTCGAGCGCGGCTTCGGCACCACCATCGGCAACTCGCTGCGTCGCACCCTTCTGAGCTCCATTGAAGGTGCGGCCGTGACCGCCGTGCGCATTGAAGGCGTGCTCCACGAGTTCCAGTCCATCCCCGGCGTCGTCGAGGACTACCGGACGGCGGCGCGAAACGCCAAGCGCGCC